>NZ_JAUOEO010000001.1:975500-1289000 GCF_030540825.1 Flavivirga spongiicola
AGCCGGCAATTTGTCTTGGCCGAACATTGTTTTTGATTTAAACGAGGAACAAGTAAATTACCAAAATCTGTACGATAAGATAAAAGCTAATGAAATATCTAATAAAGTATTCCTACTCCAGAACGAAACCATTGAAACGCAGTTATTGAATCATGACTTTAAACTGAGTTCTTCTATAATAGGCATGTATCTGGATTTAGATAAAGCAACTAAACCTGTCAATGATTTTTCTACGATATATCAAGTAGATAATAATACAACCGCTACAGAATTTGCCAGAATAGCTTCAAAAGCTTTTAATTACAAGATTCTTCCTTCTACTATAAAACCTTTGGTAGAGTGTCAAGAACTGAAATTATTTATAGGAAAACATCATGATGAATATGCCAGTTGCGGCATGTTATTATTAGACAAAAGAGGGATCTCTGGTTTGCACATGATTGGCACTTTACCTAAATACAGAGGTTTTGGACTAGGAAAAATAATGACCAATAAGTTATTATTTGAAGCCTATGAAAACGCAAGCCAACAAGCTGTACTGGGGGCATCGATTGCCGGAGAAAGAGTCTATTCTAAACTCGGATTTATAAAACAAGGTGATTTTAAAAGCTATGTAGTTTAAAATCCCCTTATGCTTTTCTAACTGTTAAACGAGTATAAAAAACTACATTCGTTCTGGTACATGAATTCCTAATAACCCAAATCCATTTTTAATCGTATTGGCCACCGTATTTGAAAGCTGTACTCTAAATGTTTTTTCGCTATCGCTATCTGCTCCTAAGATGGATACATTTTGATAAAAAGAATTGAATTCCTTAACCAAATCGTAAGTATAATTAGCAATTAATGCCGGGCTATGTTGTGCGGCTGCATTTTGCACAACCTCTGGAAACAATTGAATTTGTTTTAAAAGTTCTTTTTCTTTTGAATGCAATGCCATGGTGTCTATTGCAGTGTCGCTTACATTTGCTTTTCTTAGAATAGATTGAATTCTAGCATAAGTATACTGTATAAAAGGCCCTGTATTCCCTTGAAAATCGATTGATTCCTTAGGGTCAAATAAAATACGTTTTTTAGGATCTACTTTTAAGACATAATATTTTAGAGCTCCTAAACCAATGGTTTTATATAAAGCCTGCTTTTCATCATCAGAATAGCCATCAAGTTTCCCTAATTCTTCTGAAATCTCACCAGCGGTACTAGCCATATCATCAATTAAATCATCGGCATCAACCACAGTACCTTCTCTACTCTTCATCTTTCCGCTTGGCAAATCTACCATCCCATAACTTAAATGGTATAAATTTTTAGCCCATTCAAAACCAAGTTTCTTAAGAATTAAAAACAATACCTGAAAGTGATAATCTTGCTCGTTCCCAACCGTATAAACCAAACCACCAACATCTGGATAATCTTTAATACGTTGTATCGCCGTACCAATATCCTGAGTCATATAAACTGCTGTACCATCAGCACGCAATACAATTTTTTTATCTAATCCATCTTCGGTTAAATCACACCAAACAGAGCCGTCTTCTTCCTTATTAAAAACACCAGATCTTAATCCCTCTGCAACAAACTCTTTACCTAATAAATAGGTATTACTTTCATAATATAAGGTATCAAAATCTACTCCTAAATTTTTATAGGTTATATCAAACCCATCATATACCCAACCATTCATTTTCTTCCAAAGTGCCACTGTTTCTTCATCGCCTGCTTCCCATTTTAAAAGCATATCTTGAGCTTCTAATAAAATGGGAGCCTTTATTTTGGCTGCTTCCTCTGTTTCACCCGAGGCTACTAAACTCTGGATTTCCTTTTTATACTCCTGATCAAACCTTACATAATAATTCCCTACTAGTTTATCTCCTTTTAAACCCGTATTTTCTGGAGTTTCTTCATTTCCAAAACGTTTCCAGGCTAACATACTTTTACAAATATGAATCCCTCTATCGTTTATAATTTGAGTTTTGTAAACTTTTGTTCCAGCAGCTTTTAAAATTTCAGCAACGCTATAACCTAAAAGATTATTTCGTACATGTCCTAAATGTAATGGTTTGTTTGTGTTTGGTGAAGAATACTCAACCATCACCGCTTTTTCTTCCGCCGTTGGTGAAACAAAACCATAGGTTTCATTATTTTTTATACTATTAAAAAAATTGATATAATACGAATCGCTAATTTCAATATTCAAAAAACCTTTCACCACATTAAAAGCCTTAACATCTGCTACATTTTCCACTAAATAGTTACCTATAGTTTCTCCAATTTGCGCAGGGTTGCCTTTTACAAAACGTAACATTGGGAAAACAACAACAGTAATATCACCGGCAAACTCTTTTCTGGTTGCTTGAAATTCTACCGTTTCCAATTCTACATTAAAACTAAATTTTACAGCTTGCTTTACTTGATTAGATAAAGTCTCTTGAAGGCTCATTTTATAGTGGATTTTTAAGTGAGCAAAGATAAAACTTTTATTAAAGTATTAACCTCAAAATTAACCTTAATAAAAATGCCAATTCCTAAAATAAAACCTCAAATATTATTTGAAAGAAAAAACAAATAAAAACTTCATTTACAAGGTCTTACAAAAAAACCAGTAAAACACCAAAAAAAAAAATGCATTTCGTCGATAAAAACGCTCTTTTTCTATGATTCTTACCGTTCGTCTATTCGTCGATTTTTTTGTTAAATTCCCTATGTCCTTTTATCTAATTTATTGGTATTAAGACGCAGAAATTAGATTTTGATAGTGCTTTTTCCAATTTTTGTTTCGTAATGCTATTAATAAATCCATTTTTTGGAAATTTTAACACTAACAAATACGTTACAACTTAATAAAGCGATCTTACTTTCCCTCAAGTTTAAGACACATATTGATTATTGCTTGTTTATAGTTGTAATTTGAATGTTGTATGAGGAAAATAATTACTTTAATTATATTTTTATCCACGTTAATTGGTTATTCCCAAACCAATGATGTAGATAGCCTTGCAATAGAATTAGCTTTCCAAAGTCAAGATACCTTAAAAATACAAACATCATTAAAACTTATTAAGTCGCTTTACGATATAAATGACTATGATAAAGCTTTAAAATATATTATTGAAAGTGAGAAACTTTCCAATAATATAAATTATAATAAAGGTATTGCAGAGATCACTTATTACAAAGCATTAATTTATGCAAAAAAAGACGATTATATAAACGCAGTTAGTGGTTATGAAAAATCTAAAGCTTTATTTAATCAATTAAAGGACACGCTTGGAGTTGCTAAAGTAAATAACAGTATTGGTTTAATTGAAATTAAACGAGGGAATTACAACAAAGGGTTACAGTTCTCCCTTGCTGCTATTAAAGAGTTAGAAAAAAGACATTTAGTACATGACCTACGATTAGCCTATAGCAACTTAGCAGATGCATATTATAACATTAATGCTTACGATAAAGCGATAGAATTTTATTTAAAAGCCTTAAATGTTCAGGAACAGTTAAATGATGTTAAGGGAATCAATCAATCAAACAGTCAATTAGCTGAATTATATTCTTTTAAAAAGGAACACAGAAAAGCGATAGAGTATTACGAAAAAGTATTAGCCAACAAAGAGACAAGTAATGACTCTGTACGCGGAAGTATTTACTCTAAATTAGGGGGTGAATATTTAAAGTTTAACGATTATGATAATGCGGCTGATTATTTAGTAAAAGGTTTAAGGCTTAATAGACGTGGTCGTTATAAAGAGGGATTATTAACTGCTTTAAATAACCTTGGTGATTTAAATTTACAACAAGGTCAATTACTCACAGCTGAAAAGCAATTACTTGAAGCTGGCGCCATTGCAAAAAATATAGATAATAAAACGGAACTGCTTAAGCATTACAAATTGATGAAATCGTTAGATTCTATAAAAAAACGATTTGACAGAGCTTTTGTTTGGCAACGTCAATATTACGATTTAAAAAATAAGCTTAATAAAAATGAAGTAAAAATAGATTCAAAAACGGATGAACCTCTAGAACTTGAGCTAGATCCCGGTTTTGACAAACCAGTTATCAATAAACACGTAGTTGATCCTGTAACGAAAATAGAAACAGCTAAAACAAAAAAAGAGTTTGATAGATTTAAGCTAATTTTTTACGCTTTATTAGCAGCACTCGCTATTATGTCTACTTTTTTAGTTCTAATTTACCTGAAGCGTAATAACAATATAAAGTACACTCAAGAATTAGAAGAAAAAAACATTAAAATTGAATTACAAAACGTGGCATTTCAAGAGCAAACCAAGCACCTTGAAAATGTTAATAATGTAAAAGACAAACTATTTTCTATTGTTTCTCATGATCTAAAAGACTCTTTGTCTTCCATTAATGGTTTTATCGATTTACTTAAAGACGGTTCGTTGTCTAGAGAAGAGTTTGATAATTTAATTCCAGAATTAAGTGAAAACGCAAACAATGCATCATTATTATTGTTTAATTTATTAAACTGGTCTAAATCTCAAATGCAGTCCTTAGAGCCAAAGCCTAGTTTATTTGATATACAAGAAGTTTTTGAAGATAAGGTCAATCTTATTGAACAGCGTATGGAGAATAAAGGTATTACTTTAACCGACCATTCTTTACGTGACTTTGCTTATGCAGACAGAAGTATGTTTGAAATTGTTGTTCAGAACTTACTTGCAAATGCTTTAAAATTCTGTAAAAGTGGAGATACGATTACTATTTCGAACCATATCAGCAATGGGAGCTGTATTATAAGTATCGCGGATACAGGCATTGGTATTTCTAAACAAAACTTAGAAAAACTATTCAAAAACAGTTCTTTCACCACCGTTGGTACCAACAATGAAAAAGGTACTGGTTTAGGACTCTCTATTTGTAAAGAACTCATAGAATTGAATAATGGTAAAATTTGGGTTGAAAGCACACAAGGGGTAGGTAGTACATTCTATGTGCAATTGCCTAAGTCTAGACCTAATGAAGATTAAGATTAAGCTTTAGGTAAAAATACTTCTGCCATCATACAACGTGCGCTACCACCACCACAAGCTTCAATAGTATTTAAAGAACTTGATAATATTTTGGTATGTCTTTCTAAGCTTTCGATTTGTGATGCTGTTAAAGAATTATAAGCTGCTTGACTCATAATTAAATAACGGGCATCGTTAGCCCCTTTTACTTGCAGCATATTGCCTGCAAAATTATTCACCTGTGCTTCGGTGATATCAATAATCTCTTTATTATTTTCTTTTAAATGACCGATCACATTTTTGCGTTCTTTTTTGTCATCAATACTACTTAAACATATAACGGCAAAAGTTTCTCCTAAACACATCATAACATTAGTATGGTAAATAGCTTTGCGCACGCCATTTACTGTTTGATTTGAAGTAAATATTATCGGTGTATATTCAAAATCTTCACAAAATTCAATAAACAAATCTTCATCTGCTCTTGGAGACAATGCGCAATATGCTTTTCTGTTTTCACGATCTAACAACAAACTTCCGGTACCTTCAAGAAATACACTTTCTTCCTCGGCACTAGTATAATCAACAATATTATTTATTAGGAACCCATTTTCTTCCAAGGTATTCAAAATATCTTCACGACGCTCTAAACGTCTGTTTTCTGCAAACATTGGATATAAACCTACATCACCATTTTCATGAAACGACACCCAGTTATTTGGAAAAATAGAATCTGGCGTGTCTGCTACATCTGTATCATTAACAACTACAACATTCACTCCTATTCCTCTTAGTTTTTCAACATACGTATCAAATTCTTGCTGCGCTTTGGCATTAACCGTTTCTGGCAATAAATTATCAATTACTTTTTGATAATAGTTATTTACTGCAGTTTGTTCATTCATCCTAAAACCTATAGGGCGAATCATTAAAATGGTATTTGTAGTCTGTTGCATTTTATTAAAAATATTATGATGCAAAAGTATAACTATTTGAATTATTAAATACGTTTTTAATAAATGTAAAACTTAACTTTGCGTAGAAGAACAGATGATTTCGTTTTTTACGTTTGATAAAAATAAGAGGTATTAAGCCCTGGCCCCAGAAAATCGACCCAAGGGTCGAGGTATTAAACCTGAGATCCTGCTAGATACCAAAGCAAGTTCAGCACATGAAGCGAGATTAGTCTGCCACGACAAAGGCGTGGTTCAACTAACTGTTTTGACGCAACTTTTCAAAACAGGATTTTCCTGCCACGAAATAAACGTGGACTAATAATACAAATAGTTAAAGAACATTATTTTTAATTAACTTGAAAAAGAAATGAAAAAGTACTACTGGTTAATATCAATATTAACGATTTTTTTAGTCAATTGTAAAGAAGTCCCTTCTGATATCGTTGATTCATATATTTATTTACAAAAAAATGGTAGAGACAGGATGGATTGGCGCATTATTTGGGAAGACCATTTTGATAACGCTAAGCTAGACACAACCAAATGGACTCGAATTCCACCTAATAATGCAGATTGGGGCAAACATATGACTAGTAATCAACAATGTTATTCTATTTCAAATGGAAACTTATTTTTAAAAGGGATTATCAACCAAGATACTTTGAACGATCCGAGACCTTTTTTAACAGGAGGTATATATAGCAAAGGTAAATTTGCATTTCAATACGGTAAGATTGAGATTCGTGCAAAACTTGAGAGTGCTCAAGGTGCTTGGCCCGCCATATGGATGTTAGCCGAACAAAAGAAATATGGTGCTTATCCAAGAAATGGAGAAATTGATATTATGGAACACCTTAATTTTGACGATATCATCTACCAAACAACACACTCCTATTACACATTAGAATTAAAACAAAAAGAAACACCACCGCACCATGGAACCACAAAAGTAGATACTTCCCGTTTTAATACTTATGGTCTGGAATGGTATCCAGATAAATTAGTATTTACTTTAAATGATGAAGAAACTTTTATATATCCAAGAGTAAAAGGGGTAGATTCGTCCCAATGGCCGTATGATCAACCCTTTTATGTTTTAATAGACCAACAACTTGGAGGGGCTTGGGTTGGTAAAGTGAACCCCGATAATCTACCGGTTCAAATGATTATAGACTTTGTAAAAGTTTATCAATAATTTCGTGTAAATAATACAATCAGAACTTCTATTTATAGTTTCACCAAATTAAAGTTAGGAATTGTTAACTCTACGTATGTGATAAATAAAAGCATCAAAAAAGTCCAGTTATTCAGTGCTTAGCACTGATTCCTATGAACATAAAAGTTCAAAATTTTAAGATTCTTTCTTATATATTCAGTATTTAATCCCGAATCAAAGGTAGTGTAGAGCAACGCAACAACCCTTCTTGTTTAGCTATTTCAGCATAAGGTACTTCTTCAACAGTAAATCCTTTTTCGCGCAGCCAAGTATTTAGTCGTGTAAAGGTTTTTTCTGAAATTATAACGTCTTCAGAAATGGAAAACACGTTACTATTCATATTATACATTTCATCCTTCGTGATTTCGAATATATTTTCCTTTCCAAAAAAGTCAACAAGCCATTCATATTCTTTTTCAACTAAAAAACCATTTTTATGTATAATGGCTTTATTTGTACCAATTGGCTGAAAACAACAATCTAAATGTAACGCATTATCTTTTGCAATGGTGTTAGACTTTCTAAGCTCAAACGATTTTACAATCTTATTAGGAAATAGTTCTTGAATGGCTATAACCGCGTCTGTATTTGTACGAGCTGTAATAATATCTGGATAATCTTTACCTGAATAGGTTCCTATAAAAATATAATCGTTCCACGGCATCACGTCTCCTCCTTCTACATGACACGCTTCTGGTAATATAATTCTCTTTTCTTTTTCAACTTGATCCCAAACATGCTTTATAGCTTTTACCTCTTCTTCCCTATTAGGTAAAATATTAGCTCGAATAATCTTATCTTCAATTACAAAAGCAATATCCCGTGAAAATATCTGATTGCAGTCTTTTATAACTTCTGGCCGGTATACCTTGACATCATATTTTTTAAAAACAGCAGCAACAGCTTCCATTTCTAAAACCATATCTTCTTCTTTTGGGTAAGTCCCGGCTATAACATGCTCGATACTTTTAGGGTCGTAGCAATCTTCAACTTTTGGAATTGGTCCATTACTTTGGGCTGTACCTAAAACAACGGCTCTTAATCTTGATGTTTCATTTTTAATATTTAATTCTAACATACTATAACCCTAAAAAGATATTTTATTATTAAGGAGGCAAAACTAATAATAATTAAACACTTTTTGAATTATTCTAAAAATATTACTCAAAAAAAAGAAAAGCTTCATAATTTTTTTATGAAGCTTAATAATAATACAAAAAGTATTAAAGTTTATCTTTTGTTAATAGGTATAAACTTTCTTTCTGTTTCACCAATATAAACCTGTCTAGGTCTTCCAATTGGTTCTTTACGTAAACGCATCTCTCTCCATTGTGCTATCCAACCAGGCAAACGTCCTAGAGCAAACATCACCGTAAACATATCTGTTGGTATTCCCATACCTCTATATATTATACCTGAATAAAAATCTACATTCGGGTATAATTTTCTATCTACAAAGTAAGGATCTTCCAATGCTTCTTTTTCAAGCCCTTTTGCAATATCTAAAATGGGGTCTTCAATTCCTAAATCTCCCAAAACTTCATCTGCTGCTTTTTTAATAATTCTAGCACGAGGATCGAAATTTTTATATACACGGTGCCCAAAGCCCATTAAACGGAAAGGATCGCTTTTATCTTTCGCTTTGGCCATATACTTTTTAGTATCACCGTCATCTTGTCTAATAGCTTCTAACATTTCTAATACAGCTTGATTAGCACCACCGTGAAGTGGCCCCCAAAGTGCAGAAATACCCGCAGAAAGTGAAGCAAATAACCCTGCATGAGATGAACCTACAATTCTTACTGTAGATGTAGAACAATTTTGTTCATGATCTGCATGTAATATTAACAACTTATCTAAAGCGTCTACTAAAATTTGGTTTTGTGTATATTCTCCATGAGGTTTTCTAAACATCATTTTCAAAATGTTTTCTACGTATCCTAAAGAATCATCTCCATAATCAAGTGGTAACCCCTGTTTTTTGCGAAGTGTCCAAGCAACTAATACTGGAAACTTTCCTAAAATCCTTACAACAGATTTATACATATCCTCCTCAGAATCTACATTTACCGAAGAAGGGTTAAATGCTGTTAAGGCACTTGTTAAAGATGATATAACTCCCATAGGATGTGCCGCTTTAGGAAAAGCATCTAAAATCTTTTTTACATCCTCATCAACAATCGATTCTGCTTTGATATCATTATGAAATTTATCATTTTGCTCTTTAGTAGGCAATTCTCCAAAAATTAAAAGATAAGCTACTTCCAAAAAATCAGCTTTTTCTGCTAGTTCTTCAATAGAATAACCTCTGTACCTTAAAATACCTTTTTCACCATCTAAAAATGTAATGGCGCTTTCACAAGAACCTGTATTTTTATACCCAGGATCTATAGTTATTACTCCTCCGGTAGTCCCTCTAAGTTTTGTAATATCTATAGCTACCTCGTTTTCTGTTCCTTCTACTAAAGGGAATTCATTTTTTTGACCGTTAATTTCTATGAAAGCAGTATTTGCCATATTTTTAAGTGAATTTATATTTGTTATGCGGAACGCTAAATTACGAAATATCGACCTATTTTTAAAGCTTATCACGAACGAATTAATCAATTTGAATATTATTAAAATTGATGCTAAATAAAAAAGCGATTGTTGAAAATAACAATCGCTTTTTGAATAAAATATAATCGCTTCTTTATTTTATTTTAAATGCTTTTTCTTGAGGAAAATAAGCAACTGATCCTAACTCTTCTTCAATACGAAGTAACTGATTGTATTTAGCCATACGATCACTACGAGACGCAGAACCTGTTTTAATTTGCCCAGTATTTAAAGCAACTGCTAGATCTGCAATCGTGTTATCTTCAGTTTCTCCAGAACGGTGAGACATTACAGACGTATAACCTGCATTATGTGCCATGTTAACAGCAGCAATCGTTTCTGTTAATGTTCCAATTTGATTTACTTTAATAAGGATCGAATTTGCGATGCTTTCATCAATACCACGCGATAAACGTTCTACATTAGTTACAAATAAATCATCTCCTACTAACTGCACTTTATCACCGACTAATTCTGTTAAGTATTTCCAACCATCCCAATCGTTTTCATCCATACCATCTTCAATAGAGATAATTGGATACTTAGCTACTAATTCTGCTAAGTAATCGGCTTGCTCTTTACTTGTTCTTACGACACCTGTATCTCCTTCAAATTTTTTGTAATCGTATTGTCCATTTTCATAGAATTCAGCAGAAGCGCAATCTAAAGCGATTTTAACTTCATCACCAAATTTATATCCAGCATTTTCAACTGCTTTTGCAATAGTTTCCAGGGCATCCTCTGTTCCTCCTGCTAAATTTGGTGCAAACCCACCTTCATCTCCGACTGCAGTACTTAAATTTCTATCATGTAAAACCTTTTTAAGGTTATGGAAAATTTCAGTTCCCATTTGCATGGCATGTGTGAAATTTTTAGCTTTTACAGGCATAATCATAAACTCTTGAAATGCAATAGGTGCATCACTGTGAGATCCTCCGTTAATGATATTCATCATCGGTAATGGCAATGTATTGGCAGAAACACCACCTACATAGCGATATAACGGTAAACCTAACTCTCCTGCAGCAGCTTTTGCCACAGCTAAAGAAACTCCTAAAATAGCATTAGCTCCTAATTTTGATTTATTTGGTGTACCATCCAAATCAATCATTATTTGATCGATTAAATTTTGTTCGAATACAGAAACTCCTAATAATTCTTCAGCAATAATAGAATTTACGTTCTCTACTGCTTTAGTAACACCTTTTCCCATATAGGCACTACCTCCATCACGTAATTCTACAGCTTCATGTTCTCCAGTCGATGCGCCAGATGGTACGGCAGCTCTTCCCAATACATCATTTTCAGTTACTACATCTACTTCAACGGTAGGGTTACCTCTTGAATCTAGAATTTGTCTTGCGTGGATATTAATTATTATACTCATAATTAGTTATTTTTAAACTTTTAATACTTCAAATTTACGGTTAAATCTTGTTTGTTTTAAGATGTTTTTGAAGAAATACTCAAAAGGACATCTATAACGTTTTAGTAAAACAAAAGAGCTATTCGGTATTACTTTTTATCAACTTTAAAGTCATCTAAATCATTTCGAAAAGTTCTTTAATTTTTAGATTCCCACGTTATTCAATGTTTTACATTTTACAATAATGAATTTATGAATCTCTGATTTTACTGAAACAAGTTCAGCACAAACGCGAGAATGGTAATTTCAACTGAAACCTCAATGTAAACCATCTAGGTTTTTTTCTAAAATAAAGCCTCAAAAAATATTTTTTGAGGCTTTTTACGTGATTTATTTTTTGATATTTTCAATGAACTGGTCAAAAAGATATGACGAATCATGTGGTCCAGGACTTGCTTCAGGGTGATATTGTACCGAAAAACAATTTTTGTTTTTCATAGCTAATCCTGCAACGGTATGATCGTTTAAATGGACATGTGTTACCTGTAAATCTGAATTTGCTTCAGACTCTTCTCTATTTACCGCAAATCCATGATTTTGAGAAGTGATCTCCCCTTTTCCAGTCACTAGGTTCTTTACAGGGTGATTGATCCCCCTATGACCGTTGTGCATTTTATAGGTAGATATACCATTGGCTCTAGCGATAACCTGATGTCCTAAACAAATACCAAACAAAGGCAAATCTCTTTTTATAATTTCCTTTGCCAAATTCTGTGCTTCAATTAATGGCTCAGGGTCTCCTGGACCATTTGATAGAAAGTATCCATCTGGTTTAAAAGCTTCTAGATCTTCAAACTTAGCATTATATGGGAACACTTTTATGTAAGCGTCTCTACTTGCTATATTTCGTAAGATATTCTTCTTTATTCCTATATCCAAAGCCGCCACTTTATAAGTTGCATTCTCATCTCCAAAATAATAAGGTTCTTTAGTAGACACTTTTGATGCTAATTCTAAACCTTCCATGTTTGGAACTTCTGCCAATTGTTTCTTCAAACCTTCAATATTATCAACCTCTGTAGAAATAACAGCATTCATTGCTCCATGATCTCTAATATAGCTCACTAAAGCCCGGGTATCAACATCAGAAATGGCTAACAAATTGTTTTTATCTAAAAATTCTTCTAAAGAACCTTCAGAATCAACTCTAGAATAAACATAACTGAAGTTTTTACAAATTAACCCTGCAATTTTAATAGAATCGGATTCTACTTCATCTGTATTCGTTCCGTAGTTACCAATATGCGCATTGGTAGTCACCATTAATTGACCAAAGTAAGATGGGTCCGTAAAAATCTCTTGATAACCGGTCATACCCGTGTTAAAACATACTTCACCAAAAGATGTTCCTTGCTTGTTTCCCACTGCTTTACCGTAAAAAATAGTACCATCTGCTAGAAGAATGATCGCTTTTTGTCGTTTTTGATATTTCATTTTACTCTTTTACATGTTTCATAACTTTATGCGTAATCTCAACTTAAACTTTCAATTTATAAAAAAGCTCAATACATAAAGTTTCATATTCAATTGATGAGATTCCCACCTGCGTGGGAACTTTGGGTTTTACAAAATTGCATAAAAAAAAGGATAAACTAAAATAGTTTATCCTTAATATTTTAAATGCTTATTAACATTTATTCTTCTTCGTTTGTTGCTTTAGTTTCAACAACCGGAGCAGCGGCAGGTTTAGAACCACCTCTTCTACTTCTTCTTGTTGTTTTCTTAGGCTTCTTATCTGCATTGTAAATTTCGTTGTAATCTACAAGTTCTATCATAGCCATATCTGCATTATCTCCTAAACGATTACCAAGCTTAATAATTCTTGTATAACCTCCAGGGCGATCAGCAACTTTAGCTGCAACATCCCTAAACAATTCAGCAACTGCCTCTTTTTGTCTAAGACGAGCCATCACAATACGTCTGTTGTGTGTGGTATCTTCCTTAGATTTTGTAATCATTGGCTCAACAAATTGTTTTAAAGCTTTTGCTTTAGCAACTGTTGTATTAATACGTTTGTGTTCTATTAAAGAACAAGCCATATTTGCCAACATTGATTTTCTGTGAGCAGTTTTTCTACCTAAATGATTGAATTTTTTTCCGTGTCTCATGACTTTTGTTTATCATCTTGCTACCAAACTCATTTAATAGAGGAGCAAAATATGATTAATTAATTTAATTTTTAGAATAGCGTTTTCAAGTATTTACGACTGAAATCAAAAATCATCAATCGTTAATCTAAAATTCTCTAGTCTTTATCTAATTTATATTTACTTAAATCCATTCCAAAATTTAATCCTTTAACATTTACAAGCTCTTCAAGCTCTGTTAAAGACTTCTTACCGAAGTTTCTGAATTTCATTAAATCGTTCTTATTGAATGATACTAAATCTCCTAAAGTATCTACTTCTGCAGCTTTTAAACAGTTAAGTGCACGTACAGATAAATCCATATCGATCAACTTCGTTTTAAGCAACTGTCTCATATGTAATGATTCTTCATCATATGTTTCAGTTTGTGCTATTTCATCCGCTTCTAAAGTAATACGCTCATCAGAGAATAACATGAAGTGGTGAATCAATGTTTTAGCAGCTTCAGTTAAAGCATCTTGTGGTGTAATTGAACCATCAGTAATAATTTCAAAAACTAATTTTTCATAATCAGTTTTTTGTTCTACACGATAGTTTTCAATACTATACTTAACGTTTTTTATTGGTGTGTAAATTGAATCTGTAAAGATAGTTCCTATTGGTGCAGCAGCTTTCTTATTTTCTTCTGCAGGAACATAACCTCTACCCTTTTCAATAGTAATTTCCAAGTTAAAATTAACTTTAGGATCTAAGTTACAGATAACTAATTCTGTATTTAATACTTGAAATCCTGAAATGAATTTTTGAAAATCACCAGCTGTGATTCTATCTTGACCAGAAATTGAAATTGAAATGGATTCATTATCAATATCATCAATTTGTCTTTTAAATCGTGCTTGTTTTAAATTCAAAATGATTTCTGTAACATCTTCAACGACTCCAGCAATTGCAGAAAACTCATGATCTACACCTTCAATTCTAACCGATGTAATTGCAAACCCTTCTAATGAAGAAAGCAAAACTCTTCTTAGTGCGTTACCTACTGTTAATCCGTAACCAGGTTCTAGTGGTCTGAATTCGAATTTACCTTCGAAATCAGTAGAATCAATCATGATTACTTTATCTGGTTTTTGAAAATTAAATACTGCCATACTTTTCTTCGTTTTAATTGTTATTTAGTTGCGCGATCTAAAAGTTTGAAGAAGACTAATAAATCCTTTGGCTAAATACCAATATGATTAATTTATTATTTAGAATATAATTCGACGATGAATTGTTCGTTAATGTTTTCTGGAATTTGAATTCTAGCAGGAACAGAAACATAAGTTCCTTGCTTTGTATCATCATTCCAAGTAATCCATTCGTAAACGTGACTTGAGTTTGATAAAGATCTTTCAATAGCCTCTAGCGACTTTGATTTTTCTCTTACAGCAACAACATCTCCAGCTTTTAATTGATAAGAAGGAATATTTACTAATTCCCCATTTACAGTAATATGTCTGTGAGATACTAATTGTCTTGCACCACTTCTAGAAGGAGAGATTCCCATTCTAAACACTACGTTATCTAATCTAGACTCACATAATTGTAATAAAACTTCACCAGTAATACCTTGTGCTGCTCTTGCTTTCTTAAATAAACCTCTAAATTGACGCTCTAAAATACCATAAGTATATTTAGCTTTTTGCTTTTCCATTAATTGGATTGCGTATTCAGATTTTTTTCCACGTCTTCTATTGTTTCCGTGTTGACCTGGAGGGTAGTTTCTTTTTTCAAAAGACTTATCATCTCCAAATATTGCTTCGCCAAATTTACGAGCGATTTTAGTTTTAGGACCAGTATATCTTGCCATTTTAAATTTGTTTTTGAGAGTGATTATGAATTAAGGTCTTAATCTTATCCTTCGATAATCTTTTTTATCTCTCGTTGATACTTGTTATTATTTTTCAGTTTGCAAATTTATGCAAAAAATTAATACCATCTGGTAATCAGATGATATTAATTTTATTGACGATTCTTGATTCACAATTTATGATTTAAAACAATCTAAAAATCGTAAATCTAAGATCGTAATTTGTTAAACTCTTCTACGTTTTGGAGGACGGCATCCATTATGTGGTAATGGAGTAACATCGATAATTTCTGTTACTTCAATTCCTGCATTATGAATAGAACGAATAGCAGATTCTCTACCATTTCCGGGTCCTTTAACATAAACCTTTACTTTCTTTAAACCAGCTTCTTGAGCTACAGCAGCAGCATCTTCGGCAGCCAATTGAGCAGCATAAGGTGTATTTTTCTTAGAACCTCTAAATCCCATTTTACCAGCAGAAGACCATGAAATAACATCTCCTTTTTTGTTGGTAAGCGAAATAATAATGTTATTGAAAGAAGCTGTAACGTGAGCTTCTCCAACAGAGTCAACAATAACTTTACGTTTTTTAGTGCTTGTTTTTGCCATATTTTTTTAGTTTCTAGTTGTTAGTTGTTAGTATTAGAATCCTAAACTTTTACATTTCAAACAGATTCCATCCAACGACTAAATACTAATGACTTTTAATTATTTAGTTGCTTTTTTCTTATTAGCAACTGTTTTTCTTCTACCTTTTCTAGTTCTGGAGTTGTTTTTAGTACGTTGTCCTCTTAATGGAAGACCAGATCTGTGACGAATACCTCTGTAACATCCAATATCCATTAATCGCTTAATGTTTAATTGTGTTTCAGAACGTAATTCACCTTCGATTGTAAAAGATCCAACAGCTTCACGAATACCACTAATTTGGTCATCGCTCCAATCTTGAACTTTAGTACTTTCGTCAACCTTAGCCGTTGCTAAAATTTCTTTTGCTCTACTTCTACCTATTCCATAGATATAAGTTAAAGAGATTACTCCTCTTTTGTTTTTTGGTATGTCTACACCTGCAATTCTTGCCATAATTACCCTTGTCTTTGTTTAAATCTAGGATTCTTTTTGTTTATAACGTAAAGTCTGCCTTTTCTTCGTACGATTTTACAATCCGCACTTCTCTTTTTAAGTGATGCTCTTACTTTCATCGTATTAGTATCTATAAGTTATTCGAGCCTTTGTTAAATCGTAAGGACTCATTTCTAATTTCACTTTGTCTCCTGGTAATAATTTAATATAATGCATACGCATTTTACCAGAAATGTGTGCAGTCACAATGTGACCATTTTCTAATTCAACACGAAACATAGCATTTGATAATGCTTCTATAATGGTTCCGTCTTGTTCTATTGCTGCCTGTTTTGCCATAGTATATATATTAAGCGCTAGCTTTTCTATTTTTACCGGTTTTCATCAAGCCATCATAATGTCTATTTAACAAGTATGAATTTACTTGTTGCATAGTGTCAATTGCAACTCCAACCATAATTAATAATGAGGTTCCTCCAAAAAACAATGCCCATCCTTGTTGCACATCCATAAGCTTAACAATAAATGCTGGGAACACAGCTATAAGTGCTAAAAATATAGATCCTGGTAAGGTTATTTGAGACATTATTTTATCAAGATATTCTGAAGTTTCAGAACCTGGACGAATACCAGGAATAAAACCACCACTACGTTTTAAATCGTCTGCCATTTTATTCGTTGGTACGGTAATCGCTGTATAAAAATACGTAAATACGATTATTAATAAAGCGAATACGACGTTATACCAAAAACCAAACATACTTGCTGGACCAAGGTTAGTAACTAACCATGCACCTACAGATGAATCTTTTAATAAATCCGTACCTCCTATCATACCAGGCACAAACATAATAGCTTGAGCAAATATTATAGGCATTACACCAGAAGCGTTTAGTTTTAATGGAATATATTGTCTTGAACCAGCCATAGCACTTTTCTCATAACCACCAGAAGCAGTTCTTCTTGCATATTGCACTGCTATTTTCCTAACCGCCATAACAAGCATGATCGTAACCAAAATAATAACAAACCATATAACCAATTCAAAAAGAATAAGCATCACATTGTTACCTTCTAATCTAGTTGCAGCATTTTGAATAAAAGACTGAGGCAATGTTGCAATAATACCAACCATGATCAATAATGAAATTCCATTTCCTATTCCCTTATCCGTAATTTTTTCACCTAACCACATGGCAAAAATACAGCCTGTAACCAAAATACTTACAGATGAGAAATAAAATAAAGGACCGGTACCTAATAAAAAGGCACTTGGTGGAACACCTAAACTTGGTAAACTTGCTAAATAACCTGGTGCTTGTAATAAACAAATAGCAATGGTTAGCCAACGTGTAATTTGATTGACTTTCTTTTGACCACTAGCGCCTTCTTTTTGCAATTTCTGCAAATAAGGAATAGCTATACCCATTAACTGTACTACAATAGAAGCAGAAATGTAAGGCATAATACCTAAGGCAAATACAGATGCTCTAGAAAACGCTCCTCCAGTAAACTGGCTAAGTAGTCCTAATAAACCTGTACTAGTCTTGTCTCCTAAGGCTGCTAATTGCGCGGCATCAACACCTGGCAACGTAACCTGAGTACCAAAACGGTATACTAATAACAGACCTAGTGTCACTATGATTCTGTTTCTTAGCTCCTCAATTTTCCAAACATTTTTTAACGATTCTATAAACTTCATACTTATAATATGGTCTTATAATGTTATTGCTTCTCCGCCAGCTGCTTCGATAGCTGCTTTTGCTGAAGCTGTAAATTTATGTGCAGATACTTTTAATTTTGCTTTTAATTCTCCTCTACCCAAAATCTTAACCAGATCATTCTTTCCAGCTAAACGATTTGAGAATAAAGTTTCAAAATCTACTGTATCTTTTATTTTCTTATCATCAACCAATTGTTGTAACGTATCTAAATTGATACCTTGATATTCAACACGGTTAATGTTAGTAAAGCCAAATTTAGGCACACGTCTTTGAAGCGGCATTTGCCCTCCTTCAAATCCTAGTTTTTTAGAATAACCTGAACGAGATTTAGCTCCTTTGTGACCACGTGTAGCAGTACCACCTTTTCCAGAACCTTGTCCTCTACCTATTCTTTTACCTTGATTTTTTACTGAACCTTCTGCAGGTTTTAAATTACTTAAATCCATTTTCAGTTTTATATTATTTTGTTTCTTCAACAGAAACCAAATGTGAAACTTTAGCAACCATACCCAAAATATTAGGTGTAGCTTCGTGCTCTTTTACCTGACCAATCTTTTTAAGACCAAGAGCTTCTAAAGTTCTTTTTTGTCTTTGCGTACGATTGATTGCGCTTTTAACTTTTTTTACTTTAATTTTTGCCATCTCTGATGTTATTAAGCGTTAAAAACTTGTTCAAGTGAAATACCTCTATCTCTAGCAATTGCATTGGCGTCTCTTAATTGTAATAAAGCATCAAAAGTCGCTTTTACTACATTATGAGGGTTAGAAGATCCCTGAGATTTTGATAATACATCGTGTATACCAACAGCCTCAAGAACTGTTCTTACAGCACCTCCGGCAATAACTCCTGTACCAGGAGCAGCAGGAATAATATTTACTCTTGCTCCACCGTATTTACCTTTTTGCTCATGTGGTAAAGTTCCTTTTATAATAGGAATTCTAACCAGGTTTTTCTTAGCATCTTCAACTGCTTTCGCTATGGCGCTGGCCACGTCTTTAGATTTACCTAAACCTTGTCCTACAACACCTGCTTCGTCACCAACCACTACAATTGCCGAAAAACCAAATGCTCTACCACCTTTAGTTACTTTTGTAACTCTTTGTACACCAACTAAACGATCTTTAAGATCTAATCCACCTGGTTTTACTAACTCTGCACTTTTATATTTTTGAAACATAATTTCTTAGAATTTAAGTCCTGCTTCTCTAGCTCCTTCAGCTAATGATTTTACTCTACCATGATATAAATAACCTCCTCTATCAAAAGCGATAGTTTCAATACCAGCTTTTAAAGCTTTTTCAGCAAGTGCCTTACCTACTAATTTAGCTACTTCTGATTTAGTTGCTTTCGCAGCACTAATATCTTTATCTCTTGAAGATGCAGCACTGATAGTATTACCAGTTACGTCATCTACAATTTGAGCGTAAATTTCTTTATTACTTCTAAAAACAGCCAATCTTGGTCTAGCTTCTGTACCAGAAACAACCTTACGGATTCTGTTTTTTATTCTTAGTCTTCTTTCGTTCTTTGTTAATGCCATAACTTAATTATTAAGCTGATTTACCTGCTTTTCTTCTTATTACTTCACCAACAAACTTAATCCCTTTTCCTTTGTAAGGCTCTGGTCTTCTAAATCCACGAATTTTCGCAGCTACTTGACCAACAAGTTGTTTATCGAATGATGTTAACTTTACTATTGGATTTTTTCCTTTTTCTGATACTGTTTCAACTTTTACTTCTGGAGCAATATTTAAAACAATATTATGAGAAAAACCTAAAGCTAAATCCAATTTTTGTCCTTGGTTAGATGCTCTATATCCTACACCAACTAATTCTAATTCTTTAGTCCATCCTTTAGACACACCTTCGATCATATTATTCATCAATGATCTGTATAAACCATGTTTTGCTTTTTGATCTTTAGAATCAGAAGAACGTGTTACTAAAACATTTCCATCTTCAACTTTAATATCTACAGAATCGAAATTTTGAGTTAACTCACCCAATTTTCCTTTCACTGTAACTATTCCGTCGTTTATATCAACCGTAACTCCTTCTGGAATTGCTACTGGGTTATTACCTATTCTTGACATTTCTTTCTTCTTTTTAGATTAGTAAACGTAACATAATACTTCACCACCTACATTATCTCTTTTGGCTTGTTTACCTGTCATTACTCCGTGAGAAGTAGAAACAATGGCAATACCAAGACCATTAAGGATTCTAGGTAGTTCGTTAGAACCAGCATACTTACGTAAACCTGGCTTACTAATTCTTTGCAACTTCTTAATTACAGGTTCTTTAGTTTCTTTATTGTACTTAAGGGCAATTTTAATTGTTCCTTGTACTGAAGAGTCATCAAACTTGTAACTCAAAATATATCCTTGTTCGAATAATATTTTAGTGATGTCTTTTTTCAAATTAGAAGCAGGAACCTCAACCACTCTGTGGTTAGCACGCACTGCATTTCTAATTCTTGTCAAATAATCCGCAATTGGATCTGTGTACATAATGAATTGATTTTGTGATCTTGGTTTTCAACTTATGTTGAACCTTAAATCTGATTATTTAAATAATATTACCAACTAGCTTTTCTAACTCCAGGGATAAGACCTTGATTGGCCATCTCTCTGAATGTTACACGAGAAATACCAAAAGTTCTCATATATCCTTTTGGTCTTCCCGTTAATTTACATCTATTATGCTGACGTATAGGAGATGCATTTTTTGGTAACTTTTGTAATGCATCGTAATCGCCAGCTTCTTTTAAAGCTTTACGTTTTTCGGCATACTTAGCTACTGTTTTAGCTCTTTTTACCTCACGGGCTTTCATTGATTCTTTAGCCATATCTTAGTTCTTTTGAAAAGGTAATCCTAATTCAGTTAATAATGATTTTGCTTCTTTATCTGTATCTGCTGTTGTTACAAATGTAATATCCATACCTGAAATTTTATTTACCTTATCGATATTAATCTCCGGGAATATAATTTGTTCAGTAACTCCTAAATTGTAGTTACCACGTCCGTCAAATCCAGTTGCTTTTATCCCATTAAAATCTCTTACGCGTGGTAAGGCAGAAGTAACTAAACGATCTAAAAACTCATACATTTTTTCTCCACGTAAAGTAACTTTAGCCCCAATTGGCATTCCTTTACGTAATTTGAAAGATGCAACATCTTTTTTAGATAAAGTTGCTATAGCTTTTTGTCCAGTTATAGTAGCTAACTCCTCAACTGCATAGTCAATAAGTTTTTTATCTGCTACAGCAGCACCAACTCCTTTAGATACAACGATCTTAGTAAGCTTAGGTACTTGCATTACATTTTTATAACCAAATTCGTCTGTAAGAGCAGCAATTACTTTGCTTTTATACTCTTCTTTAAGTCTAGGTGAATATGCCATAACTATATTACTTCATTAGATTTTACTGAAAATCTTACTTTCTTATCGCCTTCTACTTTATATCCAACTCTAGTTGTTTCTCCTTTTGAAGTTAACAATGATAAGTTAGAAATATGAATAGCAGCTTCTTTCTCTACGATTCCGCCTTGAGGGTTTTGTGCACTTGGCTTAGTGTGTTTCTTCACCATATTTACACCCTCAACAATCGCTTTGTTCTTTTCTATTAATACCTTTTGTACTTTACCTTCAGACCCTTTATGATCTCCAGCAATTACTTTTACAGTATCTCCAGTTTTTATTTTAAGCTTTGTCATCTTAAATTAATGTATTAAAGCACCTCTGGTGCTAATGATACAATTTTCATGAATTGTTTATCACGAAGTTCTCTAGCAACAGGACCAAATACACGTGTTCCTCTCATCTCACCTGTTGGGTTTAATAAAACACATGCATTATCGTCAAATCTAATATAAGATCCATCAGGTCTTCTTACTTCTTTTTTAGTACGAACAACAACTGCAGTAGAAACAGCACCTTTTTTAATGTTTCCATTAGGTGTTGCATCTTTAACAGAAACAACTATTTTGTCTCCTACAGAAGCGTATCTTCTTTTAGTACCACCTAGAACACGTATTGTTAATACTTCTTTTGCTCCAGTGTTATCTGCTACCTTTAATCTTGATTCTTGCTGTACCATAATTATTTAGCTCTTTCTATGATTTCAACTAATCTCCAACATTTAGATTTACTTAAAGGTCTTGTTTCCATGATCTTTACAGTATCACCAATGTTACAATCGTTTGTTTCGTCGTGTGCAACATATTTTTTTGTTTTTAACACGAACTTACCATACATAGGGTGTTTCACTTTTTTAACCTCTGCAACAACTATTGATTTTTGCATTTTGTTACTAGTAACAACTCCTATACGTTCTTTTCTTAAATTTCTTGTTTCCATCTTTCAGCAGAATTATTGTAATTCTCTTTTAGTTAATTCTGTCGCAATTCTAGCTACAGTACGTCTAATACCACGTAACTGAATTGGATTTTCTAAAGGAGATATTGCATGAGCCATTTTTAGGTCTGAATAACTTTTTTTAGTCTCACCAAGTTTTTCTTGTAACTCAGCTGTAGATAATTCTTTAATTTCTGATTGTTTCATAATATCAAATAAATTATGCTTCGTAATCCCGAGCAATTAAAAACTTAGTTTTTACTGGTAACTTTTGCGCTGCTAAACGTAATGCTTCTTTAGCAATATCTAACGGCACGCCACCAATTTCAAATAAAACACGACCTGGTCTACAAACAGCTACCCAATATTCAACGGCACCTTTACCTTTACCCATACGTACTTCAAGAGGCTTTTTTGTAATAGGCTTGTCTGGAAATATTTTAATCCAAAGTTGCCCTTCTCTTTTCATGTAACGTGTAGCGGCAATACGAGCTGCTTCAATTTGACGTGATGTTATAAAAGTTGCGTCTAATGCTTTTATTCCAAAAGTACCGCTTGAAAGTTGATGTCCTCTTCCAGAGAGACCTTTCATACGTCCTTTTTGTTGCTTACGAAATTTTGTTCTTTTAGGCTGTAACATTTTTTCTTTACTTTATAAAAAATTACTTTCTACGACGAGGTTTGTTATCTCTGTTTCCACCACGTCCTCCGGCTCCACCTTTTCCTTGCTTCTTAGATAAACCAACAAGCGGAGAAAGTTCTCTTTTACCATATACTTCACCTTTCATGATCCATACTTTAACACCCAATCTACCATAAGTAGTGTGTGCCTCAACTAAAGCATAATCAATATCGGCTCTAAAGGTTGATAAAGGAATACGTCCTTCTTTGTAGTGTTCTGAACGTGCCATTTCTGCACCATTTAAACGACCACTAATTTGGATTTTAATTCCTTCTGCATTCATACGCATTGTAGCAGCGATAGCCATCTTTATTGCACGTCTGTATGAAATTCTGTTTTCAATTTGACGAGCAATACTAGATCCTACTAAAAATGCATCAAGTTCAGGTCTTTTTATTTCAAAGATGTTAATCTGAACTTCTTTTCCTGTAATTTTTTTAAGCTCTTCTTTTAACTTGTCTACCTCTTGACCACCTTTTCCGATAATAATACCAGGTCTAGCAGTAGTGATAGTAACGGTTACAAGTTTTAAAGTTCTTTCAATAATTACTCTACTTACACTAGCTTTAGATAAACGTGCGTGAACGTATTTTCTAATTTTATCGTCTTCGGCAAGCTTATCTCCATAATCATTACCTCCGTACCAGTTAGATTCCCATCCTCTGATAATACCTAAGCGATTTCCGATTGGATTTGTTTTTTGTCCCATACTTCTATCTTAGCTTTGTGTGTTATTGTTAGCTCCAACTACTAATGTAACGTGGTTAGAACGTTTTCTAATTCTGTGTGCACGACCTTGAGGTGCCGGACGTAATCTCTTTAACATAGATCCGCTGTCAACTCTAATCTCTTTTACAACTAATTCAGCCTCTTCAATGTTAGCTTCCTCGTTTTTAGACTGCCAGTTTGCAATGGCTGACAATAACAATTTCTCTAAACGACCAGATGCTTCTTTTTGGTTGAATTTTAAGATATTAAGTGCATGTTCTACTTTTTCACCTCTTACTAAATCGGCTACTAAACGCATTTTTCTTGGTGATGTAGGACAATTATTAAGTTTAGCAAAAGCAACTTGCTTTTTCCCTTCCTTAATAGCGTCTGCCATTTGTTTTTTACGACTTCCCATAGCTTACTACTTTTTACCTTTGTTTTTAGCACCTGCATGTCCACGGAATGAACGTGTTGGTGAAAATTCTCCTAACTTATGACCTACCATGTTTTCTGTTACATAAACTGGTACAAATTGACGGCCATTATGTACTGCAATTGTTTGCCCAACAAAATCTGGAGTAATCATACTAGCTCTTGACCAAGTTTTGATTACTGTTTTCTTGTTAGATTCAACATTAACAGCTACTTTCTTTTCTAACTTATAATGAACGTAAGGTCCTTTTTTTAATGATCTTGCCATGTCTTATTTCTTTCTACGTTCTACAATATATTTATTACTTGCTTTAGTCTTAGAACGGGTTCTGTAACCTTTAGCTGGAATACCGTTTCTAGAACGTGGATGTCCACCAGAAGATTTACCTTCACCACCACCCATTGGGTGATCGACTGGATTCATAACTACTGGTCTAGTACGAGGACGTCTTCCTAACCATCTAGTTCTACCTGCCTTACCACCAACTAATAACTGGTGATCTGAGTTAGACACTACACCTATAGTTGCCATACAGTTAACAAGAACTAATCTTGTTTCTCCTGAAGGCAATTTAATAGTAGCAAACTTCCCATCTCTCGCCATTAATTGTGCAAAAGCACCAGCACTACGAGCCATAACAGCTCCTTGTCCTGGGCGTAATTCTACACAAGAAATAATAGTTCCTAATGGAATTTCACTTAATGGCATGGCATTTCCAATTTCTGGAGCAACTCCTTCTAAACCAGACACCACTTTTTGCCCAACCTGTAAACCATTTTGAGCAATAATATATCTTTTTTCGCCATCTTGATAATTCAATAATGCGATAAAAGCGGTTCTGTTTGGATCGTATTCGATAGACTTAACTTCTGCTGGAACTCCAGTTTTGTTACGTTTAAAATCGATAATACGATACTTCTTTTTATGACCTCCACCTATATAGCGCATGGTCATTTTTCCTTGACTGTTTCTACCACCAGACCTTTTATTCGGAACGAGTAAACTCTTTTCCGGCTTATCAGTAGTTATGGCGTCATAACCATTTACTACTCTAAATCGCTGTCCTGGTGTGATCGGTTTTAATTTTCTTACTGACATTGTTGTCTAATTACATGTTACTGTATAAATCAATCATTTCACCTTCCGCCAGTTGTACAATTGCTTTTTTAACAGCATTTGTTTTACCATTTTGAATCCCAGTCTTTGTATGACGTGTTCTTCTATCTGGACGGACATTTATAGTACGAACTTTTTCAACAGAAACACCATAAGCAGCTTCCACCGCTTTTTTGATTTCTACCTTGTTCGCCTTTGTATTCACCGCGAAAGTATAGCAGTTTCTTAACTCGCTATCTGCAGTCGCTTTTTCCGTGATTATAGGTTTAATTAAGATACTCATGGTTTCTATTTACTTAAATTTGTTTCAATTCCTGCTAAAGCTCCCTCTAAAAGTATTACTTGATTTGCATTTAAAATCTTGTAAGTGCTTAATTCCGAGTTAGTTATAACTTCTGAGCTTTTTAAATTGCGCGATGACAAATATACATTATTATTCGTGCCACCCAACACAAAGAGAGACTTTTTGTTTTCTAGGTCTAAAGCCTTTAAAACAGCTGTAAAGTTTTTAGTTTTTACAGTGTCAAAGTTAAAGTCTTCTAACACAACAATTGACTTCTCACCTGCTTTGATACTTAATGCAGATTTACGTGCTAAACGTTTAACATTTTTATTAAGTTTGAAGTTATAATTTCTTGGTCTTGGACCGAACATACGACCACCACCTTTAAATATACCAGACTTAATACTACCTGCTCTCGCTGTACCAGTTCCTTTTTGCTTTTTAATCTTACGTGTACTTCCAGTAATCTCACCTCTTTCTTTAGACTTGTGAGTTCCTTGTCTTTGGTTTGCTAAATATTGTTTAACATCCAAATATACAGCGTGATTATTAGGCTCAATAGCGAACACATCTTTAGAAAGGTCTGCCTTTCTTCCTGTGTCTTTTCCGTTTATATCTAAAACTGCTACTTTCATTATTTTCTAATAATTACATAAGCGTTTTTATGTCCAGGCACACAACCTTTAACAACTAGTAGATTCTTTTCAGCAACTACTTTTAAAACTCTTAAATTTTGAACTTTTATTGTCTCTCCACCCATTCTTCCGGCCATTTTCATGCCTTTAAAAACTCTTGCAGGGTAAGATGCAGCTCCAATTGATCCTGGCGCTCTTAAACGGTTATGTTGACCGTGAGTAGCTTGACCTACACCACCAAAACCATGACGTTTTACTACACCTTGAAATCCTTTACCTTTAGATGTTCCTGCTACATCAACAAATTCACCTTCAGTGAAATGTTCAACAGTGATGGCATCTCCTAATTTGTACTCCTCATCAAAACCTTTGAATTCTACGATTTTGCGTTTTACAGAAGTTCCTGCTTTTTTAGCGTGACCTAAGTCAGCTTTAGTAGCGCTTTTTTCTGTCGCGTCATCGAAACCAAGTTGAACAGCTTTATAACCATCAACTTCTTCGGTTCTGACTTGGGTAACGATACATGGTCCAGCTTCGATAACTGTACAAGGAATATTCTTTCCATTGTCATCAAAGATGCTGGTCATACCGATTTTTTTTCCAATTAACCCAGACATATTTATTATTTATTAATTATTACTATTTCGTTGAAATAAGCTTCAACATTAACTATTTAAAAAAATTCAGGGACAAAATACGTTTCGTCCCTGAAATGTATTTTACCGTTTTTCCTTCGCTCGCAGCTCCAGACATGTCTTGAAACTTCTAGTTTCAATTTATGAGATTCCTGCTTTCGCAGGAATAACAAATTATACTTTAATCTCTACTTCTACACCACTTGGTAATTCAAGCTTCATTAACGCATCAATTGTTTTTGATGACGAAGAGTATATATCTAATAACCTCTTATAAGAGCTTAATTGAAATTGTTCTCTTGATTTCTTGTTTACGTGTGGAGAACGTAATACAGTGAAAATTTTCTTGTGAGTTGGCAAAGGAATTGGTCCCGTTACAACTGCACCAGTACTTTTTACTGTTTTTACAATCTTATCAGCAGACTTATCTACTAAGTTATGATCGTAAGACTTTAATTTTATTCTGATTTTTTGACTCATTTTCTTAACTTTTAAGATTGTTCCCCTTTAGCAGCTTTAATCACTTCTTCAGATATATTTGAAGGTGTTTCAGCGTAATGTGAAAATTCCATTGTTGACGTTGCACGACCTGAAGACAATGTTCTTAATGTTGTTACATACCCAAACATTTCAGATAATGGTACAGTAGCTTTTACAGTTTTTGCACCAGCTCTATCACCCATATCACTCACTTGTCCTCTTCTTCTATTTAAATCACCAACAATATCACCCATATTTTCTTCAGGAGTAATAACTTCAAGTTTCATTATAGGCTCCATAACAACCGCTTTTGCAGCTTTTGCAGCATTTTTAAATCCAAGTTTAGCAGCCAATTCGAAAGATAGTTGATCTGAATCCACGTCATGGTAAGATCCATCTTTCAACGTTACTTTCATCGCATCAATCTCATATCCTGCCAACGGTCCATTAACCATTGCCATTTTGAATCCTTTTTCAATTGAAGGGATAAATTCTTTAGGAACATTACCACCTTTAATTGTTGAAATAAATTCAAGACCTGTTTTACCTTCTTCAGCCGGCTCAACCGTAAATACGATATCAGCAAATTTACCACGACCACCAGATTGTTTCTTATAAACCTCTCTATGATCAGCAGCTTGTGTAATAGCTTCTTTGTACTCTACCTGTGGTTGACCTTGGTTAACCTCAACTTTGAATTCACGTTTTAAACGATCAACAATAACATCTAAGTGAAGCTCACCCATTCCAGAAATAATAGTCTGTCCTGAAGCCTCATCAGAACGTACTGTAAACGTAGGATCTTCTTCAGCTAACTTAGCTAAGCCCATTCCTAATTTATCAACGTCTGCTTTTGTTTTTGGCTCAACCGCAATACCAATTACTGGATCAGGGAAGTCCATAGATTCTAAAACTATAGGGTGTTTTTCTGCTGAAAGTGTATCTCCTGTTTTGATAGATTTAAATCCAACAGCAGCACCAATATCACCAGCTTCTATAAAATCAATGGCATTTTGCTTATTAGCATGCATTTGATAGATACGAGAAATACGTTCTTTTTTACCTGAACGATTATTTAACACATAAGAACCAGCATCTAAACGACCAGAATATGCTCTAAAGAATGCCAGACGCCCTACAAAAGGATCGGTAGCAATTTTAAATGCTAAAGCAGCAAACGGCTCCTTTACATCTGGTTTACGTAAAATCTCTTCTCCAGAATTTGGATCAGTTCCTACAATACCTTCTTTATCAGTTGGAGAAGGTAAATAACGACATACTGCATCTAATAAGAATTGAACGCCTTTATTTTTAAATGCAGAACCACAAATCATCGGAATGATAGCCATATCCATCACAGCAGCTCTAAGTGCAGCATGCACTTCTTCTTCTGTAATTGAATCTTCATCTTCCATGAACTTCTCTAATAAGTTCTCATCGTAACTCGCTACTTCTTCAATCAATAAAGCTCTATATTTTCTTGCTTCAGCTTTTAACTCCTCAGGAATCTCAACAACATCAAAAGTTGCCCCTTGAGTTTCATCGTGCCAAACAATAGCTCTATTTTTAACTAAATCTATAATACCTTTAAAATCTATTTCGTCACCAATGTTTAAAACAATTGGCACCGCATTAGATTTCAACATATCTTTTACTTGTTGACAAACACCTAAAAAGTTAGATCCTTGACGGTCCATTTTATTAACGAAACCAATTCTAGGCACTTTATAGTTATCTGCTAGCCTCCAGTTAGTTTCAGATTGAGGCTCAACACCATCAACTGCACTAAATAAGAACACTAAACCATCAAGTACACGTAAAGAACGATTTACTTCAACCGTAAAATCAACGTGACCTGGTGTATCAATGATATTAAAGTGGTATCCTTTTGTATCTGGCGTTGGGTTCCCATTCTCAATTGGAAATTGCCATTCACATGTTGTTGCAGCAGAAGTAATTGTAATACCTCTTTCTTGCTCTTGCTCCATCCAGTCCATTGTAGCAGCACCATCATGTACTTCTCCAATTTTGTGAGAGACACCTGTATAATAAAGAATACGCTCTGTAGTAGTAGTTTTTCCTGCATCAATATGTGCAGCAATACCTATATTTCTAGTGAATTTTAAATCTCTTGCCATATCGTATTAAAATCTAAAGTGAGAGAATGCTTTGTTAGCTTCTGCCATTTTGTGAGTATCAACCCTTTTCTTAACTGCCGCGCCTTCTTCTTTAGCTGCTGCTAAAATTTCAGAAGCCAAACGATTAGCCATAGATTTTTCGTTTCTTTTTCGTGCATAGCTAATTAGCCATTTCATTGCTGTAGAAACCTTACGATCTGGACGAATTTGCATTGGAATTTGGAATGTTGCACCACCAACACGACGACTACGCACTTCTACGTGAGGCATCACATTAGACAAAGCATCTTTCC
Source organism: Flavivirga spongiicola (assembly GCF_030540825.1). NCBI lineage: Bacteria > Pseudomonadati > Bacteroidota > Flavobacteriia > Flavobacteriales > Flavobacteriaceae > Flavivirga > Flavivirga spongiicola. The sequence continues at coordinate 1,005,180 of NZ_JAUOEO010000001.1, forward strand.
AAGTTTCTAAAGCTGTTTTTTCTTCGTCAGTTTTTTTCGAATCTACAATGTCAATCGCATCATAGAATACTTTAAAAGCGACAGACTTCTTTCCATCCCACATCATCATATTAACGAAACGAGTTACTAACTGATCGTTAAAACGTGGATCTGGTAAAAGCGGTCTCTTTTTTGCTGCTCTTTTTCTCATGTCTTCTTCTTAAAGTTTTAAATTACTTTTTAGGGCGTTTAGCACCATACTTAGATCTACGTTGCGTTCTACCTGAAACACCTGCTGTGTCTAAAGCACCACGTACAATGTGATATCTAACTCCTGGCAAATCTTTTACCCTTCCACCTCTAACCAATACTATCGAGTGCTCTTGTAGATTGTGTCCTTCTCCACCAATGTATGCATTAACCTCGTTACCGTTTGTTAAACGAACCCTTGCCACCTTACGCATTGCTGAGTTTGGTTTTTTAGGAGTTGTCGTGTAAACACGAGTACACACACCACGTCTTTGCGGACAAGAATCTAAAGCAGCCGATTTACTCTTCTTGGTTATTTTGGCTCTTCCTGTTCTTACTAATTGTGAAATTGTTGGCATATATATTATATATAAATTTTAAAATCCTCTTCTAAGAGGGCTGCAAAGGTAGAAATTAAAATGAATAATTCAAATCCTAAATCATTAATTTTCACATCATAATGATTTTTTGTTTTTCATCTGATGGGGAAAGTCCTTATTTCGCTATCCATTTGTTTAATTCTACCTTTAAAACTGCCATAATTAAGCATCATTTTTTTATTAAAAACCCAAAACGATTTCGATAGAATTTAAAAATTATCTAATGACCTATATTATAAGTCTACGTTTTCCGTTAGATTTACACAATCAAAACAGCTAATTATAAAGTGAAAAAAACTTCTTTTTTACTCCTTATTATATATACACTTTTTTCTTCGGAACTGTTTTGCCAAAATTTACACCTTAAAATTGATGGCAATACTGAAAATCAAACCAATATAATCGATTCTTTAAACTACTTAAAAATTCACAAAGATTACGCTTCAATAAAACATGAAGTAGACGAAGTCCAAAAAAAACTTTTTAAAATTGGATATATTGAAAACAAATTAAAAGAAATCATTAAATCAAACGATTCGTCATTCAAAACTCAAATTCATTTAAAAAAGAAATTTAACACCATATATATATATTATGACAAAACAAAAATTAAACACTCACTTTTAGAGGCTATTTCAAAAAATGTTTTTGATGACTATTTTGAATTAGAATTTAGCAAAGTTGAAAACGTTTTAAATTTTATTAACTCTAAAATTGCAGAGGAAGGATTACCTTTTTCAAAATTACATTTGTCTAATATTAAGATTAAAGACACATCTAATTTATCAGCAAATTTGATAATTGAATCCCAAGCAAGAGAAAGAATTATTAACAACATAATAATTAAAGGCTATGAAAAATTTCCGCGCTCCTATCTAAAACACTACTTGAAAATTAAACAGTCCCAAGTTTTTGATTTAAACAGAATTAAAAACAAAACCAATCAACTAAACAATTTAAAGTTTGCTAATGAGATAAAACCTCCTGAGGTTTTATTTTCTAAAGACTCTACAGCGTTATACTTATATCTTGAAAAATCAAAAAGCAATTCTTTTGATGGTTTTTTAGGTTTTGGAACCAATGAAGAAACAAATAAATTAGAATTTGATGGTTATCTAAATTTAAATTTAACCAATAACTTAAACTTTGGTGAATCGTTTAAACTACTATACAAAAGTGATGAAAACGATCAAAAAACGTTTCAAGCGGATTTAACACTACCCTACCTGTTTAAATCTCCAATAGGGATTGATTTACGCTTACGAATTTTCAAAAAGGATTCATCATTCACAACTGTAAACCAAGCATTAAAATTGCATTATCAAATAAATTCGAAGCATAAAATTTATGCCGGTCTACTTTCTACTGAGTCAAATAATTTATTAACAGAAAATACATCACTAACAATTTCAGATTACAAAACACAATATTACACGTTGGCATACGAGTTCACAAAACCACAATCATACAATTTACTTTTTCCAACAAATTCTAAACTATATCTAGAAACAAATTTTGGAAAAAGAAAAGCACTAAATGCCCAAGAAAGACAATCTCATGTTTCTATTGATGCATTTAAAATATTTAACTTAAACAGAAAAAACAGTGTCTTTTTAAGATTAAACGGTGCTTCTTTAAATTCTAATACTTATTTCGAAAATGAATTACTAAGATTTGGTGGTATAAACTCTATTAGAGGGTTTGAAGAAAACAGCTTGTTTTCTTCTTTATTTGGTTTAATTAATACAGAGTATAGATATCAACTTAACAATTCAATTTATATTCACTCTATTATAGATGCTGCCTATTTTGAAAATAAAATCTTGAATGCTAAAGAAAAACTTTTCGGGTATGGTTTTGGCTTTGGTATTCTTACACAAGCCGGGCTATTTAGATTTAACTATGCTAATGGTAAAAATGAAAACCAAAAATTCAAACTCTCCAATTCTAAAATACACCTAAGTCTGATAGCCAATTTCTAGTTTTCACCTAATCTAACAGCATAGTTATTATGTTTTAAAGTTGAAATTCTAAACAAGCATAAACTGAACTCTATTTTTCTTTTTAAGCTAAAATAATTCAACTTAATTTACTTAAGCCTATTTATATCATTTTTGAGCTACCTTAAATTAATTTACCTGGTTTTCAAACTATTATTCCAAACCAGCTTCAACTAAATCCTTCACAGACAAGTTATTATCCTTTTAGAGTAAGTTTTGTCCCCGATTTTTACCATCGACTAATTCTAAATTATTACAAAATGAAAACAAAGTTTAGTGTAATGCTGACGCTATTATTGGCGTTAGCTGTGCAATTAGCATTTGCGCAAAAAAAGACAATTTCAGGAACGGTTTCAGACGAATCTGGCTTACCACTTCCCGGAACATCTGTCTTGATTAAAGGTACATCTTCCGGTACCTCATCTAATTTTGATGGTAAATATTCTATTGAAGTTTCTCAAGGACAAACCCTTGTATTCACTTTTATAGGATACACCACTCAAGAAGTTATCGTTGGATCATCTAGCACTTTAAATGTATTACTACAAGAAGATACTTCTGCTTTAGATGAGGTGGTTATTACAGCACTTGGTATTTCCAGAGACAAAAGATCTTTAGGGTATGCAACCCAAGAAGTTCAGGGAGACGAACTTACTGCTGTAAAAAGTGGCAATTTTGTGAATGCTCTTTCTGGTAAAGCATCTGGTATTAAAATTACTAAAACGACCAACTTAGGAGGCTCTACTAATGTATTAATTAGAGGTAATACGTCTCTTACAGGAAACAATCAAGCATTATTTGTTATTGATGGTGTGCCAGTTAGTAATAGAAATACAAATACAAGAGGTCAAGAGCAAGCTAATGGTGGTCACTATGATTATGGTAATGCCGCTTCTGATATAAATCCTGATGACATCGAATCTGTAAATATTTTAAAAGGTGCAGCCGCATCTGCTCTTTACGGATCCAGAGCTGCCAATGGTGTTATTATGATTACTACAAAAAAAGGCAAAAAATCTAAAGGATTTGGTGTTACTGTAAATTCAGGCGTTACTTTTGGTTCTATTGACAAAAGCACTTTTATTAAGTATCAAAAAGAATATGGAGGAGGTTACGGCCCTTATTATGGTGATTGCGAATGTTTATACTTAAATAATCATATTGATATTAATGGAGATGGATCACCTGACATCTCCGTACCTTATGGGGAAGACGCATCCTATGGTGCTAGATTTGATCCTAACCTATTAGTATATCAATGGGATTCCTTAGACCCAGATAATCCCAATTTTGGATCGCCAACGCCATGGGTTAATGCTAAAAATGGCCCCATAACATTTTTTGAAACACCAGTAACATTGACAAACTCTGTATCTTTGGATAAAGGTTTTGATGATGGCTCTTTCAGAATTAACTATACAAATTTTGATCAAAGTGGATTAATGCCTAACAGTTCCATAAGAAAGCATAATTTTTCAATGAGTGGAAGATTCGATCTTAATGAAAAACTTCACGCTTCCGGATTTGCCAACTACCTTAAAACCAATGGACTTGGAAGAAACACTACTGGGTATGGCGATAATATTGTTGCAGGGTTTAAACAATGGTGGCAAACTAATGTTGACATTCAACAACAAAAAGATATTTATTTCAAAACCAGAAGAAATGTCACTTGGAACCCAGGGTCAGGTTATCTTACAGGTGATTTAACTCCTATATATTGGGATAATCCATATTGGACCCGTTATGAAAACTATCAAACGGATGAGAGAAACAGATTTATTGGTAATGTCTCTTTAACTTACGATTTAAAGAATTGGTTAACTGTGACTGGTAGAGTAGCTACTGATACTTATAACGAATTACAAGAAGAACGAAGACAAGTTGGAAGTGTCCCTACTGATTTTGGAATCGGGACTGGCGCAGACGGAAGTATTAATAGAAACACTGTTGATTCTGGTTATATGAGAAGAGATATTACAGCTACTGAAACGAATTACGATTTAATGTTTAATGTAGATAAAGATTTAAGTGAGTCTCTTAACTTAAAAGCCATTCTTGGGGTAAACATTAATAGAAGGGAGTTTAGCAGATTAACCTCGGCTACGCAAGGAGGTATTAGTGTTCCTGGGCTTTATACATTAAAAAATAGTAGAGACCCATTAGCTTTACCAGTTGAAACTGTATGGAAAAATGGAACAGATGGTATTTATGGCAGTCTTTCCTTAGGCTATAATGATACTTTTTATTTAGATGCTACACTTCGTAGAGATCATGTTTCTACACTTCCTAAAGACAACAGTACATTTTACTACCCCGGTATTTCAGGTAGTTTCATCTTTAGTAAATCGGTTGATATAGATTGGTTATCTTTTGGTAAGTTTAGTGTTAACTATGCAGAAGTAGGCAATGGTGCTGCAGGAGCGAATCAATTGGAAGATTTTTATGATGTTAACACACCATTTGGATCAGCTAGCACCTCGGTTGGAAACACAAAAAACAATCCAAATTTAAAGCCAGAAAGAACAAAAAGTTACGAGTTTGGTCTTGAGACGAAATTCTTAAAGAATCGTTTAGGTATAGAAGTTGCATATTACCAATCAAACTCTATAGATCAAATTGTTGGCGTAAGAGTATCTGAAGCAACTGGTTATTTATATAAACGTGTAAACGCAGGTGAAATTGAAAATAAAGGCGTGGAACTTTCTTTATCTGGTTCACCAATAAAAACTGATGATTTTAGTTGGAATGTCAATGTAAACTGGACTAGAAACAGAAACAAAGTATTGTCTTTGCCGGAGGGACTACAAACATTACAGTTAGGTAGTTTCCAAGGTGGTATAACAATAAATGCTCAAGTAGGAGCACCTTACGGTGTTATTTATGGATCAGACTATACATACTTGGATCCATTAAATCCAACACCTGAGACAAGGTTAATTGATGCAACCTCTGGTGAGTATATGAAAACATCGACATCAGATAATATTATTGGTGATTCCAACCCTGATTGGCAGATGGGTATCAGCAACCATTTTAGCTATAAAGATTTCACCTTTAGTTTTTTAATAGACATTCAAGAAGGCGGCAGTATTTGGTCATTAGATCAATATTATGGCCTTGCGACAGGTTTACCTGCTGAAACAGTCTTTTTAAATGACTTAGGAAACCCTGTAAGAAACACTATTGCCGATGGTGGTGGATTTATCAATGTAGGTGTTAATCCAGATGGATCTACAAATACAACGCGCATTAGAGCTGATAGATTTGGTGCTTTCGGATACAGAAGAGGTTTACCTGATAAAGCATTTTCTTATGACGCCGGTTATATTAAATTAAGAGAAGTAGCACTTACTTACAATGTACCAGAAAAGCTTCTTGAGAGCACGTTCCTTACCGGAGCTTCTTTCAGCGCTATAGGCTCTAACTTATGGATGGACAAAAACCTTCCCCATGCCGATCCGGAATCTGGATTAGGCGCAGGTAATATTCAAGGTTATTCAGTAGGCTCATTACCTTCTACAAGAGATTTTGGCTTTAATGTTAAATTACAATTTTAAAATTTTGACTATGAAAAAAATATTTTTAATAATGACTGCAATCTGTATTGCATCATGTTCAAGTAATTTAGAAGACTTGAATAGAAACACCAAGGATCCTGCTGCTGTATCTGGAGAATCCTTATTTACAGGAGCTCAAAAAGCTTTAGTTGATCAAGTTGTCCACATTAATGTTAATGAGAACAATACGAAGTTATGGTCTCAGTTTTTACAAGAAACGACATACACTGACGAAAGTAATTACGATCAAGTTACCAGAACCATTCCTGAAAACCTTTGGAGTGCCATGTATAGAGATGCTTTAAAGGACTTAGATGAAGCAGGGAAAATTATTACTGAAACAACGTATTTAACGGATGAAATAAATGCATTAAAACCTAATAAGTTAAATATTATTGAGATTTTAAAAGTTTATGCATACAGTCACTTGGCTGAAACTTTTGGTGATGTACCCTATAGTGAGTCTCTAAATATTGAAATTTTAAGTCCAAAATATGATGATGGCATAACCATTTATAAAGATTTAATTTCCAGATTAACGACTGCTATCAGTAATTTAGATGATAGCAAAGATAGCTTTGGGTCTAATGACAATATTTATAAAGGAGATGTCGCTAGCTGGATAAAATTTGCAAATTCTTTAAAATTAAGAATGGGCATGTTATTAGCTGACGCAGATGATACCTATGCAAAAACTACCGTTGAATCTGCTATTGCCGGAGGTATTATAACAAGTAGCGCAGAAAATACAAATATGCAATATGGATCATCGGCTCCTAACACGCACCCAGTTCATACAGAAGCAATATTAAGTGGTCGTGATGATTTTGTTGCTGGTGCCACACTTATTGATTTAATGAATACGTTAAATGACCCTAGAAGACCTTTATGGTTTCAAACTGTGGGCGGTGACTATATAGGTGGTGAAATTGGCTCACCATCAACTTACTCTAGCCATTCACCTATGTCTGAACAGGTTGTCGCTGCTACGGCCCCAGGTGTCATATTTTCTTATTCTGAAATGCAATTTTTATTAGCTGAAGGCGCTGAAAGAGGGTATGCAACAGGTGATACTGCCGCTAATCATTATAATGCCGCAATTACTGCTTCTATTGATGAATGGGGAGGAAGTGCAGCAGATGCTGCCACTTATTTAGCACAACCATCTGTTGATTACGCTACGTTAATCGGAACTCAACCCTGGAGACAGGTTATAGGAACACAAAAATGGATTTCTTTATTTAATAGAGGCCCAGAAGCCTGGACTTCAATCAGAGTTTTTGACTTTCCAATCTTAGCAACTCCTACAGAAGCTGTTTCGGGGTTTCCAAACAGATACACGTATCCTATTGTAGAACAAACTATTAATGCGACAAATTATAATGCAGCAGCTTCAGCAATTGGAGGAGATTTAGCAGAAACAAAATTATTCTGGGATAAATTTTAAGGTATGTATCTTCTTATATAGCCGATACAGATGGTTAAGGGATTTAATTAATTTTTGGCTGTCCTTTAGGGCAGCCTTTTTTGTTTGGTATTATTAGTTATTATTTTGGAGAAAGAGTTATTAAGTGGTCGTCAAGGTCAATGAAATTGTTTACCACCAATTATAATGATTTTTTGAACTTCAAACACTTTATTATGAGGAAGTATTAATAAAGTAGAAACCAAAATAAGAATTGTTATAATGAGCCATAATCTTAAAAAAGTGAGTTTAGTCCAATAAAACAAACCCATATTATGTTTTTAAGTTCCAAATAACTAGAATATAAATCCTTTTATGAAAAATAAAAAAATCTTAAAAATAAAAAATCACCTAAACACCTCTTAAACAACCGCTTTTATATTCAAAAAAGTACATTTTACTTTTAAAATAAATCAAAAACCCCATATCAAAGCTTATTATTTTTCTATCCTTTTTCTTAAAATTTCTCGCTAAAAGGCAAATTTTAACCATTATTTATTGTTTTATTAACTTTTTATTATGATTTTTGGCATTGACTAATTCAAATAATTATAAAATGAAAACAAAGTTTAGTGGAATGCTAACGCTATTGCTAGCGTTTGCAGTGCAGCTTACGTTTGCACAAGAAAAGACAATTTCAGGTACAGTTTCAGATGATTCTGGCTTACCATTACCTGGAGCGACCGTCTTAGTTAAAGGTACTAGTTCTGGTACATCTTCAGATTTCGATGGTAAATATTCAATTAGAGCAAATCAAGGAGCAACAATTGTTTTTAGTTTCGTAGGGTATACAACTATAGAGGTCCCAGTAGGAGCTTCCAATACAATTAATGTCACTTTACAAGAAGATGCAGAAGCTTTAGAAGAAGTTGTGGTAGTTGGTTATGGTACTTCTACAAAGAAGTCATTTACAGGAACTGCAGCAACTATTAGCTCTGAAAATCTAGAAGCAAAAACGTTTCCTAATGTATCACAAATGCTTACTGGTGAAGCTGCAGGTATTACTGTTGTAAATACTTCTGGTCAACCTGGTAATGTATCTACAGTTCGTATTCGTGGATATGGTTCGGTTAATGGTAACAGAGAGCCTCTTTATGTAGTAGATGGTGTACCATTAACGGTACCACGTTTAAGAAATAGTGCTGTAAATGATGACAACCTAGAAGCTGATTTTAACAACACTATAAGTCCGTTAAACTCTATTAACCCACAAGATATAGAGAGTACTACTGTTCTGAAAGATGCAGCGGCAACTGCAATTTATGGTTCTCGTGGAGCCAACGGGGTGATTTTAATAACTACCAAGAAAGGTAGATCAGGAGAGTCATCAATAGAAGTAGATTTTAAAACTGGTATTACTACACAGTTAATCCCTAGATATGATGTCGTTACATCTCCGGAAGAGTATATTGGATATGCTTGGGAAGGTATATTCAACAGAGGTATAGGAGAGGGAGAAGCTGACCCTGCTGCCTATGCAAATGCAAACTTATTTACATCAAGTTACATCAATGCAGCCTATAATATGTGGGATGTGGCTAATGTAGGAGAACTGATAGATCCCGCAACCCGTACTGTAAGACCTGGTGTAGCAAGACGCTACTCACCGCAAAGTTTTAGAGATTTAAGTTTTCAAGCAGCTTTTAGATCAGAAGCTAATCTACGTATGAGTGGAGGAAACGAAAAAACTAAATACTTCGCATCTGCTGGTTACTTGGATGATAAAGGTTATGCTTTAAATACAGGATTCAAAAGACAAAATACACGTTTAAATGTAACGTCTGAAGTAAAGAAATGGTTAAAAGTGGGATCAAATATGAGTTACTCATTCTCTGAAAGCCAAAACAATGGTCAAACTGTTGGTTCTGAAAACCTTTTCGAATTTGCTGACAAAAACCCACCTATATTCCCAGTATTTTTGAGAGATGATAATGGGAACCTTGTTCCTGAACCAATATTTGGTGGTTTCCAATATGACTATGGTTCTGCTTCGCCTTTAGGAAGACCACGAACAAGTGCAAACTTATTAAACCCAGTAGGGTCTGCGATTTATGACTTCTTAGGAAGTAAACGTCATGATATTATTGGTAATTTCTCTGCAGAAATTATATTTAGTGAAAGTTTAAGTTTCGAAACTAAATTCGGTCTTCAATATTCACAAGACCGACAAAAGAGTTACAGCAATCCTTTTTATGGATCGGAAACAAGTTCTGGTGGAACATTATTCCAACGTGACAACCGAGATATTACAAAAAACTTTTTACAATTATTACGATACACTAGAAGTTTTGGTGAACACAATGTTAACTTCTTAGTAGCTCATGAAAGTAATGATTATGAACGAGAAAGAAATACGGTGTCAAAACGTGAGGCAGCAATTCCTGGAATACTTGACTTAACCAATTTTGTTGTTCCTCAAGGTTCTCCTACAGGATTCATAGAAGGAGCCTCTATTGAATCATATTTTTCTCAAGTGAATTATAATTACAAGGATACTTATTTCTTATCAGGTTCTGTGCGTCGTGACGGCTCATCTCGTTTCGTAAATAATAAATGGGGAACTTTTGGTTCTGTAGGAGCATCTTGGATAGCTAGTAATGAAGATTTTTTAGTTAACAGCGACGCCATATCATATTTAAAAGTAAAAGCATCTTACGGTGTCATTGGAGACCAAGCAGGTATCGATTTTTTCCAATCATCAGATACATTCAATATTAATAATTTAAATGATGGTGTTTCATTATCTGAAAGATTAAACGGAAATCCCGATTTAACATGGGAAACATCTAAAATGTTTCAAACTGGTGTAGAAATATCTTTTGGTAAATTCATTGATCTTGACGTAGATTACTACATTAAGAATACTGAAAACCTCTTTTTTAATAGAAGAGTTGGGTCGTCTCAGGGAATTTCTTCAGTAACGGTTAATGATGGGGTTTTACAAAACCGTGGTCTTGAATTTAGTTTAACCGCTCATCTTATAAAAACTGAAGACGCCTCTTTAGATTTTACATTTAACGGAGAGCGTGTAACTAATGAAATTACAACAATGCCGCTTGAGCCTTCTACAGGTCTGCCGAGAATTATTGATACTTCAGCACTTTACTATGGCTATTCTCAAGGGAGCTCCATATTTGATTTCTTCCTACGTGAATGGGCTGGTGTAGATCCTGCTACAGGAGTAGGCCAATGGAACCAATATTTTGATGATGCAAACAGTAATGGTACATTAGAAACAGGAGAAGAACTAGGTGTTAATCTAACGCAATATCTTAATGATAATCCTGGCGCAAATATTCAAAGCCAGACAACGACATCATACTCTGCTGCTACGCTTAAATATGTTGGTAAATCAAGTATTCCAAAACTTCGTGGTGCATTTAGGTTAGCTGGGCAATATAAAAACTTTAATTTATCTACTCAATTTACGTATAGTCTAGGTGGATACGCTTTAGATGTGCAATACTCTGAGTTAATGAATGATCGTTTCGGAGCAGGAGCAAATAACTTTCATAGAGATATCGCTCAAAGATGGCAACAACCTGGTGATATTACAGATGTTCCTCGTATTTCTGATAACTTTGATGCTAATGTAGGATCGTCATCAACAAGATGGTTAATTAAATCTGATTATCTAGCTCTAAATAATGTACAATTAGGTTATTCTTTACCTTCTAAGTTCCTTAATAATACGGGAATAAATAAAGTACACCTATCGGTATCTGGAGATAACTTATTTGTACTAACAAAAAGAGATGGGTTCAATCCTTCTACCACAGAAACTGGTAACACAGGAAGACGTTTGTATGCTCCTTTAAGCACAATAACTTTTGGGGCACGTGTTAAATTTTAAAAAAAAAAAAATGAAAAATAAATTTATAATTTCAACGTTAATCGCGGCTTTTACAGTTGTATTATTCAGCTGCGAAGATGACTTTTTAGAAAAAACGCCCTCTGAGTTTTTTACTCAAGCTCAAATATCTGAAGCTGCAGAAAGCGATCCAGGCGTAATTGCCTCAACTCTGAGTGGTATCTATTCTCTAATGGTACAAATTGAGACTGGTGGAACCACTGGTGATGATGACTTTGGTCAAAAGGGTAACGATATTTTTGGTGATATGCTCTGCGGTGATATGGCCTTATCTGTAAGTACATTTGGTTGGTACAGAGCTAGTATTACAGAATTCCAAGGTACACAAGATTTTACTTTTGGAGATAACAGACAAGTATGGAGGTATTACTATCGTGTTGTACGGTCTGCTAATGCAGCTATAGCGGCATTAGGTGGTAATGACGCTGTTCCGGAATCAGATAGTGGTAAACACCTTTTAGGTCAAGCAAAAGCGATTAGAGCGCACTCTTATTTTTATTTGACTCAATACTTTGCGAATAATTATAATCCTTCTGCTGAAATATTACCACTTTATGATGACATTGATGATTTAAATGGGCCAAAAGTAGCTACTAGCGAAATTTACGCTTTAATGGAAAGTGATTTAAGATCTGCTATTACATTACTCGACGGTTTTAATCGTTCTGCAAAAAACGAAATTAACAAACCTGTAGCTCAAGGGCTTTTAGCTTATGTATTAGGTTCTAGAAGAGACAGTTGGGCAGAAGTTGCCACATTAACTAAAGATGTTATCGATAATGGCGGTTTTCCTTTAATGACAGCTACAGAAATAGTTGGAGGTTTTGACGATGTTGCTACTCCTGGTTGGATGTGGGGAATCGATTTAACTTTAGAAATTGGTTTAGACTTAGTATCTTGGTGGGGACAAATGGATTCATTTTCATTTAGTTACGCTTGGGCTGGTGATTTTAAGGCCATCGATCAAGCTTTATATGATCAGATACCAGAAAATGATGCCAGAAAAGAACAATTTAGGGATGCAGCTCATCCTGGTAGACCACTTTTACCTTTAAACAAATTTTATCATGAAGGTAGAGTTATAGGTGGGCAACGTAATATCGAAACAGATTATATATATATGCGTGTAGCTGAAATGTATCTTTTACATGCTGAAGCTTCAGCAAGAAACGGCGCTGAAGGTGATGCTAGAACTGCTTTAAAACAATTGTTAGATTTACGTATTCCAGATTCATCATATGTGGATGGCTTAAGTGGTCAAGCACTAATTGACGAGATTTATCTACAAACTCGTATTGAATTATGGGGTGAAGGTAAAAGTTATTTAGCAATGAAAAGAAATGAGGCTACTATAACGAGAGGTTCTAATCATTTATCAAATGTAGGTGTTCCTATTGATCATGATGATGAGCGATTAACTTTTGAAATTCCAGAATTAGAAATTCAAAATAATCCGTTTATAGACTCTCAAAATGAGTAAATAGATAAAATATTCAATTTTTTGAGGCCATCTAAAATTTTAGATGGCCTCTTTTTTTATACCTTTACCCCAATGGAAAACCAAACACAAATATTCGGTATAAGAGCTATTATAGAAGCCATTAATGCAGGCGAAACAATCGACAAGGTATTTCTTCAAAAAGGCTTAAAAGGAGAGCTTTTTAGCGAATTGGAAACCCTTTTAAGAAAAAATTCTATCAACTCTTCTTATGTACCTGTTGAAAAACTTAACAGACTCACCAGAAAAAATCACCAAGGTGCCGTTGCTCAAATTTCACCAATTGAATTTCATGAGATAGAAACTTTGGTTTCAAATGTTCTAGAATCTGGTAAAACGCCTTTATTTTTACTGTTAGATCAATTAAGCGATGTTCGTAATTTTGGAGCTATTATTCGTACCGCAGAGTGTACTGGTGTTGATGGTATTATTATTCAAAAAAAAGGTGGTGCACCTGTAAATGGTGACACTATTAAAACAAGTGCCGGAGCTGTTTTTAAAGTACCTATTTGCAAAGTTGACCATATTAAAGATGCTGTTTTTTATATGCAGGCATCTGGCATCCATGTTATTGCCGCTACCGAGAAAACAGAGAATACCTTATATGATGTTTCTTTTAAAGAACCTTGTGCTATTATTATGGGGTCTGAAGGTAGAGGTATTAACCCGTCTACTCTAAAAGTTGTTGATGCAAAAGCTAAATTACCTATATTGGGAGAGATTGAATCTTTAAATGTTTCTGTTGCATGCGGTGCTTTTTTATATGAAGTAGTGAGACAGAGGATTGATGATTGATGATTGATGATTGATGATTGATGAATTTAGAACTTGGAACTTGGAACTTGGAACTTGGAACTTGGAACTTGGAACTTATTGACAATATATTATTTGCTGTCTTTCGGTTTTTCTTTATAAATATAATTGATTTCTGTTTGCTCCTCTTCTGTTTCAATATGCTCTATAAAATTTCCATCTTCATCAAAATGTTTTAAAAAAGGGTCATCCTCTTCATTATAATTTTCTTGTTCCCAAACATACTTTTTTGGTTTTGCAATTTCTCTTCTGAAAAAAAGTGCAAATAACAACCCTGTAACTAAACCAGACAAATGTCCTTCCCACGATATTCCTTCTTTTACAGGAGCTACATACCATAACATACTTCCATAAAGGAAAATAACTAAAAGAGACAACGCTATAAGCCTATAATGTTTTGCAAATACCCCCTTAAAAAAGGTAAAACTCACTAAAACATAAATAAGTCCACTGGCTCCAATATGATAGGATGGCCTTCCAATACACCAAGTAAAAAATCCTGAAAATAAAATTCCAAATAATACAACTTTCCAAGCTATCGGTCTATAGAAATAAAACAAAGCCATGGAAAGCACAAATAATGGAATTGTATTATGATAAATGTGCTGTATATCTCCATGAATAAAAGGACTTAAAACAACCCCTCTTAACCCTTTTAAAGTTTGAGGATATACACCATATCTACTAAAATTAAAACCAAAACGCACTTCAAACCAAAATACCAACCAAATGGTTAGCACAAAAAAAACTGGGTATATAATAACGCCTGTTGAGAACTTAAAATGGTCATGCTGTATCATTCTATAAATTTAACTAGTCTATATCAAATAATTGACCAAAAGGAGAGTATATGTTAGATTGTCACCTTTTATTTATAAATTATTATTTAAAATATCTGCAATAAGATTCCTGCCTTCGCAGGAATTCTTTTAATTTTACATTATGAATGAACCTTTAGCCGAACGTTTAAGACCAAAAACACTGAATGACTATGTGAGTCAGAATCACTTGGTTGGTAAGCAGGGCAGCTTAACACAGCATATAAAGCAAGGTTTAATCCCTTCAATGATTTTCTGGGGTCCGCCAGGTACAGGAAAAACAACACTTGCTAATATTATTGCCTCGGAATCCGGTAGACCTTTTTATACACTAAGTGCTATAAATTCAGGCGTTAAAGATATTCGAGATGTTATTGATAAAGCAAAACAAAGCGGTGGATTATTTACTACAAAAAATCCTATTTTGTTTATTGACGAAATTCATAGGTTTAGTAAGTCTCAGCAAGATTCTTTGTTACAAGCAGTAGAAAAGGGTTGGATTACATTAATAGGTGCAACTACTGAAAATCCTAGTTTTGAAGTTATTTCGGCACTTCTATCTCGTTGTCAGATTTATATTTTAAATGCATTCAATAAAAACGATTTAGAGACGCTTTTAAAGCGTGCCATTGAAAAGGATGAATATATTTCTAAAAAAACGATTAAACTAAAAGAAACAACTGCACTCATAAGGCTTTCTGGCGGTGATGCCAGAAAACTACTTAATATTTTTGAGCTTATTGTAAATTCTTATGAATCTAATAAAATAACTATTACTGACAAATCCGTTTTGGAAAGAATTCAAAGTAATACCGTTCATTATGACAAAACCGGAGAACAGCATTACGATATTATTTCAGCTTTTATAAAATCGATACGAGGTAGCGATCCAAATGCCGCTGTATATTGGTTAGCTCGTATGGTAGAAGGCGGTGAAGATGTTAAATTTATAGCACGACGCTTACTCATTTTAGCTAGCGAGGATATTGGTAATGCAAACCCAACGGCTTTAGTAATAGCCAACAATACATTTCAGGCAGTTTCTACAATTGGCTATCCTGAATCTAGAATTATATTAAGTCAGTGCGCTACTTATTTAGCATGCTCACCTAAAAGCAATGCTGCCTATAAAGCTATTGATAAAGCACAGCAATTGGTTAAGGAGACTGGCGACTTGTCGGTGCCTTTAGAAATAAGAAATGCACCAACCAAATTAATGAAAGAATTGGGATATGGTGACAATTATAAATATGCACATAATTACGATCTCAACTTTGCCAATCAAGAATTCTTACCAGATGAAATTAAAAACACGAAACTTTACGAGCCAGGAAACAATACTCGTGAAAATGCTCATAAAGAATTTTTAAAACAGCGCTGGAAGGATAAATATGGGTATTAGTATTGTTGTTGTTTGTTGTTTGTTGTTTGTTGTTTGTTGTTTGTTGTTTGTTGTTTGTTGTTTGTTGTTAAAACTAGAACTTAATATTTAATATATCTTGTTTTAAAATACCATTAGCGTAATATTCTAAAATCCAATCATCTCCTTTTTTGTATATAATGGCGCTTTTATTTTCAACTAAAAACACATGATCTAGTTTAGTTTGTTTGATTCTATATACCACTTTTGGAGAACTATCAACCAACTGAAACCCATTTTCAATTTCTTGAGCATATAGCACCTTAGATAACACCTCCTTTATATCCGCTTCCATGGTGTCTTCTTCTTTAATTGCAGGTACTAATGTTACAGTTTCTACCTTTGGTTGGACTTCAATGACCTTGGGTACATTGGTTACATTTTCTGCTTCTTTTTCCTTTTTAAGATTTTGAATCTCTTTCTTTAATTCCTGAATCTCTTGAGCTACTTCACTCTTTGTTCCTGTATTTTGAGTTTGTAAAGCTGTTATCTTTTCGTTAGGTTCATATTTATAATTAAGAGCTTCAATAGAATTAAAAGCATTTCTTAGAGCTCCAGCATAAGCTTTAGCATAATCTTTTTCTCTACTTTCTCCTAACTTAGAGGTATAAATTAATTGATCGTTACAATCTTTTAGTTCTACAGTTAATTTAGTTTTAAACATCCCAGACCCCTTAATGGCATCAGACCTTAATGCTAAGCATCTATTTCTTGCTAAATCATCGGGATAAGCATCTCCTTCCATCAAGGCTACAAATCCACATTTCTTAAATAGAAACTGCGTTAATGAATTTAATTGATATTGGTCTTTCTTCTTTAAAAAATCAAATTTATTAGGAACAATCACATACTTATAATCGTTTAAATTAGATTGTGAAAAAACAGTAGTGATAATAAAACAGGCTATAATCGCCGAAAAAAATTTAGTCTTCATTTTTATTAAATATATAGTTAAACCCTAATTGTAAAGATACACTTTGTGCACTATATATATTTTTTAATTCTAAAAAATTGTCTGCCATAATATAAAAATTTAGACCTCCTAAATTAGCAGACATTCCTAAACCTATATTATTAGCAGAATAAGAGTCTATAGTATATGTAGCTTTAACCTGTAAACCATTAAACAAACGCCTGTAATAATACGCTGTTAGTGCCAATTGAGGTTGCTTAGGTCTACTCATCGCAAATAATTGCAAACCTGCACTATTTTGATAACTATCATCTTCTATTGCACAATCACATGTTTCATGTTTTTTCTTTCCAAAGGCGTAATTTAATGACGTATTAAGCTTTATAGGCCGCCATGTTGTATACTTAGCTGCTGTAGTATCTAGTTTAAATATATCTTCAAAATTATCTTCAATTTCATTCCAATACTCTTCAGCCGTTTGTCCATTTCCCGTATCAGGAAAAATAGGGTTTACGCCTTCAAACACATAGTCACCTTCTATTTTGTAATTTTCGATATCTTTTGTATGTCTAATAAAACCTATATCCAATAGACTAGCATCCCAGCTCCATTGTTCATTTAACTGACGTGTAAAACCAACATCGAACCCCAGTCCCAGATTTCCACCAAACAAAATACGCTTTTTTAAATCTTTAACAACAGAATCGGAATCAGACTCATCATCACTTAAACTAGCCAATCCGGAAGTTCTAAGTTCTAAATCTAAATTAAAGATATGATCATAAAAATTGTTTTGCCCAAGTACAGTTGTAAAACGACCTTGGTTTTTCGTAGATCTTACGTTTGCGATGCTCGAATATATTTTTCCTCTAACCCCAAAAGTAAAATGGTCATTTACCTTTTTATTATATCCAAGATGCAACACAGAAATAGCCTCAGCAGCAACACTCATATGATTAGCTTTAAATGGTCTATTAATATTATTTTGATTGCCCTCTAAAGCCAAGACTGCTAAATCTTTAGGAAAATAAGCTATAAAATCTAGTTCTTGATATAAACCAAAACTTAGATATTCATTCTTTTCGTAAGAGCTTCCAAAAGAAAATCCACCTGAAAAAATTTCTAATTGTTGATTTGCGCTAAAAAAATCCTTAGGCTTCATACTATAAACAGCATTTTGAAGCTTGGTGTTAAAATCGATACCGTCATCTGCAAAAATATCATAAACAGTACTTCCTGTTATCCCTACATTAACATGAATATGTGATAATAATGGAATCCCAAAATACCAATCATTTTTAATTTTCCCACCTGGATTAAGTAATAAAGATTGTGGTATTTCTGAAAACCCGTAAAGTAATTGCTTGTTTTGTGAAAAGGAAAAACTACATGAAATGACTATAAAAAACAAAATTATTCTTCTCATATTGAATCACCTATATTCAAATAAAAAATAGCCTTAGATTTTAATTTAATTCTACCTGGCGTTGTTTGGTTAATAGATCCTCCAGGTAGTAGACTAAGAGTAAACACTAATTTTTTAGTACTTTTTAAAGCTATTAGCGTGTCTCCTTCAAATTCTTCTACATGATTTGATAAGACATCACTACCATCTGTTGATGGTGAAGCCGGAATTATGAACATATGCGATTGTTGCCCAGCGTCATTAATAAAATCTACTTGTACTTGAAATGCTTTATTAATTGAATTTGTAGTTTCAAATACAAAGTCTGCCTTAATAAGGTTATCTACTATAAATTTATTATTAAAAAGATCTATTTCTATAGAGTCCTTAATAGAAATTATTTCTGTGCTATTGAATAAGAAGCTACTGGCAGGTTCATCAAAAAATATGAGACTAGACTCAATAACGGGGGAGATTTCAAAATCATCAGCTTGTTCAAAATCAATTTTCTTAGCACAAGAAAAAAAACTTAAATATAGTGTAATGACTAAAAACGAATAATTGATTATTTGTTTCTGCATAAATTAGATATAGGGACAAAACGCTAAATTAAAAAAATTAGTGTATTATAAATATTTCTTCAACTGAATTAAATTGTCGATTCGTTTAATATCGTCATCAATAACTGTATTATGAATATCAAAAAAAACGACTTCCATGCCGATATTTTTTGCTCCAATTATATCGGCCTCATAACTATCGCCAATCATAACACTCTGGCTATTAACAGAATTAGCTGATTGCAAAGCAAAATTAAAAATTTTAGGGTTTGGTTTTTTAACGCCGACCATCTCAGAATTAGTGACTGTCTTAAAGTATTTATTAATGTTAGACTGGGCTAGTTTTTTATGTTGCACTTCATCGAATCCATTAGTAATGATGTGCAAATTATAATTGAGATCTAAATAATCCAGAATTTCAAAAGTATTTTCAAACAAATAATTAAACCTTGTTAAATGAGTGATGTAATCATCCGATAATTTGTTAATCACCACTTCTTCAACCTGATAACCAATTGCAGAAAAAGCATCATTTAATCTTCCAAAACGTAAAGCCTTCTTTTCTATTTTCTCTTCTCGATATAGTTTCCAGTATTTTAAGTTTATAGGCACATAATGATATAAAAAGTCATTTACATCAATATCAATATGGTTTAATTCTAATATCTTATTAAATGCTAATGCAGAGTTTTTATCAAAATCCCATAGGGTATGATCTAAATCAAAAAACACATCTGTAATACCTTCAATTTTCATTTGTAGATTCTAAAATAATATTAAATAAATCCTTAAACCCATCCCACTGCTTTAATGCACTAAAAGTATAATTATGAAATATTGGAATAAATGTTCCATTGACTTTCTTTACTTCATGAATAATCTCGTTTAAAACTTTCTTTTTATCCAACAAGGAATGTGTTTTCAATAGCGCATAATCCATAAGATGGTATGAGTAAATCTTTAAAGGAGTTTGTACCTCATAATCTAAATCATAAAATAAAAAAGGGGTACAGGACCCTGCTCTAAAACCTATATAATTGACATAACCCATCGTATAATCTTCCTGGACTTCCAACTCTATAAGGTTTCTGTATGATTCTGGTAAATTAAGCCTCGAAAAAGATTGTCTAGAAGCTTTTAATGTGGTATTTAAAATGTCTTCCATCCGTAATTTTTCTTTCTTTAAAATTGACATATCTTCAGTAGCAAAATAAGATGTTTTCAGACCCACACTACAATAATCAGCAACATGCTTTATAAGCGATACAAACTTTTTTTTATTGGGGTTAATACCTTTATCATAAGTAGAATAATCGCCTATTAAGAAAAAGAATAAAAACTTAAACTTAGTATACTTTTGCCTATTTATTATGTATTTAAAAGTATCAAACGGATCATGTATAAAGCCAAGAATAACCATAAACCTAGTATACAAGCTCTTAAATCTAAACCTAAATATATCTTTCACCAAACCTCCTAGTGTTCGCATAATACCCTTTAATCTAAAATTATAGGCACTAGGAACATCAATGATCGGTTTGATCGTATAGTTTTTTTCAGGAAACTTAAATTCTGGAAATTGCGCTTGCAAAGCATCTTTAAATTTGTATGCCCAAATATCAACTACAGGTTGATGTAAAAAACCATGCTTATAAGCTAAACTTTCTACAGCAGTAAAACGACCGAATTCATCTTTTACATGCGGAAAGTATTCTTCGTAACGGGATAATAAATAAAAAGAAGCTGCAAAAATATCGAAAGGGATAGCACTCTTATCTCCGTTAAAAAAGAAACATTTTGTATTATCCCAATCATGAATATTAATATCCAGATCACTTAGCCCTTGTTCAAATAATATATCATGACTTTTAACAAAAAACTCATTCCCGAGTTGTTGTTTTGTGTAAGACATTTTTAGACTATCGTGTGCAATAAATTCTTCTATTTTAGTAGTGAATTCTACTTTAACACCAAGAACTCTAATACAAATGTGTTTGAAAACATATTTTAATCGGGGTGATATTTTATGAGTATAAACTAAAAGCATTATAAAAGCGTTTCATCTGCGAAACTAAAGTATGCTTTTTCTGTTATAATTAAGTGATCTAGTACCTTTATATCTAAACTTTGGGCTGCTTTTTTTAATTTATTGGTAATTTGCCTATCGGCTTCACTGGGCTTTAAAGCTCCCGACGGATGATTATGAGCCAATATCAACCCTGTAGCCCCCACTTCTAAAGCATTTTTTAGCACCAAACGCACATCAACCAAAGTTCCTGTAATCCCTCCTTTACTTAATTGATTTTTTTGAATCACTTTATTAGAGTTATTTAAGTAGATAATCCAAAATTCTTCATGTTGTAACTCACCAATTTTAGGCTGCATAAGTTCAAAAGCCGATCTGCTGGATGTTATTTTATTTTTTTCTAAGGCTTCCTCTCCTCTTCTCCGCCTTCCCAACTCTAAAGCAGCTGCAATAGTAACAGCCTTAGCCTCTCCGACTCCTTTAAATTCCATAAGCTGTATAGTGGATAATTTACCCAATTCACTTAAATTATTATCTACACTTGCTAAAATGCGTTTACATAAGGCGACGGCACTTTCATCTTTATTACCAGAGCCTATTAATATAGCCACCAATTCTGCATCGCTTAATATTTCTCTACCTTTATGCTGTAATTTTTCGCGAGGTTGATCGTCTTGCGACCAATTTTTTATTGAAAACGATGCTAGTTTTTCTTGCATTGATTAAATGTATTAAATTATTTAGTTTTTAAAATTATATAAAGAAAAGCAATAATTTACAAAGTAAGTTATTTCTGTCTTATTTTAAAAAATAAGTTATCAAGGAAAAATAAATATTGTAATTTTATAAATTAATAACTCTTAATTTATACCATTTGAAATATCCTCCAAAATATCATCAAGATAATGACATTAATCACATGATTGAAGTGATTAAAACCTACCCATTAGCAACGGTCATTTCTGTAAAAGATAATCAGCCTTTAATTACTCATTTGCCTTTAATTTATAATGACAAAGGCAAGCTTATTGGGCATATTGATAAGTTTAATCCGCAAGCAGAATTATTAAAAGATGATAATGAGGTTACTATTATCTTTTCTGGTCCGCAATGTTATATTTCACCAAGTATTTATACGACCACACAATTACCAACTTGGAATTATATCATGGTTCATTTAAAAGCCACCGTTAAGGCGATTGAAAGTAAGGAATCCTTAAAAGCATCATTAATTGATATGACCACTTTTTTGGAAGCACCAGAACATAAATATGTTTTAGAACCTGATAACCGTAGCATGAAAGGTTATTTAGATTTTATTAAAATGTTTGAAATCACTATCACGGATTGGGAAGGCAAATTTAAGCTCTCTCAAGATAAAAAACCACGAGATATTGAAAACGCCAGAACAGAACTCATTCGTGCAAATCAAGAAAGTATTGAACAATTTTTAGGAAAAATATTTAAGCCTATTCAATAAATAAAAATAAAGAAATAGCGTTGTTGAAGGAACGGTGTGTTCTTTTTTAAGTGACTTCGGGTTGTCATCCAAAAATTAAACAAGAGTTCATCTGAAGGTTTTGTAGCAAATCATAAAAAAATCAAGATGCGTTCAATATTAAAAAAACTATTATTACTCTTTTTTTATTTAACAATCTCTGATCTCGCTATTGCTCAAACATCTCAAATAAAAGTGATTGCTATTGGTGGTGATGGTATTTATTCTATTCTTCGAAAAAACGGTCTTGAGCCAACAAAACACTACAGAGCATTTATTAAACTGAATAAGGAAAATTTAACAGTAAACAACGGGGTATTAAAAGGTAGAACTTATATACTGCCAACCATAGAAAAAGACACTATTGGTAATAATGAAACACCATCTATAACTGATAAAATTGAATCTAAAATTATTGAAAAACCTAACGATAATCTGTTACCAAAAAAGCAAATTAATGATCCGCTTTTTGGTAAAGACTATGATGTTGTTCCTTTAGAAAGCAGTAATTTAAACGGCGCTATCTATTATTTAATTTCTGGACATGGTGGTCCCGATCCCGGCGCTATAGAAACTTATAACGGTAAACTAATTTCCGAGGATGAATACGCTTATGATGTTACTTTACGATTAGCACGAAGGCTCATTTCTAATGGCGCAAAGGTTTATATCATTATTAAAGATGAAAATGATGGGATTAGAGATAAAAAGATACTTGAAGTAGATTACGACGAAGTTAATTATCCTGATAAACCCATTTCAAAAAGTCAAAAATTACGATTGAGGCAACGCACAAAAACTGTGAATAATCTATACTTAAAACATAAAGGTGCTTACCAAAGGCTCATTGTTACTCATGTTGACAGCAGAAGTAAAAGTAAAAATATTGATGTGTTTTTTTACCATCATCATAACAGCAAAAGTGGAAAACAATTAGCCAAAAACATTCACAAATCGTTCAAAGAAAAATATGCTAAACACCAACCTAATAGAATATACTCAGGCTCTGTAAAATCCAGAGGGCTATACCTAATAAAAAACACGCTACCAGCTATGGTGTATATAGAATTAGGAAATATAAAAAACAAAAAAGACCAGAAACGAATTCTTAATTATGAAAATAGAAAAGCTTTAGCAAAATGGGTTTTTAATGGAGTTTTGGCTGACTACAACGAAAGCAAAAGCCTACATTAATTCAGGTTCTTCAAGAAAGTGTTTATGCAATTTTGAATAATGTGTTTTAATTTATACATTTCAGAATTCATGCACCCTGATATAATAGATATTCAAAATTTCATTGCTGCCAGAGGGATTATAATTTGGTTAGGCAAAGGGGTTTCTATTGACAAAAATTTAACTCCAGTAACCTTAAAAATAAATAATAACACTTATACCATTCATGTGTTAGATGAGTATGAGGATCTTAATTATTATAACCCTGTATTAAATTTCGTTATTGTTTTTAGAACCTTAGTAACTCTTAATGAATCTGAAGATTTTTTAGTATGGTGTAAACAAGAAGGTTTAAATCCTGACAACCATAAACTTTTAGATTACTATAAAGATATTTGCAACACTATTAACGACATCAATAGTTGTTTTTCAAATAATGAGATTGATTATTTTGTTTCAGATTTAGATTTTCAATTAAATGCTGGGGTTATGCAGTTTTTAAGGAGATAGTTATAGAGACGCCTTTATATGCTAATAAAACTCGTATATATTTGAAATAAAACTTTCCTTTTTATTTTACTATTCCTGAAAATTATTCAACAAATCTTACAAAAAAGTTGTTTGATAAAAAAACTCTGATTAAATTGTATTTAGATCCCATCTTTATAAGACACTGATACTGTCCTCTTTATATTTTTAATTGTATTAGTTAATGACGAAAAACGTTGTAAAACTTAAAAAGTATAAAAAGTAACAAAACTTCTGCTTAGTTGTCCAAAATGACAGAATAAAAAGATAAAAATTCTGTATATAAACCCGTTTGCATTCATTAAAACAAACAATAAATATGGAAATAATAACTACCGAAAAATTCGAAAAAGCAACCTATCCTAATGAAAGCAACCGTTTTAACTTAGCGATGCTAACTGGAATACCAATTGCCATATTAGGTCTCATATTAACCATTGCTTCTTTTGGACTAATACTTATATACATTGGGGTGATTGTATTTTTTGTTTGGTTTTCTCTAAGCATAGCAAAAATGAATCTTGTAGGTAATTCCGTAAAAGTCTCTAGCCATAATTTCCCTGAGATATTCAATATTTACACAGAAGTAAAAAAGGAGCTATCTTACACTAAGGAAGTTCAAATTTATATCGTTGAAGACGGTTCTGTAAATGCATTTCTTGCTAAATTCTTTAAAACACAGTTTATTGTATTGAATTCTGAATTAGTTAAAGATATGTTATCCAATAAAGATAAATTGATTCAAATGAAATGGATTATTGCTCGATTTGTTGGAGCATTAAAAGCTAAACATTTTAAAACTACTATTTTGAAATTAATCTTTGAAAACCTAGAAAGAATTAAAATTTTCAACTTTTTTCTTTTGCCTTATGAAAGGGCTACCCAATATACAGGTGATAATATAGGGATGATGGTAACTCAAAATGTCGAACAATCTATTGTTGCATTCAATAAATTAATGGTGGGTAATGATTTATCTTTAAAAATAGAATTTCGAGGGATTTTAGACCAAGGAAAAATGTTAAGAAATGATTCCTTCTTTTCATTTTTAGCAAGAGCCTTTTCTTCTCATCCGCATTTGATAAATAGGTACTTAAATTTATTAGCTTATGCTAGCAAAGAGTTTCCTGAACAGTTTGACAAATATATAAGTGATCTTGATAATGAAACTAAGCACAATCTTTTCAGAATGTTACCTTATTACTAAAAATAACGATTACCTCCTTAACTGCATCTTAATTTGATTGACCGTTAGTTTCCAAAACTAGTGGGGATAAGAGTAAGAAACAAAAAAAGAGAAAAGTTTTACATGAATTTATAAAGGATAAAGGCTTTTGCTAAATTAATTCTTATCAATTCATATTAGCACTTAATGGTATATATAGGTAAACAAAAGCCTTCTTTCATAAGAATAACACCTAATTTATCACCCCTTCAACAGCATCAAAATCCAAACCACCATAATTACCAGAACTCATAAGTAACAAAGCTTTATTATCAAAATCCTGCGAGAATAAAAAGTCTTTAAAATCGTCTGGATTCGTATAAATAATCAGATCCTCACGTTGAAAAGCATTCGCAATTTGTTCGTGCGTTACTTTTTCAAGTTTTTTAATTTCAACTGCATGCGGCGAATAAAAGACCACGGCTACGTCGGCGGCATTTAATGCACCTTTGTATTCTTTTAAAAACTCAGCGTTTAAACTACTATACGTATGCAATTCTAAGCAAGCCACTAACGTTCTGTTTTCATATTGCTCTTTAACAGCACGGGTAGTTGCTTCCACTTTACTAGGAGAATGTGCAAAATCTTTATAGGCCACACTGTTTTTACTTTCAGCTATTTTTTCCAAGCGTTTGCTGGCACCTTTAAAAGTAGAAATAGCTTCATAAAAGTCGTCTTCATCAATTCCCATGTGCTGGCAAATCCATTTGGCACCAGCCAAGTTGTTTAAATTATGTTTTCCAAAGACTTCTATTGGTAAATGACCTTCAGTAGTTTCTAGCAAGGTTTGTCCATTTTCTACAGTATATTCTGGTGTTTGGTATGCCAATTTACGAATGGTATTTGTTGAAGCCTCTACAACGCGTTTTACTTCAGGATCTTCTTCATTGTAACTAATACTACCACCGTTAACAATAGAATCTACAAAAATGTTAAACTGCTCTATATAATTATCATAAGTTGGAAACACATTAATATGATCCCAGGCAATACCACTTAATAAAGCAATATTAGGTTTGTATAAATGAAATTTTGGACGTCTATCAATAGGCGAACTCAAATACTCATCGCCTTCTAACACGATAAAATCATTTTCTTCTGTAAGCTTTACCATCACATCAAAACCTTCTAACTGTGCACCAACCATATAATCGACGTCTCTATCATGATAATGCATAACATGTAAGATCATAGAAGTTATGGTTGTTTTACCATGACTCCCACCAATAACCACACGCGTTTTGTATTTAGATTGTTCGTATAAAAATTCTGGATAGCTGTAGATTTTCAAACCCAGTTCCTGAGCTTTCATTAATTCTGGGTTATCCGCTTTAGCATGCATTCCCAAAACAACAGCTTCTAAGTCTGTAGTGATTTTTTCTGGATACCACCCAAAAGCTTCAGGCAATAATCCTTTAGCGTCTAATCTTGATTTTGAAGGTTCGAAAATAGTATCGTCACTTCCTGTTACTTGATAACCTTTATTATGCAATGCTAAGGCTAAATTATGCATGGCAGCACCACCAATAGCTATAAAATGTACGTTCATAGAGCAAATATCAAACTCCAGATTTCAAATTCCAAATTAAACGAAACAAATTCCTAAAATCAGTGGTCAAAACCAAATACCAGTAACTAACAACAAAAAACCAACAACTATCAACAAACACAAGCTACAAACCAAGTATCTTTTCCTTTTGCTCTTTAAACGGCTTTATTTTAGGAAGTTCAGCAATGGCTAACTCAATATATTTTAGAGCTTCCTGTTTATTTTGTTTATGCACATGAATTTGTGCCAAACGGTAGTGAGCCCAAGCTTTAGGAACACCATCCTCAGCTGAATGATTCTCCAAATAGGTTTGTAAACAGCGCTCTCCTTTTTGTAATTCAATATTGTACTCTGCCGCAACCTTACCGATTTGATAATGCATGGCATTCCGTTGATGTTTTTTATGGGCAGCTTCAATATTTTCGATAGCCTTTTCTGGTTCTTTTTCGTTTTCGTATAAAACGGTTAATTTATTGAAACAGGTAACAGACCCACCTTCTTTTATAGCCATCTTATAATATTTTTCAGCAAGCTCCGGTTCGTCATCATACTCATAAACATAGCCTTTTGCCAAATAACCATCCACTTTCGAAAGGACTTCCAACTCCTCTGCATAACGCAATGATTTACTCTTACTACCACCTATAATCCCTGGTAATTGCATATATAACTCCACTAATGCCCAACGGGTGCCAATATGGTTTTTGTCCAATTCGGCAGCCTTTAAAAAGGCTTCTTTTACATCACCTATAATACCCAAAGCTTTTAATTTACTAACAGACAAAGCTTTCATACCCAATGCACCACCATATTTGTAATGATAATTGGCATGGTGCTCTTTATTATTTACTAGCTTTTCGTATTGTAAAATAGCACCATCCCATTTTTTTTGATGCCCATAGGCATCCCCTAATAATTCAATAGCTTGCAAGTTATTTGGATGTGTTTTCAAATAATCACTAACTAATTGTTCTGCTTTATTGAATTGTTTTTTTTGAAAAAGCGTTTCTATGTCATCAAGATTTGATTGACTAAAAGCCATGATAGAAAATAAGAAAGGGAGCAAAAACTTCGTCATAATGTTTATAGTCGAAAACGTAAAAATAAACTTTCTATTTCACTCATAAAAAACTAACTTCACTCAACCAAAGAGTCTGTTCACTCATTCTTTATTTTTTGGTATAGCTTTTGAAAGTATTTTAGATACAAACTTAAAAAAAATGAAAAACGCTTTATCCTTATTAATGATTATACTATTCGCTACATTTTCTAATGCCCAAGACAATGAATATAAAGAGTTATGGGCTGAAGTCGAGCAATTTGAAGCTAAAGGCTTAGTGCAATCAGCTTTAAAGGCTGTAGAAAACATTAATAAACTTGCAGAAAAAGATAGCAATGCATCACAACTCATTAAAAGCATGCTTTTTAAGAGCAAATTCGCTTTAGTTTTAGAGGAAGATGCGCAACTCAAAATTATTAAGGATTTTAAAGATGGCATTGAAAAAAACACGTTCCCAACAAAAAATATTTTAGAAAGTATCCTGGCAAATATGTATTGGCAATACTTTAATCAAAATAGATGGAAGCTCTATAACAGAACAAAAACTGCTGAGAAAGTAGATGTCGAAGATTTTAGAACATGGGATTTACAAACGCTATTTAATGAAATTCACGTGCATTACCAGAATTCGTTACAAAACGGATTGCTATTGCAATTAGAACCTTTAAGTCATTATGACGAGATCTTAAATCTACAAAAAGGCTCTAGAATTTACAGACCTACTTTATTCGATATTTTAAGTCACAATGCGTTACAATTCTATAAAACCGATGAAACCCATATTACGAAACCCGCTTATAAATTTGAGATAGATCATCCTGATTTTTTGGGTAATACAGGACGCTTTTCGAAATTAAAAATAGCATCGAAAGATACAACATCATTACAACTAAATGCTTTAAAGATTTATCAAGATTTGATTAGTTTTCATTTAAAAGACAAAAAACCTTTTGCTTTAGCCGATGTAAATATTCAGCGTTTAAAATTTGTGAATCAACACGCTACATTTAGCGATAAAGAATCCATTATATTAAGTGCTTTAAAAACAGAAAGAGATCATTTAAAGACTCATGAAGTTTCCACTTTATACGATTATGAAATAGCCACCATTTACTATCAACAAGGAGCTACTTACCAACCTAAAACCAATGAAGATAATCGTTGGAAGCTTAAAGATGCTATTGAAATATGCAATAAGGCTATTTTAAAATTCCCAAAAAGTAATGGTGCTAAAAAATGTACTGTTTTAAAACAATTAATAGAACAACCGACATTACAAATCACTGCAGAAAACTTTCTTCCTATACAACAAAATGCACGGTTATTAATACGTTATAAAAACTTAAATCAACTTCAATTTAAAATATTTAAGCTCACTAGAAACCAGTTAAGTAAATTCAATAAAATATATAGAGAAGAGGAACAATTAGCATTTATTAAAAAGTTAAATCCTTATAAAAATTGGGATAATACTTTAAAAAATGAAGGTGACTACCAAACCCACACAACAGAAATTTTAGTTCCTAAACTAAATAATGGTACGTATTTAATTTTTGCTTCCCCTAAAAACGATGATGAAACCTTTGCGTTTAGTACCGTACAAGTCACTAATTTAGCTTTGATTGAAACAGAAAGCACAAACGATAAAACCTTTCAAATTATTAATAGAAATAATGGAAAACCTATCGAAAAAGCAGCAGTTAAATTCTCATATCGTAAAAACTACAAGGATAAGGAAATAACAGAAACTAAAACTTCAAACCAATTTGGTGAAATTTCACTTCCAAAATTGGATGTCAATTATAACGATTTAAATATAGAAATTATTAATAATGGTGAAAAAGCATACTTTGGCGATTACTATGTAAGCAGATATTATAAACAGCAACAAAAAAAAGTTACATACAACGCTTTTCTATTCACAGATAGAAGTATATATAGACCAGGGCAAACAGTATATTTCAAAGCGATAGCTTTTAAAACAAAAGAAAGTAAACCAGAGGTTCTAGTAAGTGAAAAAGTTTATGCTATTTTATATAATGCAAATGGTGAAGAAGTAAAACTATTAAAGTTTAAAACGAATGAATTCGGTTCCGTTTCCGGTGAATTTATTTTACCAAACAATGGATTAAATGGTCAATATTATATCGAATTTGGTACAGAGTCAGGTCATAACAAGAGTGGGACTACTTACTTTTCTGTTGAAGAATACAAACGTCCAAAGTTTGAAACATCATTTAACCCCGTAACAGAAACCTTTAAGGTTAACGATTCTGTCACTATAAAAGGACATGCCCTAGCTTATGCAGGAAGTCATATTACCAATGCTAAAGTAGTATATCGGGTACATAGAAAAGTAGAATATCCGCGTTGGTGTTATTGGTATTACCCATGGTTTAATAGCGAACCTCAAGAAATTACTCATGGAGAGGGTATGACTAATGGCAAAGGCGTCTTTGAAATTACTTTTAAAGCCATTCCAGATCAAAGCGTAGACAAAACAAATCTCCCAATTTTTAGATATGAAGTCACTGCTGATGTTACCGATTTAAATGGAGAAACCAGAAGTGCTACGACCACAGTTAATGTTGGGTATCATGCATTAACAGCAAATATGTATATTGCCAATTTTATAGATAAAGCCAAAAAAAACAATGCTCTTGAAATAGATACCAGAAACTTAAATGGCGAATTTATACCAGCTAAGGGAACCGTTAAAATTTATAAATTAAATGGGCCTAAAAAGGTTTTAAGACAAAGGCCTTGGAGCGCACCAGATTATCAAGAGTTTTCACAAGAAGCCTTTAATAAATTGTTTCCTCATGATGCTTATAATGATGAACATCAGGCTAGCAATTGGAAAAAAGGAGACCTTGTTTTTATGTCATCTTTTAACACAGAAAACACAAAAAATCTTAATCTTGGTAAAATTAAAAAGTGGGAATCTGGCGCCTATATTATCATTTTAGAAAGTAAGGATAAATTTGGACAATTGGTTAAAGATGAAATTAAAACGACTTTATATAGTCATGCAGATAAAACCATAGCAGATAAAAAATTATTCCACATTACTACAAACAAATCAAGTTATAAGACAGGTGAAAATGCCTTAATAACATTAGGATCTGCTGCCAGAAATTTAAATGTTACGGTTCAAATTGAAAAAGATCGTAAGGTTATAAAAACACATATCATTCAACTTAATAATAACAAAAAAACCATTTCTGTTCCTGTGAATAATGAAGACATTGGCGGTTTTGTAGTTAATTACAGTTTTGCAGCTTATAATAATTTTCAATCGGGTGCTTTAAGCATATCGGTACCCTATCCTAAAATGGATTTGAGTATTGAAACTACAACATTTAGAGATAAATTACAACCTGGAACCGATGAAACCTGGAGTTTTAAGATTAAAGGGCCACAAGGTGATAAAGTCAGTGCAGAGCTATTGGCAAGCATGTATGATGCTTCATTAGATCAATTTAAGTCACATACATGGCGTTCCAATCTTATTAATAGACCTATTTATTACTCTTATAATCAAAGTAATGCTCATCAGAGTTTTGGCACACGTCATTTTAGAGTTTACAATAAACAGTATACTAGAATACATTACTCAACTCAATATTATGATCAATTGAATTGGTTTGGGTTTTATTTTGGGAATAATAACTCAATAAGGTTTAAAGGAGTAAACACACTTAGTAGTCGTGTAGCCGGTGCTCCAATAATGTCAGATGAAATGGAAGTAGAAGAATCAGTGGCTTTTATGGAGGAAAGTGATAGCGCTAATCTGGATGAAGTTGTGGTTATGGATAAAGAGACCAAACTAAATGCAGGTGACGACCTTGATTTAAGGGAGGAGATTGTCGAAAAAAAATCAGAAAAACCAAACTTCGACAACATCAAAATCCGTAAAAACCTTCAGGAAACTGCCTTTTTCTTTCCGCAGCTGAAAACAGATTCAGAAGGTAACGTTAGTTTCAACTTCACAACTCCAGAAGCTTTAACCCAATGGAAGTTGCAATTATTAGCGCATACAAAAACCTTAGAAAGTACAACAACAACTTTAACAGCAGTTACTCAAAAAGAATTAATGGTGATACCTAACGCGCCTCGTTTCCTAAGAGAAGGTGATCATATTACGATTAGCACCAAAATTGCAAACCTTACCGAAAAGCAATTATCAGGACAAGCAAAATTAATATTAACAGACGCTATTTCCGGAGAAGACGTTTCCAATAAACTTATTCGTAAACAAGCTAATTCTCACCCTTCGGGGGAGCTAGAGGGGGCTTCTTTTACTGTCGACCCCAAAGGTAATACACAAGTATCATGGAGTTTATCGATTCCGGATGATGTGCAAGCAGTTCAATATAAAGTTATCGCCAAATCGGAAGACTTTAGTGATGGTGAACAAAATGCCTTACCTGTGCTATCAAATAGAATGTTAGTTACCGAAACACTTCCTATGTGGATTCGTAGTAATCAAACAAAAACATTTACGCTAGATAAACTAAAGAGTCATACCTCAACAACACTTAAAAACCATAAGTTGACTTTGGAAATGACTTCCAACCCTGCATGGTATGCGGTGCAGGCACTCCCCTATTTAATGGAGTATCCGTATGCATGTAACGAACAAACTTTTAGTCGTTATTATGCCAATGCTTTAGCGAGTCATATTGCGAATTCTAATCCACGAATTCAAGACGTTTTCAATCAATGGAAATCTCAAGATGCGCTTATTTCTAACTTAGAAAAAAATGAAGCATTAAAATCTATTCTCATTCAAGAAACACCATGGCTACGAGATGCACAAAGTGAAACGGAACAGAAAAAGCGTATGGCGCTACTTTTCGATCTAAACAAAATGAATAATGAGTTGCAATCGGCTATAAGAAAATTAGAAAATAATCAAATGAATTCCGGTGCCTGGGCATGGTTTGATGGTGGACGTGAAAACAAATACATTACACAACACATTATTACTGGTTTTGGTCACTTAAATAAGTTAGGTGTCACCGTGAGCGCAGTCGAAGGGTCTCATAATAAAATGATCTCAAAAGCCATCAAGTATCTCGATGCGCAATTTGTAAAAGAATACAAGGACCTTAGAAAATATAATGCTAAAGTAGATTTAAACAAAGATCATTTGAGCTACACACAGTTACATTATTTATATATGAGAAGCTTCTATCCAGACGTAAAAAAATCTAAAGAAGTTGATAAAATCACACAATACTACCAAACGCAAATTCAAAAGTACTGGTTAAGTCGACCTTTATATGCAAAAGGATTAATGGCTTTGGTGTCTCACAGAAATAATGATTCTAAAACAGCCAAAAAGATTCTAAAATCGTTAAAAGAAACGAGTATCACTTCGGAAGAGTTAGGTATGTATTGGAAGGCAAATACCAACTCATGGTATTGGTATCAAGCACCTATCGAAACACAAGCCCTTTTAATTGAAACTTTCTCAGAGATTGGTCATGTTATTCAGAGTGAAGTGAAGCATCTTGAAACCATCGATAACTTAAAAATCTGGTTACTTAAAAACAAACAAACTAATAGATGGAAAACCACCAAAGCAACTACTGATGCTGTATACGCCTTGTTACTTCAAGGAAGCGATTGGTTATCGGTCACCGAAATGGTTGATGTTGTTTTAGGTGGGCAAAAAATAACGCCTTCAAAATTAGAAAACGTAAAAGTAGAAGCTGGTACAGGTTATTATAAAACGTCTTGGAGTGCTTCTGAAATAAAACCCAAAATGGCAGAAGTAAAACTGACTAAAAAAGGAAAAGGTATTGCCTGGGGAAGTTTATATTGGCAATATTTTGAAGATTTAGATAAGATTACATCAGCAGAGACACCTCTAAAATTAAGGAAAAAATTGTTTTTGAAACAAAATACAGATACAGGTGAAACCATTTCTGAAATTACAAAAGACACCCATTTAAAAGTTGGAGATTTGGTAAGAGTTCGTATTGAATTACGAAGTGATCGAAACATGGAATTCATTCATATGAAAGATATGCGAGCTTCAGGGTTAGAACCTGTTAATGTATTCTCGCAATACAAATGGCAAGATGGTTTGGGATATTACGAAAGTACAAAAGATGCCTCAACTAATTTCTTTTTTGATTATTTACCAAAAGGCGTTTATGTTTTTGAATACGATTTAAGAGTTAATAATGCAGGTAATATGAGTAATGGTATTACAACGATACAAAGCATGTATGCACCAGAATTTAGTAGTCATAGTGAAGGCACTCGTTTGTTAGTTAAGTAAAACTGTTTCGACAAAGCGGATGGCAGATTAATTTTTAATTTGCTATCTTTCAGTTTAATAACTAATAAACACATTATTATGAATTCAAAAGTTTTTATGGTCGTGAGAACACTTCTCGGGATTTTCGTTTTGTTTTTTGGACTTAATAAGTTCTTTCATTTTATGGATATGGGAGATATGTCTGCTGAGGCTGGGGCCTATTTCGGAGCATTATCTTCTGTTAAATTAATTACAATAGTAGCCATTGTAGAAATTGTTGCAGGATTAGCATTAATCTTTAACAAATTTGGAGCTTTATTGGCTCTTATTTTAATGAGTGTATCAGTCAATGCCGTATTATTTCATGCTATGTTAGAACCAGGAAGTATCGCGGGCGCTTTAATTTTACTAGTTTTAAATATTATTGTGCTTTATGGCTATAAAGACAAATATAAAGATTTACTGAGTTGATAACATATTTATGAGACTGAAAAGTAATCTATTTTGTCATTCAGAGCGTAGCGAAGAATCTTATTTTTTGTGAATCACCACATTATATTTTTAAGAGATTCTTCTTTGCATTCTGAATGACACTTTTAATACAGTCTCTTTATTTTCTTAACTTTACTCAAATTTTATGATTTGTTTAAACCTTTGGAAAAGCAAAAATTAAATAGCCCCAAAACGACCATAGCATTTTTATTTTTTATAATGCTTTTAGGCTGTGCTTCTAAACAGGGGCTATCTACAAATACAGACAAAATTGAAAAAACGCCTAAGATCATTTTTCTAAATTATACTATTAAAAAAACATCTGATGGGAAAAAGACTATTCGTTATATAAATAAAAAAGTAACCGAAGGAAAACTTAAAAATCATACTAAAAACTCCAAAGAGGAACCAGTTACTGGTGATTTAATGTGTTATCAGCTTGATAAAAAGTCAAATATCTTACATAGCACTATTATAAAAAATCCGTTTACTAAAACTTTTGAGTTCGTAGATGAATCCAAATCGTTTCAAATGAAAAAGATTGATTTGGATAGCTCACGATTTTCTTTAAGGCTACAACTAAAGCCCAATACAAAATACATTAGTATACATAATATTAGTAATTCTAAAAATAAAACAATCCCTCTAATTAAAACTAAACTTAACTAACCATGAGGTATTTTTTAATTTTCATAATATTTCTTTTTAGTACCTGTTTTATCTCGGCTCAAATTTTTGATGTGGAAACAATTAAATCTTCTGGAGATAATGACAAAAGAATAAATTTAGTTATCTTAAGTGAAGGCTATCAAACCAGTGAATTAGATCAATTTATTACAGATGTTACTAGTCTTTCGGACGACATGTTTAGTCAATCACCTTTTTTAGAATATGCGGATTACTTTAATGTATACGCTATAAAAGTACCATCAAATGAAAGTGGAGCCGATCACCCTGCAACTGCTACAGATGTTACAGAACCTGCAACTCCAATGACCACAAAAGATACTTATTTCAATGCTACTTTTGATGCCTTTAATTATCACAGACTCTTATATTACGGAATTGATTATGCAGATGCTGCTACTGCGGAGGCAAAAATACATTCTGTTTTATCTGACAATTTCCCTACATACGATCAAGCTTTAATTTTAGTTAACACTAATGTATATGGAGGCTCGGGTGGTGAATTTCCAATGGCTTCAACTTCAGCAAATGATATTGCCATACATGAATTAGGACATTCTTTGTTCGATTTAAAAGATGAATATTATCCAGGAGACGCATTAGCAGCCGAAGCCATAAATATGACTCAAGAAACTGATCCAACATTGGTAAAATGGAAAAATTGGATTGGACTTAATGGTATTGGGATTTACCCCTATGGTACCTCTGGTGTAGCATCCACTTGGAACAGACCTCATCAAAACTGTAAAATGAGATATCTGGGAGTTCCTTTCTGCTCTGTATGTAAAGAAGGCATGATAGAAAAGATACACAGTTTGGTGTCTCCAATTGATTCATATACACCCATTTCAAATACGGTCTCAAACCCAAGCTTTCCTCTTGATTTTCATCTAAACTTAATAAAACCTGCACCTGACCCTACAATACTTGAAAGCTCGTGGTCACTTAATGCTGATGATAATTTTGCCACAAATGTTGATGATGTAAGTATTTCTGAAAGCGATTTAAATGTAGGTTCAAATAATTTAACAGCAGTCATTACGGATAACACAACACTTTTAAGGATCGATAATCATGAAACCCTTCATGTGTATACAGTGACCTGGACTATAGATCATTCTTCCTTAGGAGTTAAGGATATTGAAAGTGAGATTAATAATTTAAGTATCGTTATGTATCCAAATCCTGCGAATACCATTGCAAACTTTAAAATTGAAAGTGAAAGAGGTACCAATTTAAAAGTTGATATTATGAGCTTAGACGGCAAAAAAGTAAAAACAGTACCTATGTCTAACCATGAAACACAACAGGTAGATATTAGTAATTTAAGTGAAGGTATTTATATGGCTAATTTCTATGCAAATAACATATTAGTTGCCAGTAAAAAATTAGTAAAACAATAAGTTATTGTTTAGGAGGGTATTCCAAGAACACTTTTTCTACTATAGCATTTAAGCGTTCCTCTCGCTCTCCCGGTATAGCGTTAGGGTTATAATTCGATTCGCTTACTGCTTGCCAAAATAATTGCTTTTTATTTTCATCTACAAAATCAATTATTATCTGACGGTTAACATTAGACTGGCCCACTGGTATACCTATTGAAATGCCTCCTCCAACATTGCGGCCTCCTCCACCTAAACCAACACCAACTGAGCTGCGTTGCGCTTCGCGATATTCACTACTTTTAATGTCGATGAAAAAATCTGGAGTGTCAGATAAACTAAACCCTTTTGCTGTCATTTTTATATCTATAGCATTTAACAGACGTTTGGTGTCTAATTCACTTAGCCCCGTATTCATATCACTATAATAATTGTAGGTTTTATAATTATCAAATTGAGTTGTCTTATCGTAATCGTAATTAACACGAACAGAAACACATCCCGTAATTAATAAAGCAAGTAAAATAATTTTAAAAGATTTCATAGCCATAATTTTTATTAAACTCAGGTTAAAGTTAATCAAAAATTATTCCATGAATTAAAGTTAAAAGCTTTGAACTTGATTTTAGTATCCCGACATTTGATGTATAAATTTTTTATCATGACATTCTGCTCTAAAAGTATCTTTTTAATATGTATTTTCTTTAGTGTCAATCTTTTTTCTCAAAGTAATCGTCCACAAGAACCGAAAGCCCCTTATGACTATACTTCGGAAGCTATTTATTTTACCAATTTTAAAGCCGACAGTATAAAGTTAGCAGGTACACTCACTTTACCAAAAAACATAAAAAAGCCAGTAGTTGCCATTTTAATAAGCGGATCTGGCCCACAAGACAGAAATGAAGAACTAGTAAATCATAAGCCTTTTTTAGTGATAGCTGATTACCTAACAAACCATGGTGTTGCTGTTTTGCGGTATGATGATAGAGGGACTGCTGAATCTGAAGGAAATTTTAAAAACGCCACAACTTTTGATTTTGCTACCGATGTTGAAGCTGCTATCGCTTATTTAAAAACAAGGAATGATATTGATACTTCAAAAATAGGTTTGATTGGACATAGTGAGGGTGGACTTATTGCTCCTATGGTAGCTTCAAGAAATAAAGATGTTGCCTTTACCGTATTACTTGCAGGCACTGGTGTAAATGGTGCAAAAGTTTTAGAAACCCAATCTAGACGAGCCGCAGAATTAGCAGGTGCTAATAGTGCTGTTCTGGATGAAAATGAAAAATTATCAAAGATTATTTACGCTATTTTAAGAACGCATTCTGATGTAGAAATTATTAAAACAAAAATCACAAATGAACTTAATGATTTTAAAATGAAAAACCCTACATCTATACTTGCTCCAGCCATTACTCCAGCTTTGATTAAACAACAATTCAACATTTTAAAATCTAAATGGCTTCTCACTTTTATTAGAATAGATCCAAAAGATTATTTAGAAAAAACGACATGCCCCGTATTAGCTTTAAATGGAAGTAAAGATTTTCAAGTATTACCAAAAATTAATTTAGAAGGCATTAAAAATGGGCTAGAAATTGCTGGAAATAAAGATATAACTATAAAGGAATTAGACGGATTAAACCATTTGTTTCAAACTGCCGAAACAGGAAGTATGCAAGAATATAGTGAAATTGAAGAAACCTTTTCCCCAACCGCCTTAAAAATTATAAAAGATTGGATTTTAGAACGATTTAAGTAATCTCATACCAATTATTAATTGAATTTACTCATTCAACATTTTCCACAAAATGTCTTTTAACTCGGTAATACCTTGCTGTGCCACTGATGAAATGAATAAGTATGGAATAGGAAGTTCGTTGTCCAATTCTTTTTTAAGTTCTGCCTTCAATTCAGTATCGAGCATATCACATTTCGATATGGCTATGAGGCGTTCTTTATCAAGCATTTCCGGATTGTAACGACGAAGCTCATCTAACAAGACATCATATTGCTTTTTAATATCATCTGCATCTGCAGGAATTAAAAATAGCAAAATGGAATTACGTTCTATGTGACGTAAAAAATAATGACCTAGGCCTTTTCCTTCGGCAGCACCTTCTATAATTCCAGGAATATCTGCCATTACGAAGGTTTGAAAATCGCGATACTCTACGATCCCTAAATTAGGTTTCAACGTTGTAAACTCATAATCTGCAATTTTTGGTTTGGCAGAAGTGACTACTGATAACAACGTAGATTTCCCCGCGTTTGGGAATCCTACCAAACCAACGTCAGCAAGTACTTTTAATTCCAACGTAACATACTTCTCTTCCAAGGGAAGTCCAGGCTGTGCATATCTTGGTGTTTGATTGGTCGACGACTTAAAATGCCAGTTGCCTAGTCCGCCTTTTCCGCCTTCTGCAATAATTCTTTCTTCACCTTCTTCAGTGATCTCTAAAAGAATGTCATCAGTTTCAGTATCTCTAACAACCGTTCCTAATGGAACATCTAAATATACATCTTCACCATCAGCCCCAGAACTCCTGCTTTTACTACCATTTCCACCATGACCAGCACGAATGTGTTTTTTAAATTTTAAATGAAGAAGTGTCCAAAGATTAGAATTACCTCGAAGAATCACATGACCGCCACGACCACCATCACCACCATCTGGTCCACCTTTCGTAATATACTTCTCGCGATGTAAATGCACAGAACCTTTACCTCCGCTGCCAGAAGCGACATACATTTTTACATAATCAACAAAATTTCCTTCAGTCATTCTTACTGTTTATTTGTTCTTTGTTAAGTTGTTTAGTTGACCTGTTTTTAAACAACTAAACGAATAAACACATCAACTTAGAGGTTATCTATAACACCGCTCAATCTTGCTGTAATATCTTCAATACTACCAACACCATCAACGCCAAAATATTTGTCTTGTGCCGAATAGAAATCCTTTAAAATAGCTGTTTTATTATAATACTCTGTTATTCTATTTCTAATAATAGATTCATCAGCATCATCAGCCCTTCCACTAGTCTTACCACGTGACAGTAAACGCTCAACCAAAATTTCGTCATCAACCTCTAAAGCAATCATAGCATTTATTTGAGAATCTTTGCTATCCATTAACTTATCTAAAGCGTCTGCTTGTGCATTAGTACGCGGAAAGCCATCAAAAATAAAACCATTAGCAGCTGCATTTTTCTCAACCTCAGCATTTAACATATCAATAGTTACTTGATCTGGAACCAACTCCCCTTTATCCATGT
Organism: Flavivirga spongiicola; assembly: GCF_030540825.1. Taxonomy (NCBI): domain Bacteria; kingdom Pseudomonadati; phylum Bacteroidota; class Flavobacteriia; order Flavobacteriales; family Flavobacteriaceae; genus Flavivirga; species Flavivirga spongiicola. Next base: position 1,045,286 of record NZ_JAUOEO010000001.1, read on the forward strand.
AGGATTTAGCTAACATACCTAAAGCCGTTTCGTTTTTAATATTGTATCTAAAAACATCGCCCGTAGAAATGTGTACTAAATTATACTTCTCTTTTAAAAAATCTGCTTGTGTTCCTTTTCCAGCACCTGGAGGGCCAAATAGCACTAAGTTTGTCATATGTTGCGTTTCTTTTATTTGATATATTTCTGGTATATTTCTTCCTAATCCATTATAATCTAAGCCGAAGCCAACTATAAATTTATTAGGAATCTCAATACCAACATAATGTAGTTTAAAATCTTTTTTATAGGCCTCTGGCTTGTAAAAGAGTGTCGCTATTTTGAGCGATTTCACTTTTTCATTTCTAAAAATCCTATGAACTTCGGTCAAGGTGTTTCCTGTATCAATAATATCTTCCAAAATAATAACAGTACGCCCTGTTAAATCTTGAGTTAACCCAATAAGTCTTTGAATATCCTCGGTTGATTTAACACCTTCATAAGATGCTAATTTTATAAAAGTGACTTCGCATGGTTTTGGGTACTTTTTTACAAAATCACTCACAACCATAAACGATCCATTTAAAATACCAACAAATACAGGGATTTCGTCTCCTACATCTTCTGCTATTTCTATCGCTAAACGTTGTAGAACATCATCAATTTTTTTAGCAGAAATAAATGGTTTAAAATATTTGTCGTGTAGCTTTATCACGGTTATCAATTTTTGAAGGAGCAAAGATAATCATTAGATTACAAATAACGATTTTTTGATTTATGATTTAGGCACTAATTAATATTTAAGTGTATTTTTGCGTATCCTTATTCAATTTTAGTAAAAAAGAAATCAATGAACTACTTTTCTTCGAATTTTAAACTTGGTATTCTTGGAGGTGGTCAGTTAGGCAAAATGCTGCTTAACGATACCAGGAAATTTGATGTTTATACTTGTGTTTTAGATGCTAGTCATGAGGCTCCTTGTAAAATTGCGAGTAATGAGTTTCATTTGGGTGATTTAATGAACTATGATACCGTTTATAATTTTGGAAAACAAGTTGATGTACTAACTATTGAAATTGAAAATGTAAATGTCGATGCTTTAGAAGCGCTTGAAAAAGAAGGTATCAAAGTATACCCTGCATCTAAAACATTACGAACTATTCAAAACAAAGCAACTCAGAAACTGTTTTATGTTGATAATAATTTACCAACAGCTCCTTTTTCACGTTTTGCTTATACTTCTGAAATTAAAGAAGCTATAGATCATGGTGGTTTGGCATTACCTTTTGTTTGGAAATGTGCGCAATTTGGATATGATGGTACTGGGGTGAAAATTGTAAAAACACTTCAAGACTTAGAGAGTTTACCAAACGTAGAGTGTATTGCTGAAACATTAGTACCTTTTAAAAATGAATTAGCAGTTATTGTGGTTAGAAATGCTTCAGGAGAAACAAAAAATTTTCCAGTAGTTGAAATGGAGTTTCACCCGGAAGCAAATCAAGTAGAGTATGTTATTTGCCCTGCTAGAATTTCAGACAAAGTTGCAAAAAAAGCTACAGACATAGCTTTAAAAACATCTAAAGCTTTTAACCATGTTGGATTGTTAGCTGTTGAAATGTTCCAAACCCAAAACGACGATATTTTAATAAACGAAGTGGCGCCAAGGCCACATAACTCTGGACATCAAACTATTGAAGCCAGTTATACTTCACAGTTTGAACAACATCTAAGAGCCATTTTAGATTTACCTTTAGGAAGAACCGACAATAAAGTTGGTGGTGTTATGGTAAATTTGGTTGGTGCTGAAGGTTATACAGGTAATGTTGTTTATGAAAATATTGAAACCATTATGAAAATGGATGGCGTAACACCTCACATTTATGGTAAAAAACAAACACGTCCGTTTAGAAAAATGGGGCATGTTACCATTGTTAATGAAGATTTAAATGAGGCACGAAAAATAGCCGAAGACGTTAAAAAGTCAATTAAAGTTATAAGTGAAGTGGTTTAAACTTTTTTGATTGAAGCGAAAAATAGTAATTTTATTTCCAAATGAAGGCATTTTAGAACTGCATAGCATCGCTAAGGAGTAATAAAAAGACAAAATGTGGGAGTAAAAGGACATTTTGTAGCCAATTATAAAAAGTTTAAACCACTTCAGAGAATAATGTCTCCCCGAGCGCAGTCGAGGGGACTTTTAAATATTTTAAGTTTTGATACTTAGGTCTCGACTGCGCTCGACCTGGCATAAAATAAAAGTTTATGAAAAAAGTAGGAGTAATCATGGGAAGTAAGAGTGATCTTCCAGTCATGCAAGACGCTATTGATATTTTAAAAGGTTTTGATATTGAAGTAGAAGTAGATATCGTTTCGGCCCACAGAACCCCGGAAAAATTATTTGATTATGGAAAACACGCTCATACACGAGGATTTGCAGTTATCATTGCTGGTGCAGGTGGTGCAGCACATTTACCCGGAATGATTGCGTCACTATCACCGCTCCCGGTTATAGGTGTACCTGTAAAAAGTAGCAACTCAATTGATGGTTGGGATTCTGTTTTATCTATTTTACAAATGCCTGGTGGTGTTCCTGTTGCTACAGTTGCTCTTAATGGTGCAAAAAATGCAGGTATCCTAGCTGCACAAATTATAGGTACTAGCGACAACTGTGTTTTAGATAAAGTTTTAGTTTACAAAGAAGGCTTAAAACAAAAAGTAAACGAATCTGCTAAAGATTTAAAATAGAAAAAGGCCTCAAATTTAATTTGAGGCCTTTTAAACTATTAATGTATAATTCTTATGAGTTAGTCACTCTATATATCATTGACTGCAAAAATACAAAGAAATTTATTATGCATACATAACAAATTCATATTTTAACATATTTCTTAAAAATGACAAAAAACATATTAGTAAAACCTTTTGAAACTGCATATAATTCGGCTCCTTTTTCAAAAATCGATAATAATGATTTCCTACCTGCCTTTAAACAAGCTATTGCAAGTGCTAAATCTGAAATTGATACTATAGCTAAAAATGATGAAGTTCCTACTTTTAAAAACACCATTGAAGCTTTAGACTTTTCGGGTGAGCAATTAGGTAGAATTTCTAGCATATTTTTTAATTTGAATTCTGCCGAAACTAATGATACCATTCAAAGAATAGCACAAGAAGTATCTCCTTTATTATCTGAATTCAGTAACGATATTACGCTAAATGAAGACTTATTTAAACGCGTAAAAGCAGTTTATATCATTAAAGATTCTTTAGATTTAACTGTAGAGCAACAAACACTGCTTGATAAAAAATATAAAAGTTTTTCAAGAAATGGTGCTAATTTACCAGAAAACAAAAAACAAGAGCTTCGGGATATTGACAAACAATTAAGCAAGTTAACACTAAAGTTTGGAGAAAATGTGTTAGCAGAAACCAACGCTTTTGAAATACTTATTAATAATGAAAGTGATTTATCTGGTTTGCCGGAAGGCGCTAAAGAAGCTGCTAAACAGCTGGCTGAATCTAAAGAAAAAGAAGGTTGGTTGTTTACATTAGATTATCCTAGCTATATTCCTTTTATGACGTATGCCGATAATCGTGAATTAAGAAAAAAATTGGCGCTTGCAGCTGGAGCAAAGGCCTTTAAGGGAGATGCTCTGGATAATCAAGAAAATATATTACAAATAGTTGAACTAAGATTTCAACGTGCTAATCTTTTAGGTTATAAAACACATGCTCATTTTGTTTTAGAAGAGCGTATGTCTAAAACACCTGAAACTGTTGAAAGTTTTTTAAATGAATTACTTGAAAAAGCGAAACCAGCTGCTGAACGAGAGTTTAAAAACCTAGAGAAATTTGCTAAAGAATTAGATAATATTGACCAAATTGAAAAATGGGATGCATCGTATTACTCTGAAAAATTAAAACAAAAATTATTCAGTCTTGATGATGAAAAGTTAAAACCATATTTCAAATTAGAAAATGTGATTAACGGTGCTTTTACTGTTGCCAATAAATTATTCGATTTAAACTTTGAAGAAATAGATAGCATAGATACCTATCATAAGGATGTTTTAACCTATAAAGTGACTAATAATGACGGTGATTTAATTTCTATTTTTTATGCCGATTTTTTTCCAAGATCTGGAAAACGAAATGGTGCCTGGATGACTTCATACAAACCACAGTCAATAAAAAACGGTATCAATGACAGACCTCATATATCTATTGTTTGCAACTTCACAAAACCAACAAAAAGCAAACCGTCTCTTTTAACTTTTAACGAGGTCACAACGTTATTTCATGAATTTGGACACGCTCTACATGGTATGTTAGCAAATACGACATATCCAAGTTTATCCGGAACCAGCGTATTTTGGGATTTTGTTGAATTACCAAGTCAGATTTTAGAAAATTGGTGCTACGAAAAAGAAGCTCTGGAACTATTTGCCACTCATTATGAAACTGGCGACCTTATCCCAATGGATTTAGTTGAAAAAATAAAAGAATCTGCTACGTTTCATGAAGGCATGCAAACGCTCAGACAAATAAGCTTTGGATTACTGGATATGAGTTGGCATGCTAGCGAGTCGCCAGAGACCATAAAATCGGTTAAAGAGCATGAAACTAAAGCTTTTAAAAACACAACGCTTTATCCTGATGTTTTAGAAAATTGTATGAGCACCTCTTTTTCTCACATCTTTCAAGGCGGCTACTCCTCTGGTTATTACAGTTACAAGTGGGCAGAAGTTTTAGATGCAGATGCTTTCGAATATTTTAAAGAAGCAGGCATCTTTAACAAAGAAATCGCTAACAAATTTAAAAACCATGTCTTATCGCAAGGTGGAACTGAAAACCCGATGACACTCTATAAACGTTTTAGGGGGCAGGAACCTAAGCCTGAAGCATTATTAAGACGGGCTGGGTTGTTGAAATAGTAGCTTTTAAAAGGTCTAAAAAGTGTCATTCAGAGGGAGAAACGACCGAAGAATCTAAGGATAGTAAGATTCTTCGCTTTGCTCTGAATGACACTTTTATTTTCACCCGTGTTGCATAGGTGTAAAAAAGAACTCTTCTCTTACTATTTTACCATCTTCAACAGTATAGACGCAAACCTCATCCATATTAGTTCGAGGGGCTCCTTTAAACGTTACATCCATTTTCATAGTACATGAAAAGAATTTATCTGCTACTATAGGATCGGAAATTTCCATACCATGAATCTCCTCTACCATCTCATTAAATTGCTGTCCTTTGGCAATAACAGCTTCTAATCCTTTGGTTTCTTTAACTGGTGCACCATCTGGTTCCACACTTACAATATTTTGTCCATATAAATCTTGAATAGCCTCAGCAAACTTTCCTTGTCTGCAATAATTCACTAACTGTCCTGCAACTTCTTGTGTTGTCATAATTTTGATTGAATTTATAGTTAATACTCTAATTTTTATAATAGTATTTTAAAATGCAGCATTTAAAAATTCATTCAAAGGCCTTATAGCATTAAAATGTTTTATAATATCTTCTTTTAGATTAGGTGAATTATAATAATTTGCCAAAGAAAGATTAGACATCGCATAAAATTGTTTGTTGTATATCAATTGGGTTTTATTTGCGACTGCCTCATGAGCTTTATCAATACGTTTAGAAACATCCCCCTTTAATCGTCCCACACGACCACTAAATTCTTTTGCTTTTGTTATAGTTAAAAAATCATTAATACTATTAGCAATATGATTCCTTACTACTTTCAACTCGGGTGGCTTAACATTAAAAAGTCCTCCCCCAACATGAACAGAATCCTGACTAATACCTAAATAATATCCTGGCAGCATAGACTTTTTACCATTAGGAGAAAATCCAGCTTTTAAGATGGTATGATATGGTGTTTTGTCTTTCGAAAACCGGACATCTCTATTTATTCTAAACAAGGCTTTCTTTTCATCAGTTAGAATTCGGTTATCCCATTCATGAAGTATAGGGAGTAATTCTGAAAGCAACTCTAAAAAGGGTTCTTTAACATCATTTTCATAACGTTTCTTGTTGGCATGAAACCACTCTTTATTATTATTCTCATTCAGCTCTTTAAAAAATTCGGTATATGTTTTTGTTATCATTTGTCTTGATGTATTATATCGAACGCCATGTTAGTTAAAAATTCCCAAGAGTCTTTATATTCAGTTCCCAATTGATACCAACCAGACATAGGTTTTTTATTTTTGAACGGGCTGAATGCTTCTAAAGGAACATCAATCGCTTGAACATTAAAACGTTTTCCTAATTTAAACACCATCTTCTGCCTAGTAGAAAAAAATGCAAACACTTTTCCTTTATAATGTATAGCCTCAGAACTCATCATTTTACCTACTGTTACATCTTTGTAATTAGAACAAAATCGGCTCCTTATGATTTCAAAATATTGTTTAGATTCCATTGGACTATTTAATGGTGTTTTCAAAATTATAAAATGAATGCACACCTCTAAGAGGTCAAATACGACACTTTAGGGTGTTGAATATGACAAAATTTAATCTTACTTTTAAAATTTATACCAGTTATACTTTGAATTTATCCAAAAATAAAATGATGAATTCTTGTGATAGATGAGGCGTGAAAATCAAGCATAGCTATAGTTCTGGTTTATTTTTATAACGAAATATAGCACAAAAAGGCGCATTCTATTGGGTAAATTCAAGGTGTAAATGGTATTATAACCATTAAGACATTAATCAATGAAACGAACATTAATAAATTTTAAGCATTTTTTCACAAAAGGGAATGTTTAAAATTTTTAATGTGAGAACGGAGTGGTTACACACGTTCTCAATTTTATAATTAATTTAATGTCTAATAATTACTAAAATTTAAACGTGTGAAACATGTAAGCATATTGGTTCCTAAATCGAACACCATCCTAAGTAGTGTTGTTGGACCTTATAAAATTTTAAAAAGTGTGAATGACTTCATTCTACAAACTGGAAAAAGTCAACAACCATTCTTTGATATAAGCCTTGTTGGTATTGATAAAAATACAGTCCTATACGATGGGGCATTCTCAATCCATTGTGATGCTACTATAAATGATATTTCCAAAACGGATCTTATCATAATTTCGGCAGTCAGACCAGAATGGATTGCTGATGGCATTAAAACCAATTATGAGTTTATTCCATGGATTAAACAGCAACGCAACCAACATAATGCCGAAGTGGCAAGTTTATGTCTTGGGGCTTTTCTATTAGCAGAAACAGGATTGTTAGATCATAAACAATGTACAACACATTGGGCTGGGATGGATCTATTCCGACAAATGTACCCTCAAATTGATGTACTACCAGAAAAAATAGTTACAGACCAAGAAGGTATTTATTCGAGTGGTGGCGCTTATTCATTTCTAAACCTCATTCTACATTTAATTTATAAATATTGTGGACAAGAAGCTGCTGTTTATGTATCAAAGCTTTTCGAAATAGATATTAGCAGGGATAACCAAAATCAATTTGCCATTTTTAGAGGACAAAAAGAACATACCGACACTCTAATACAAAAAGCACAGTTATTTATAGAAAATAATGTTACCGAAAAGGTGTCTGTAGAACAACTATCGGACATGCTAGCTGTAAGCCAACGCAACTTTATAAGGCGATTTAAAAAAGCAACTGCCAATACACCTTTAGAATACATACAACGTGTAAAAGTTGAAGCTGCTAAAAACTCTTTGGAATCTACTCAAAATACAGTAAATGAAGTGATGTTTTCTGTGGGGTACTCAGATACCAAAGCATTTAGAACCTTGTTTAAAAGGTTTACAGGTTTAACACCTGTAGCATATAAAAATAAATATAATCGGGAGTTAGTTCGTTTTTAACTTACGGAAGTGAAAATAAGTTGATTTGTTTATTCGTTTAGTTGTTTATGAAGTTTCTTAAACTACTTAGACATCTAATTGCCTTCTTCTTCCTAACAATTATAACGCAAGTTGGTGGATTAGTTTGGGTTTTAGCCTTATTTATTTCAGTTAAATATAAGAAGAAGAAACGTTTTATTTTTCCAATTCTCTATTTAACCTTTAACTTATTAATAATTCCACCAATTGCTAAACAATTTGGTAGAGAACGATTGCCAATATTTTCTAAAAATTTAAAACCAAGAAATTGGATTTATCCATTGTTCTTTAGAAATTATGTAACCCCCAATTTAAAATCATTATTAGAGATTTCTTCAAAAAAACTAAAACAAAATAATATCCAAATCACATATTTAGATGCTAATTTCCCTTTTATTAATAAGTTCCCATTGCTTCCACATTTAAGCCACAACGATGGAAAAAAGATAGACATTTCATTTATGTACCTAGATAAAAACAGAAAAGCCACTGCTAAAAAACCATCTGTTTCAGGATATGGTACTTATACAAATCCAGAAAAAAATCACACTTCTGAGTCATGTTTAAAAAAAGGGTATTGGCAATATGATTTTTCAAAGTATTTAACTTTTGGAACTTTAAATAATTTAAAACTTGACAAAAATGGAACATTCATATTAATTAAAGAATTATTATCCCATTCAAAAACTCAAAAGATCTTTATAGAACCTCATCTTAAGCAATCATTGAAATTAAATAATGAGACTAAAATTCGCTTTCATGGTTGTCAAGCTGTTCGTCATGATGATCATATTCATTTGCAAATAAAATAATTTAAGTCCTTACTTTATTTTATTAATATTTTGTTTTCATTAAAGATAACACAGCCCCTAAGTATCTCAGGATAAAACTCTTAAATAATTCTATCTTCAAAAACTATTTTACGGTTTTTCCTCAATGGAATTTTTAGTTTTTCGATTAACTACACAAATTTTTCAATTTTTAAAGTAGGATTTTAACTATATTAATGTAAGTTTATTACTAAACAACCTTAAAGTTTAATTAAAATGAAAAAAAAATTAAATATTACTAAATTATTTTTTGCAATTGTAATTCCTTTGTTTTTATTTCAAAACTGCTCAAATAACGATACAGAGAGTATTATTGAAGATAATAGTAAACTACTTGAAGTTTTAGCTGAATGGGGGTTAACAAAAATGATATTCAAGACAAAGGAGCTTACTATTTAGTCCAAGGTGACATGGTATTTGATAAAAACAAGGAATATTCTTCACCTACAGACAGTAATCTTTCAAAAGGAGTCAGTTCTAAAGCTTCAATTTTAAAACAAAGAAGGACCGCATTTTCTGTAACAATTAATAACATTAATATTTTTTTGAATCCTGGAATGAATACCAATTGGCTTAATGCTTCGAGGTCAGCCATAGCTCGTTGGAATGCGGTAAATTCTAATCTTAATTTAACCGAAGTGTTTTCGGCAGCTTCAGCCCATATTCAAATAATGTACGACACACAAGACCCCAACCAAGCACTTGCTGCTAATGTTTTCGGTGCTGCTTTGCCCCCAACATTAAATGGTTTACCAGGAACTATAACTTGGATAAATCCCGATTTTAGTTTTCCAATAATTTGTGGTCAGGCTATAACACAAAATAATAGAATTGCTAACGTACAACACGAACTTGGACATAATTTAGGACTTCATCATACTAATGCAATTGGAGAACCTCTAATTCCAAACACACCATCTACAGATCCTGGGTCTTTGATGAATGGTGGTCAAGCCTGTACAATTTCAGACTTTAGTAATAATGATGAAAGAGCTATACAATTTTTATTTCCTATTCCAATTCCGGTATTAACTCCTTCTTCAATGACATTAAACACACAACAACCAGGAGGTTTATTTACAGTTACAGGTACTGGCCCCGTAACAGTTACTCTAAGTGGAGGAGCAGGGATATTTTTGCATGATGGTATAGGCGGTTCCTTTCTAACTACTTTAAATTTAACTGCTCCAACTACATTTTCAGCCTATGGGCCAAGCATAGGAAGCCCAGGTTACAATGGAGGAATATCTTATGTAACTCTAAGTAATCCTACTAGTGGCATAATTAGTAGCTCAACAGTATACCATAGTAATTAAAATTTGCTCCTAATTTATAATGGGGAATAACATTTAGGACCGTCGTTTTTTATTAAATAAAAAACGACGGTCCTAAATGTTACAAAAACACATCTAAACAACCTGTAGACAAAAAAATGCAATTGACAAGTTACTGTTCATAATAACTATATTTTTTCACACAAACTTTCAATAATTATTGAAAGTTTAGAAATTATTTATATCTTTGTGTTATGGAATACCAAGAAGCAAAAGATAAATTCATAAGTACCTGGGGAAGTTTAGGCACACTATGGGGCATAAACAAAGCAATGGCTCAGATACAATCACTTCTTTTTATTTCTACAAAACCATTATCAATGGAAGAAATCATGGAAGAACTAAAGATCTCTCGTGGTAATACCAGCATGAACTTACGTCAACTTATGGATTGGGGCATTGTTACAAAAGAGCTTATCCCCGGCGAACGTAAAGAGTTTTTTACCACTGAAAAAGATGTACAAGAACTAGCAAGACATATCGCTAAAGAGCGAAGTAGAAGAGAAATTAAACCTGTCATAAAAATATTAAAGGATGTTAGTTCAATTAAAGATGATGGCACAGAAAAAACAAAAGAGCTTATTAAACAAACCAAAGCATTGCATGATTTAGCCGAAACAGCAGATGCTATGATGAATAAAATTGTTAACCAAGAACAAAACTGGATAACTAAATCTTTACTTAAACTTATTAAATAAAAAAATTTAACATATATTTTCAATAATTTCTGAAAATTCAAAATATTTGAATAATGAAAACACAAATACCTTATTGGCTTATCATTCTTGGAGGATGTGGTCAAATATTCACAGCCTTAATTTACCCCTACATAAGACATAAAGTTTTTGACTGGTATAATGATGTAAAACAGTTAAAACCTTTAAATCAAGAAATTGCAAAAACCTATGGCAGGTATATTCAAGGTTTAAACTTTTCATTTGGATTCATTGCAATACTATTAACTGGCGATTTACAAAATGGAACTAGATTAGCTTTAGCTCTTACAGGTTTAATTGCCGCTTATTGGATTGGGAAGGTCATAACACAAATTGCCTATTATCCCATGTATCAAATTCCTCAAAAAGCAATTTTTAAAATTGGAAGCTATTTTATGAATAGTCTATTTATTCTTTTTGCAGTTGTTTATGCATGGCTATTCATAATCAATTTTACTACTTACTTTAACTTTTAAATATAACAGATGACATCTACAGTAATTTCATATCAAGAAAAAGTAAAAAGCAACAAAATAGAAATGGTTGATTTCTATAATGAAGCGACAGAAGATTACAAATTTTGGAGTAAAGATTATAACATGCATTTTGGATACTTCATACCATTTAAAACAAATATTCTTAAAAGGGATACCATGCTTAATGAAATGAACAACCAAGTGTTGAAACGATTAAAGTTTCCTTCAGGAAAAGCACTTTTAGCAGATTTAGGCTGTGGTATGGGTGGTTCAATACGGTTTGCTTTAAAAAAGAACAAAAGTCTTTCTGCGTTTGGTGTGACATTATCAGATTTTCAAGTTAAAAAAGGTAATGAATTATTGCAAAATTTAAATGGCACCATTTTAAAAGAAAACTATAATAAGACATCATTCTCCTCTAATAGTTTTGATGGCGCTCTTGCTATTGAAAGTTTTTGTCATTCAGGTCACCGCAAAGAATCATTTAAGGAAGCTTTGAGAATATTAAAACCCAATGGTAAACTTATAATTGCTGATGCTTTTCTTAAAAAGAAAGAGGAAGACCTTTGTAAAGGAGGTCATTATGCATACCATAAATTATGCAATCATTGGAGTTTAGAAAGATTAGGCTATATAAATGACGTCATTCTAGAACTAAAGAAAGAAGGCTTCTCAAAAGTTAAAGTCGAGGATGTTTCATTTAGAGTAGCACCATCAGTGTTACACGTTCCTTTTACTATTATAGGTTTTATTATAAAAAAAATATTTCGCTCAAAAAATTTGAAACGCGAAAGCTTGCACAATTTAAAAGGTTCATTTTATGCACTATTGTCCGGATTACACATGAAAAGCTTTGGATATTATTTAATAACCTGTACTAAATAACCTTTTAGATTTCTATTTAACCAATTAATAACTTTACACGATTTACTAAACCTTTAAAAAAGTCATTTTTTTATCTTATTTTTGGAATTCAAAATAATTGCATAGATAATGCCCAATCATCAAATTAATCCTAATCAGTGGATCGATTTATATTCCGATTACCTTTATAACTATACTATTACACGTGTTAGCGATAGAGAGATAGCACAAGATTTAGTACAAGATACTTTTTTGGCTGGTTTAAAATCTATGAAAAACTTTAAGGGAGAAGCTAGTGAACGTACTTGGCTTATCTCTATTTTAAAGCGAAAAATTATAGACCACTACCGTAAAATAAATTCAAACAAAGGAAAAGCAGAAGTACGCATTAACTATAATGGTGACGCTGAGACAGAAGGCGATTGGCTGGAAGAACGTGTTGCAGATCCGTTTGATAAAACTGCGGAAGACACTATGCAAAATAGTGAATTAGGCGATGCCATTCACAATTGCTTGGGGAAATTATCAGAAAAACAAGCAGATGTTTTTAAAATGAAAACCATTCAAGGGTTTGAGACCGAAGTAATTTGTAATGAATTAAATATAACTGCGTCTAATCTTTGGGTAATCATTCACAGAGCACGTACAGCTATGGCAGATTGCTTAAAAGAAAATTGGTTTTAATTATGAGTAAAATTAAGATTTTTATTCCCTGTGAAGATGCAAATCATGTATGTGATAAAACACAATACAAAGAAGCTACTTTATGGGAGAAAATAAAACTCAACATACATTTAATATACTGTAGAGCCTGTAGGGAATATACAAAAAACAATACAAAGCTTACTAAGACTATAAAAAAATCTGAAGTAGAATGTTTAGATAAAAAGTGTAAAGAAGCTATGAAAGTAGATTTTGAAAAGGCTTTAAAAGAACATTCTAATTAATAGAATAAAAGTAACAGTATTAGCCATACAATTGGTATCCCTTCTACCCAAAACGCACTATAGCTTTTTCCTTGTTCTATTTTAGAAAACACAAGAAACAATAGTGTTATACAGGCAATTATCATTAAAATAATTATTTGTATCCCATTCTTTTCGCTTTTAAAAAAAGTTAAAAAGAAGCATAACACCAATAATATACTTCCCATTATTTTTGTTTGCCTTACTCCTATTTTCTGAGGAATGGTTGATAGTTTTAAACTATCATATCTTAGATCCCTAATTTCAAAAGGCAGCATTAAAACGATGATGAACAGATACCTTTGAACTGCTGTTAATATGACATCTGTATTTATACCATAATTATTATTTATTAAAGGTAATAATACAGTAACTCCAGCCCAAATTAAAGCTATTAAATAAATTTTTAGACCTCCAATACTTCTTAAATTATGTTGTTTATCCAAAAAAAAACGTTTTGGCAAAAAAGGAATCGCATACAAAAAGGTCATCGTGGCAAAACCAGTGACACAAATTAAAGTTTTTGCATTTAATTTAAAGACATAATAACACATTAAAAGAAAACAAAAGAAAGAGAATATTTGAATCCATTTTAACCAATTTGTCAAGCTTCTATGATGAAATTTTGCGATTCCAAAATACTTAACAAAATTATACCCGGTTATAGAAGCATAAAACACAAAATAAAGGATGTTTTTATCATACGGAATGTCATACTCCATAAGCGTAATCCATGTTAACGAAAACACCGATAAAGCGACATGAACACTACTGTTTAAATAGAAATTAAAAAGTTGTTTTACAAACCCCATAATGTAAAAATAATCAAAGTGTTGATAACACTTTCAAATGGTTAAAAAATTTCTGTTTTATGCAATAAAACACATTAAATATTATGTATTTTTGCGAATTATATAATTAATTCTACTTTAATGAATACAAACGCTTTTGCATTGCGTCATATTGGTCCTAGAGAAGACGACCAAAATCTCATGTTAAAAACCCTTGGTGTTGATTCTTTAGATCAATTAATTCATGAAACGATCCCGGATGATATTCGCTTAAAAAATGGACTAAATTTAGAAGCTCCCATGACTGAGCATGAATATCTGCTTTATATTCATGAGTTATCTAAAAAAAACAAAGCTTATAAAACATACATTGGCTTGGGGTATCACCCAACCATTTTACCTGCTGTCATTCAAAGAAATATTCTTGAAAATCCAGGTTGGTATACTGCCTATACTCCCTATCAAGCTGAAATTGCTCAAGGGAGATTAGAAGCTCTTTTAAATTTTCAAACCATGGTTATAGACTTAACGGGGATGGAAATTGCAAACGCATCACTTCTTGATGAGAGTACTGCAGCTGCAGAGGCTATGAGCTTACTATTTGCAGTTCGTGAGCGCCAGCAGAAAAAAGCTGGAGTCAATAAATTTTTTGTTTCTGAAAACATATTACCTCAAACCCTGTCGTTATTGCAAACGAGAGCGACTCCAGTTGGTATTGAATTAGTAGTTGGCAATGAAGAAACTTTTGATTTTTCATCAGAATTTTTCGGAGCTATATTACAATACCCAGGAAAAGACGGTCAGGTAACCGATATTAAAACCTTTATAACTAAAGCTAATGACGCCCAAATTAAAGTCGCAGTTGCTGCCGATATTCTGAGTTTAATAAAACTGGAAGCTCCTGGAAAATTTGGAGCAGATGTGGTCGTTGGTACGACGCAACGCTTTGGTATCCCCATGGGATATGGAGGGCCTCATGCTGCATTCTTTGCGACCAAAGAAGCTTATAAACGTGATATCCCTGGTAGAATTATTGGTGTCACTAAAGATAAAAACGGTCATAGAGCCTTACGTATGGCTTTACAAACACGTGAGCAACATATAAAAAGAGATAAAGCAACCTCTAATATCTGTACAGCTCAGGTTTTATTAGCTGTTATGGCAAGTATGTATGCTGTATATCATGGTCCTAAAGGCTTACAATTTATTGCTGATAAAGTTCATAACAAAGCTTCTGAATTAGCAAATGCTTTAACTAAATTAGGATACGATCAAATCAATACGTCCTACTTTGATACGCTTCAAATAAAAACAAATGCTAAAAAAATAAAGGCAATTGCCAAAGAGAAAAAAGTAAATTTATATTATCCAGATAAAAAAACGGTCATTATTTCAATTAATGAAACAACTTCTATTAGAGATATTAATTATTTAATTTCTGTTTTTGCTGAAGCTGCTAAAAAAGAAACCATTACTATTTCGGCTATTACCAAAGCTAATAATATTTCGGAATCTATGCAGAGAGCGTCTGACTTCTTAACATTAGATGTTTTCAACACCTACCATTCTGAAACTGAATTAATGCGTTACATAAAACGTCTTGAACGTAAAGATTTAGCATTAAATCATTCTATGATTTCTTTAGGATCTTGTACCATGAAATTGAATGCTGCATCAGAAATGCTCCCTTTAAGCTGGTTTAAATGGGGCAATATTCACCCATTTGCACCTTTAAAACAAGCCAAAGGCTATTTAACAATTTTAAAAGAACTAGAAGATCAATTAACAGAAATAACAGGTTTTGCCGCAACCTCATTACAACCAAATTCAGGAGCACAAGGTGAATTTGCTGGACTTATGGTCATTAAAGCATACCATGAATCTCGTGGTGATCACCATAGAAATATCTGCTTAATTCCGTCGTCCGCTCATGGTACAAATCCTGCCAGTGCAGTAATGGCCGGCATGAAAGTTATCGTAACAAAATCAACAGCAGAAGGAAATATTGATGTTGATGATTTACGCGAAAAAGCAGAATTACATAAAGATAATTTGTCTGCTTTAATGGTAACATATCCTTCTACGCATGGTGTTTATGAATCTGCTATTAAAGAGATTACTCAGATCATTCATGATAATGGCGGACAAGTATATATGGACGGTGCCAATATGAATGCCCAAGTGGGGTTAACAAACCCTGGTAATATTGGAGCAGATGTATGCCATTTAAATTTACACAAAACATTTGCTATTCCACATGGTGGTGGAGGCCCAGGAGTTGGCCCTATTTGTGTTGCAAAACAACTTGTTCCATTTTTACCTGGCAATCCCATTATTAAAACCGGAGGAGAAAAGGCAATTACGGCTATTTCGGCAGCACCATTTGGATCTGCATTAGCATGCTTAATATCATACGGTTATATAAAAATGTTAGGTGCTGTAGGCTTAACAGAATCTACTAAAATTGCCATTTTAAATGCCAACTATATCAAGCATCGTCTAGAAGGTAGTTTCGACACCTTATATTCTGGTGAACGAGGGCGTGCTGCACATGAAATGATTGTAGATTGCAGACCATTTAAAGTTCACGGTATTGAAGTAACAGATATTGCAAAACGTTTGATGGATTATGGCTTTCATGCGCCAACAGTATCCTTTCCTGTCGCTGGTACTTTAATGATTGAACCTACAGAAAGTGAGAGCAAAGCAGAAATTGATAGGTTCTGTGATGCTATGATTTCTATTAGAAAGGAAATTGATAATGCTTCTAAAGACGATAACAACAATGTTTTAAAGAATGCACCACATACGTTGGATATGGTAACATCAGATGAATGGTATTTCCCATACTCTCGTGAAACCGCTGCCTTTCCTTTAGAATATGTTAGAGATAATAAATTTTGGCCTAGTGTGAGACGTGTTGATGATGCTTATGGAGACAGAAACTTAATATGTTCCTGCATACCTATCGAGGCTTATGCTGAAGCATAAATAGCTTTTGAACATCGTAAATTAAAATAAAACCAAATCTGCCTTTAATTAAAAACAAGTACCTTGGTTTGATTGCAATCGCAAACAATTAAAGGCAAATTTTTATATATGAATATTAAGATCACGGGAACAGGGAGCTACATTCCAGAAACCATTGAAAAAAATGAAGCTTTCTATGAGCATGAATTTTTAAACAGTGATGGTTCTGTAATTAACTCTCCTAATGAAGTTATTGTTAGAAAATTTGAGGCTATAACCGGCATTAATGAAAGGCGTTATGCCAAACCCAATTTAAACACATCTGATATTGCTTTCTTCGCTGCTGAAAAAGCTATAGAAAATGCAAAAATCAACAAAGAAGATTTAGATTATATCATTGTTGCTCATAATTACGGTGATGTAAAACACAATACTGAACAAAGTGATACCGTACCAAGCATAGCCTCTAGAGTAAAGCATCTTTTAAAAATTGAAAATTCAAAATGTGTTGGATATGATATTTTATTTGGTTGCCCAGGATGGATAGAAGCTGTTATTCAAGCAAATGCTTTTATAAAATCTGGAATTGCAAAAAAGTGTCTGGTTATTGGAGCTGAAACCCTATCGCGTATTATAGATAAGCACGATAGAGACTCTATGATTTATAGCGATGGTGCTGGGGCTGTAGTTATTGAAAAAACTAACGAAGTTGGTGGTATTATTGCTCATGAGACGGCAACTTTCACTTTAAATGAATCCCATTTTATTTATTTTGGTGAAACTAACAAACAGGATATAGATGAAAGGCGTCGATACATAAAAATGTATGGCAGAAAGATTTATGAGTTTGCATTAAATAATGTTCCATTGGCTATGAAATCGTGTCTTCAAAAAAGTGGTATTGATATAAAAGACGTAAAGAAAATACTCATCCATCAAGCTAATGAAAAAATGGATGAAGCTATCGTAAAACGTTTTTATAAGTTATATAACTCAGAAGTGCCAGAAGGCATTATGCCTATGACCATAGGAAAATTAGGAAACTCAAGCGTTGCGACTATACCTACTTTATATGACATGATATTAAAAGGAGATATGCAAAACCAAAAAATAAACAAAGGTGATGTGGTTATTTTTGCAAGTGTTGGAGCAGGTATGAATATAAATGCCATTGTTTATAAACATTAAGATGTACGAGAAAAACTATCCGAACAAACGTTTTAAACTGACCATTCAATTTTTAAAAAAACACATTCCTACTTCTGAAACTATTTTGGATTTAGGTGTTGTAAACCCGTTTACGCAAATCATGCAAGAAAATGGTTATTCTGTTGAAAATACGCTTGGTGAAGATATCGACTTAGACACTTCTACAATTAAAAACTCTAATTCAGATGTTGTAACTGCTTTTGAGATTTTTGAACATCTATTATCCCCTTTCACTGTTTTACAATCTATAAAAGCGGATAAATTAGTAGCGAGCGTGCCTCTTAAACTATGGTTTTCTTCAGCGTATAGAAGTAAAACTGATATGTTAGACAGGCATTACCATGAGTTCGAAGATTGGCAATTTGATTGGTTGTTAGAAAAGGCTGGTTGGAAAATTATAGATAGTAAAAAATGGACAAACCCTGTAAAAAAAATAGGGATTCGACCTATTCTACGTTGGTTTACACCTAGATATTATATTATTTATGCTGAAAGAGTTTGATTATCTAGGATACTAAATAATCTGTATGTCATTCAGAAGGAGGAACGACTGAAGAATCTAAATTTGTTTTTTTATTCCTTTGGTTGTTATCACATAAGCGTAATAATATGCGTACGTCTTTAGTTTTTATTCGATGTTAACGTTATGAGATTCTTCGCTGCGCTCTGAAGGACAACTAACTAAAAAACAAATCATTAACAAACGTTTTTATATCAAAATCACATTAGAACAATTGGTGGTTTTAGGTTTATTTCAATATAAATGCAACCTGTCTATAATTATTAACGGCTCCAATAAACTCAAATTGCCATTTATTATTGGTACATCTTTTAAATATTTCAAAGGCTTCAAACTCATGCTCATGACTTGAAAATTCATCAAATATGAGTATATCGTTTGTTTTAAGCTTAGGGAATATTTGAAACAGTACATAAAGTGTGGATGAGAATAAATCAGCGTCCAAATGGTATACACATTGCTCATGAAAGTCACAATCCATTAATGTTTCATAAACCGAATCCTGAAACCATCCTTTCACGAATCTTACTCTACTATCTTTAATATCAGGAAAGTTTCCTTTTTGATCAAAATGTCCTTCATTTTTATCTTCCCAACTTTCAGGCAGGCCTTCAAAGGAGTCAAAGCCAACAAAGCGTGATTCCTTTATCTTGTTTGTTGAAGACCATTTCTTAATCATATCACCTCCAGCGACACCAAACTCGTAATAAAAAACAGGTTTATTTTTTAACTCCAACAAAAGCTTGTCATGAAGTTGAAATCTGTTTTTATATGCTGCCGATTTATTATAATAATCGTTGATTTTACCTTTATTTCTATTTTCACTCATAAAGGAAACAAAGGCCATATATTTAAAAATTATATAAAAAGGCTTACATAGCTTTCTTAAAAATTTATATAGCTTCGTTTTTGATAAAAAAGGATGAAATGGCATATTATTTACTTTCGATTACCGTTATTATTTTATCGTTATGTATGTCTCTGTCTTGGCCAAATTTAAGTTCTCGAAAAGAACCTTCTTTTTGTATAATTTCAAATCCAAAATCGTTAAAAACCTGTGCTGAGAATTTATTCTTTTCTGTGTGATTGTAGGTAACCCAAAAATCACCTAATTTAAGGTAACATTCTAAAATATGTGTCAAAAAAGCATGTTCGACCCTTTTACTCTGGATACGACAGCTAAACATAAGATCTATAAGCTGGTTTTTAGATTTTTTAATAATACCAAACCCAATGATCCCATATTCACCAAAGCGATCTCTACATCTTAATATGTAAGCGGAAAGATCGTTATTATTATGGATGTTAGATATATCATCCTTAGTGTATCGGTTGCCCGAAAAATTCATTTGGTTTGTCCTTTGGGTCAATTCGTAAACTCTTTCAAAATGTTCTTTTTTCAGAGACTCAATTTCTAATTCAATATTACAGGTATGAAGGAAATCCAAATATTCACCTTCATAATCATCAGAAACCCTTTTTCTTTTAGCCTCATTCGCATAAAACGCTTTCCGTTTCTTACTTTCATTCGTAATCGGAATTTGAAGGGCTTTTAAACCTAATATCGTTTGGTAATGAACAGCATCCATTAATCTAACTTGAGGTAAAGTCATTTCTATTTCCTTCCTTTCGAATTCGGAATCATCAATAAATAAAAAAGTGTTAATATTAATATTAAGGTCAAGTGCTATTTCCTTTAGACTTTTACTTTTAGGAAGCCATGAAATCTTTGGGTAAAGAAAAAAATCGTCAATACCAAAATGCTTTAATGCAGCCATTGCTGCATCATAATTATTTTTACTTGCTATAGAATTTACAATACCCTTTTGCTCTATCTCTTTTAAAATCTCTTCGACACCTTCTTTTAACTCAAGCCTTTCGATACCATCTTCTACCAGAGTGCCACTCCATATAGTATTATCTAAATCCCAAACAATACATTTAATTTTTTTAGCTGCTTGATTAGTCTGTTTATAATCTTCTAATTGTACAAATTCGGATGTTCCAAAATATAAAGGAGTTTCACTATTAATCGCTTCAGGAGTGAGATCAATACGATAAGGCAGCTCTATTTTAGCTCTTTTCGTAATCTCATCAAACGGAATAATTTCTTTATTATATCCCGGTATCAGCTCTATTCGGTATTGAAAAGGCATCTTACTGTATTTAGGATCGTCATTTCTTATGACCAATCCCAAAGGTATCATCTCTTCCGTAGGATTGTAAATTTCCAGTAAGAAACCGTCAGGAGTTTTTGTGCCGCTATTTTGCTCACTTATTATTTTTTTCTTCTTCTGGCTATATCTTTTTTGAATTAATTTTTTTTTGACAAATTTTGGAGGAACAAGATGTATAACTCTTGATAGTTTCAATTCTCTGCGCTCTTTCTTTTCAATCTCGTTACAGTCGTATAGTTCATTATTTCCTTGAGTCGCTAATACGCCCCATTTTTTAAACTGTATTTTCAATATCTGAGCCGCATTGTTTACTTCATCAGGCTGTTTGACTCTTTCAATACCTTCTACAAATCGTTGGCACTTACCATCAATCCTCGGAGCATATAAATCACAAGTTTTAAAACATGAAGGCATAGCACATTCTGTGCAATGCTCAGTCCAATGAAGCATACTTCTACTTTTTATACTTCTATAAGTATCTGAAAATTTCTCCCAAACTTCCCGAGGTAAATTTTCTTGAACTGTTTTAATATATACTTCTGATTCGTACATGTTTATTTTAAGCCTCTAACACAAAAAGAATATCTATTTAGAATGGTGATTTACACCTCCTTTTATAATTGTAAATATAAACGAAGTCTTTTTATTGATGTATATTTTAATGACATTTTTAATCACCATTTGTGATTGTTCTAAGCAAGAAACTTAGCCCCTAACTTCATAAATAAACTAAAAGAAATATCATTTTCTTTTAATATGATATTTCCCTATTACTTTATTGAAATATTTATACAAGTTCTCTTCAACAATCCTTTTTTCTATTCGCTTCGCTGGGTTTTCAAGCGAAAATCGTTGAATTATTCTCTCATCCATATCTTTCTTTAAACCAGAATTACCAAAGATCTTTATATTACTATCATATTCTAAAAGCTCTTCTAATATTTTTTTTGAAATTGATCTGTCTGAAAAAGGGAATGAAAAAAACGAATAATTAATATCGAAATTATGTTTTAACCAATTTATAGAATCTATTATTTCTGCTTTTTGTTCTTCATGCGATAATTGAATAAGAGGAGGGTGTGTCATGGTATGCCCCCCAAAATAAAACCCGTCTTTTATCATTTCCTGAATTTGTTCTTTTGTAATATACGGTTTATGTTTTTCCAAATAATCTTCTATATTTATATTTAAAAGGTTTAAAACCTCATTAACTTTCTCGCTTTCATCAAATTTAATACTGGTGAATTTTTGCTTAAATTCTTCAATACCGTTATAAGTAAAAGAAAATATTTTAGCTATGGCTTCTAAAAGCTCTTTTTCAAAATTATTCTTTTTTAAATACACAATAATAATGCTGATATAATGCTTATACAAACCCTCTTTATTACCTATAAAGTTTGGATTTATAAAAAATATCGCCTTAATATTTTTTTTCTTTAAAATAGGATAGATCTCGGTATATACTTCTTGTAAACCATCATCAAAAGAAAGAAGAAAACCGTTATCATGACAATTGTTTTCTAATAAGTCCTTTGGGGCTATAGGCTTATAATTATTAGTTAAAACATCAATATCGTTTAAAAATTGAAAACAACTTTTAAATGCATATAAATGTTCAATATGGTCTACTTGATTATCCCTTATTATATGATAATATGGAAATATACTCTGATTTTTAAATACTGGTAAAAATCTTTTGCTAGAGACTTTGTATAAAATATCTTTTACAATTCCGATAATAGTTAAATTTAAAAAGAAGCTATTTGAAAAGTTATTAAAAATTAAAGTGTCACATTGAGTACTTCGGCTACGCTCTCTATAAACTAAAGCCGAAATGTTTTATGAATTAGAACCTTAAAAAGTTCTCGGCTGTACTTGATGTGAGATTTAAATGCTTTTCGGATAGCTTCTTTTGTTTTTTCAAAAATAATGATTAATAATTTTAGATGGACTTATTTTTTAACAACGACACCTTTTCCATTTGCTTTTCATGATAGCATAAAATTCTCTTAGAGATTATATTATTTACGCAGAAAGAGTTTAACTTTGAATAACTAAATCGCTATGGGCTAAAAGCCCATAAGTTTGTTTGGCAAACTGAAAGTCTGCTTCGTGAAATGAGGAATATCATTTGAGAATTCACGATAATGAATTTGTGACAATTTGTAAAATTAGTGGCAGAAAAAATTTTAGAAGCTGAAAAGCGAAATGCATTAAAATATATAGTTTTAACTAAATTTGGGACCAATAAACTTCAATTTTGAATTTCTACATCATTATTCCAGCACACAATGAGCAAAGTTCTATAGGGCTCACTATAGATTCGTTGACCAAGCAAACACTATTACCAAAACGTATTATAGTTGTTAATGACAATTCTACTGATAAAACACAGGATATTGTTGAAGTTTATACTGAAAAATATTCTTGGGTTTCTTTAATAAATTCTAAATCATCTAATGAACATTTACCAGGGTCAAAAATCATCAATGCCTTTTACAAAGGTTATGAAACTTTGGATGATAATTACGATGTGATTTGTAAGTTTGATGCCGATCTTATTTTTCCCAATAATTATTTAGAACAGTTATCTAATCACTATAAGGCAAATAAAAGACTAGGCATGGCTTCAGGCTTCTGTTATATAGAAAAGAATAATGATTGGATATTAGAAAACTTAACAAGAAAAGACCATATTCGTGGTGCATTAAAAACATATAGAAAAGACTGTTTTCTTCAAATTGGAAAGCTCAAACCATCTATGGGTTGGGATACTGTTGATGAGTTGTTAGCCAAATTTTATGATTGGGATATTTTAACTGATGAATCTTTAAAAGTAAAGCATCTAAAACCTACAGGTATGAGTTACAATAAAGCTTCAAAATATTTACAGGGAGAAGCCATGTACAAAATGCGCTATGGCTTTATTATTACCCTAATCTCTGCAATGAAATTAGCTTACAAAAAAGGAAGTTTTACGTTATTTAAAAACTATATGTCTGGCTATTTTAAAGCTAAAAAAAGCAACATTGCATATTTAGTATCTGAGCAAGAAGGCGTATTTATTCGTGATTTACGCTGGAAAGGGATGCTTGGTAAATTTAGATAAAGAAGTTCAATATATAAGATTCCCTCCTTCGAGGGAATGACAAAACATAACTATTTAAAAACTCCATCCTTTATAACTACTAGAAGCTTCAAGTTGAGTTTCTAAAGCATCGTCTAATTGAGGAAAAAAATCTATTCCTGTTAAAGCTTCAATAGCATCTACAGAAACAACGAATTCATATAATGGTGCATCCGATTTTTTATGTGGCATTAAAAATGCAATCATTTTTGTTTTCCCCGAATTATTATCAATTAACACTTTATAAAATTGATTTGGCACATATACCTCATCATCCCCAATAGTTTCCATATCGCCTTTTAAAACACCTCCTGTAATGACAAAAACACCATCATATTTACTTGCCCAATAGCGCACTTTCTGCTCAAGTTTGTTCCAAATACCAGAATTAAATTGATGTTCTTGTGGGCTAATATTGCTTGTTAAAAATGTTTCATCATGAGCTTTTTGGCTGTATCTCCTATCTCCTGCAGGACACAAATGTCCTCGATCATATCCAGAATTTTTGTAGTTTCTCCAATGTGCTGCTCCAGTTTTTACTGCTTTATCTATTTCAAAATAAGGACGTTCAAAATGGCTATTAGATAAATGTTCTTTTTTTAATTCGTAAGCAACCCATTCGGCTTGTTCATGCAGTTCACTATAAGATAGTGAATACCCTTCATGGTGAATTATTTGATTTGTTGTACTTACAGGCAAGAAATATTCATTCGTATTATTCTTTACTTCTTTACCTGTTTCAACAATTTCAAGCGTTTCTTCTTGATTTAAAAAAAACTCATAGCCATAAATTCCAAAAACAATAAGAATTGCTATTAGGGAGTAAATGGTTTTTTTATTCATGCGCTAATCTAAAACAAACTCTAATGGTAGTCCAGTGGCTCCATTTGGAAAGCTAATCCCTAAAAGTGCGGACATCGTTGGAGCAATGTCTGTTATTACTGTTTTTTGAACAGTTTGTCCCTTTTTTATACCTTTTCCAAAAAATAAAAGAGGCACATGGGTATCATAATTTAAACCACTACCATGTGTAGATCCGGTTTTCCCATAAGAAATGTAAGCAGGATCATCCACCAATAATACGTCTCCGGATCTTTTTTGATTAAATCCTTTTTGCAATAAAGCTTCAATTCCAGTAGTAAAATCAACAGAACTCATCGTCGTTGCTGTATAAGCTTTTGAAATGTTCTTATAAGTCATCTGTTCATTTACAATAGCATTCTGAACATCATTTAAGTCTAACCCTAATGCTTTAATTTTTTCTCTATTTAAGAAAATCTGGTTGTTACTAATATTTTCCAGAATATCTGTTGTTCCAAAACTATCTTTTAGAAATTTTTGAAATTTTTCTTTACGCTCAGAATTCTTTAAATATCCTGCAGGAATTTTAACAGAACGTAAATATGCTGGCACATCTATTGCTCCGTGATCTGCAGTTAAAAAGACGGTATACGCTCCTTTTCCTACTTTGGCATCAAGAGTATTAAATAATCTTTCTAGATCCTTATCTAAACGTAGATAAGTATCTTCAATTTCTTTTGAATTTACTCCAAAATTATGCCCTATATAATCTGTGCTAGAGAAACTAACCGTTAAAACATCTGTAATCGCATCTTTTCCTAATTGTTCTCCGTCCAATGCTGCTAAAGCAAAGTCTGCGGTTAAACTATTTCCATAGGCAGTAGATTTTAAAATATCAAAGCCCCCATTTTTTTCTTTTAAAGCATTTAAATCATAAGGAAAAGTTGCCGTTTCTTTCCCCTTAAACCCGCCTTCAAATTCATTTAAATCGCTTCCACTCTCTATATACGAATCGATATCATACAATGTATTCCAAACTTTCAAATAAGATTCTGCTGTTTTTGAAGCATTAAAATCCTTTACCCAATTTGGTAAACCCTTCAAATAAAACGAACTGGAAATCCAATGGCCTTCATTCTTCCCATGAAACCAATAGGCAGCATTCGCTGTATGCCCAGCGGGTAAAATAGCACCTCTATCTTTAATCGAAATACCAATAGTCTTTCCTCTCATTTGAGTAAATAACCTATTTTCATCAGCAAATGTTGAAGTTTTCATTCTATGAGAAGACATCTGCCCTGCAGCACTTTTAGTACCAACAGATTGAACAGAACCATCTTCTGCACAATACACCATCTTTTTAATTTCTTTATCATACCAGTTGTTCGAAATAATACCATGATACTTAGGTGTTGTGCCTGTATAAACTGATGCGTGACCAGGTCCTGTATAGGTTGGTATATAATTAAAATGATTGTTTTTGCAATTAAAACCTTCATCCATCATACGTTTAAAACCACCTTCACCAAACCTATTATAAAACCGGGTTAAGTAATCATATCGCATTTGGTCTACAACAATGCCTACTACTAACTTTGGATTAGATTCAACAACATTGGTTACTTCTTTACCTACAACTTGATTTTGTGCCTTACAAGACAAGCAAAAAAAGAAAACCAAAAAGAGTGAAAATATATTTCTTATCATAACAATTTTATTTTAAAGATTCAAAAATACAGATTTTAAAACATCAAAATTAAAAATTAAGGTTAAATACCATTAACTTTTTTTACTTTAGCACTAACAAATTTTTATATGACATATCTTCATAACATTGGGGCTTATTTTTTAATGATCGTTGAGATGTTTCGCAAGCCTACAAAATGGTCTGTGATGAAGAAATTAATATTTAAAGATATTGACGATTTGGTTATAGGTTCACTTGGTATTGTGGCATTTATATCATTTTTTGTTGGTGGTGTTATAACGATTCAAACCGCCTTAAACATAAACAATCCTCTTATTCCTAAATATTTAGTTGGATTTGCTACCAAACAGTCCATTGTATTAGAGTTCGCTCCAACTTTTACCTCCATAATAATGGCAGGGAAAGTTGGTTCTTTTATAACATCCAGTATAGGCACCATGCGTGTTACCGAGCAAATAGATGCTTTAGAAGTCATGGGAATAAATTCTTTAAATTATTTGGTTTTGCCTAAAACAATTGCATTACTCTTATACCCTTTTGCTATTGCTATAGGAATGTTTTTAGGGATTCTTGGAGGTATGGCCGCTTGTGTTTTTGGTGGTTATACATCGCTAGAAGATTATGTTTTAGGAATTCAAACCGACTTTCAATCTTTTCATATAATTTATTCTTTTATAAAGACTTTCGTTTTTGCTTTTATTCTTGCCACCATTCCTTCTTTTCATGGTTATTATATGAAAGGCGGCGCTCTTGAGGTTGGAAAGGCGAGTACAACAGCTTTTGTTTGGACATCAGTTGTAATTATACTGTTAAATTATATATTAACCGATATGATGCTAGGCCAATGATAGAAGTAAAAGATTTACATAAATCGTTTAGTGGTGTTGAAGTTTTAAAGGGCATTAGCACAAGCTTTGACAAAGGAAAAACGAATCTTATTATTGGGCAAAGTGGTTCTGGAAAAACTGTTTTCCTTAAATGTTTGCTAGGGTTGTTTGATTATGAAGAAGGTTCTATCTCGTATGATGGAAAAATATTTTCACAATTAACAGAAGATGAAAAACGGAATCTACGTGCTAAAATTGGTATGGTATTCCAAGGAAGTGCTTTATTTGATTCTATGACCATTGCAGAGAATGTTATGTTTCCTTTGCAAATGTTCACGAATCAAGATAAAAGTGAAATGGAAGACCGTGTCAACTTTGTTTTAAAGCGTGTGAATTTAGACGATGCCCATAATAAAATGCCTAGTGAAGCCTCTGGAGGGATGCAAAAACGTGTTGCTATTGCCAGAGCCATAGTAAATAATCCGAAATACTTATTTTGTGATGAACCTAATTCGGGACTTGATCCTAAAACGGCCATCGTTATAGACAATCTTATCCAAGAGATTACCGATGAATACCAAATTACAACTGTCATTAATTCACATGACATGAATTCCGTTATGGAGATTGGTGAGAAAATTGTGTTTTTAAAAAATGGACTAAAAGCTTGGGAAGGCTCTAATCAAACCATTTTTAAAACTGACAATGAAGTGGTTACAGACTTTGTATATTCTTCAAATTTATTTAAGAAAGTTCGTAAAATGTACTTAGAGGAAAATAAATAATTGTTTTCTTCTTTATGTAATATTATCTCATTTCTACTATTACAAATTAAGTTTGTAGCACATGACACTATTATGAAAAAAGGTAGGCACAAGTAACATCTGTGTTTCAGGAATATAATCAATATCCGCTGCGTAAATACCTTTCTCTCGTGTATCAAGCAGTAGTGTTTTTTTCCAATTGGTTGCATCAATATAAAAAATTTGTCCCTTCCAATCAGACACGATAAAATCACCGTTTTCTAACTTTACAATACCATCTCCGTGACCAATGGTCTCTGTAAGTATTTTAAAAGTATTTGAATTTAAATCATAGCTTCCAAAACATTGTTTTCCAGAATCCGCAAAGAATACATTTCCTTTTTGATGTAGTAATCCATTCAATCGCCCCTCTGTATCTATTTTAAGAATGCGAACGACTCCATTTTCTAAAACATAAATCGAATTTGTATTGGATCCAGACGCATATACAATGCCCTCAGGGCTTACTGTAATATCGTTTAAATGAGGTTCACCATCAACAGCATAGGTGTTAATTATCTTTTGTGTTTTTATATCTACTTCTACAATTCTATCAATATCGTTTACATATAATTTATCATTAAAAATTCCCATCCCTTTAGGGCCACTTAAACCTTCAAGCCATTTTAACTCCAAAATATTTCCTTTATTATCTATAGTTGATAAAAAACCATTATGATCTTTTTCCCATGGAGAATTATTAACGTTAGAGACAAAAATGATATCTAGTACTTTATTATAGAGAACTGCCTCACTAGTAGTTAGAAGCGTATCCGTTTGCCAAACTAAATCTAGGCTTGGTGTGCTTTTTGAAGCACCTTTAATCTGATTTGTTTCTCGTTTTTCTTTACATGAAAACATCAACAAAAGAGTCATTAAAATGATGCCTAAAACATTATTTTTCATCGTATTGTTTTATTTTAAACTTGAAAAGTTAATCAACCTTTTTAACTACCAACGTATCTAATTTCAGTTTTTGTTTCAACCATTTACTTAACTCTTTTTGCTTTATTAAAACCAAACTATCCTTTAAGGATTTTCTCCATTTTATATGAGCGACAGCAATGGTATCAATCTTAATAAAATCTTTAGATTCAAGCATTTTAGCATAACTAAAATACTGCAGGTCACTAAACCTTACTTTAGCATCTCTCGATAAATTGGTAAATGAAACTGAATTCTTTTGAGACACATTACTTTCTATTTTCTTATTTAGTTCTGTGACTTCAACTTGCAAGCCTACGATTTGTTTTTGCAAACCGGAGATGATATTATCCTTTTGATCTAATTCTTTAATAGCCCTATCATAAGCATCAGAAATTTTATCAATACTTCTATTTTTATTTCCATTTATTTCAAGATCAAACTCTTTAATCTTATCATAACGTTTCAATTCATTTCTAAGATCAGCTTCTGTAGCATTTGTAATTTCTCCATTGAAATAGAGCGTTATTTTTTCGTCACTAGTGTTTAGTGTTCCATTTTGAAACCAAAGCTCATGATTAGACTTTATTTCATCTTTAACAAAATTATTATAATCTATCTGATAACCACTATCTTTCAACACATCTAAAAATGTTAAAACAGCTGGAATCATAACTATTATTGCTAATAATGATGCTAACTGTGCTGTCCGTTTACGTTTTTTAGAATTCGCATATTTAAGCATTGGAAAGCGAAGAAGTTTTAATACTATGAATGTTGCTAAAGCAATAAACATCGTATTAATTGTGAACAAGTACATCGCACCTCTAAAAAACGCCCAATTTCCTTCAGCTAATCCATAACCAGCTGTACACAATGGCGGCATTAAAGCTGTGGCAATAGCAACACCAAAAATAACCGAAGCAATGGTTCCTTTTTTAGTACGTGCAATAATTAATGCCAAGCCACCAAAAAAAGCAATTAGTACATCACGAATATCTGGTTTTGTTCTTCCAAGCAATTCGGACGTTTCTTCACTTAGTGGAAATAGCCAAAAAAATAAAAATGCCGTTAGCAAACTCAACACAATCATAGTAGCCAAGTTTATTAATGATTTCTTAAGCGTATCTATATCATTAATTGCGATAGACATTCCAATACCTAGGATTGGTCCCATTAAAGGAGAAATTAACATGGCTCCAATAACCACAGCTGTAGAGTTTGCATTCAAACCAACCGAAGCTACAAATATAGAGCAGATTAAAATCCAAGCCGTCGCTCCTTTAAAAGCTATATCTCCTTTAATAGCATCTATAGTTGCATCTCTATCTGTATCATGGCGAAAATCAAGTAATTCGACCATAAAAGTTTTAATGCTTTGAAACAAGCCTTTAGCATCTTTTTTTACAGCTTCTTTTGATTGCTCAACGGCTTTGTCCTGATTGGTTTCCTCTTCCGAAAAATTGAATTTACTTTCTTCACTCATAATTATATATTACCCATAATGTTCTCCAAACTTATCCTTCACTCCTTGGAGTACTTTTTTAATATCCTGCTCTTTTTTCTTAGGAAAGATAAGCAAAACCTCATCTTTATCTACAATGATATAATCTTGTAAACCATCAACGACTACTATTTTATCGTCCTTAGTACGAATCATATTTCCAGAAGCGTCCTCTGCTAAGGTCCTGGCGTTCACTACTGCATTTTTGGTTTCATCCTTATCTAACTTATCGTATAAACTTCCCCAAGTACCAAGATCATTCCAATCAAATTCCGCAGCAATCACATATACATTACTGGATTTTTCCATAATGGCATAGTCCACCGAAATATTTTCTGCCTTACCATAATTGTCTCGGATAAAATCATCTTCTAAATCGGTGTTATAAACATCAATTCCTTGTTCAAAAAGTTTAAAAAGTTCTGGTTGATTATTTAGAAACGCTTTTATCACAGAAGTCACACTCCACATAAAAATACCGGCATTCCATAAAAAATTGCCTTGTGCTATATATTGTTTTGCCACCTCGTAAACAGGTTTTTCTTTAAACTGATTAACAGATTTTATTGTTTCTTCTGAAGACTTATCGAACTCAATATATCCGTATCCGGTATTTGGAAACGTAGGCTGAATACCTAGTGTCATTAATGCATCATTCTTAGAACAAAAATCGAAAGCCTGTTGTACATTATCTGAAAAGGCATTTTCATCTTCAATCCAATGATCACTTGGTGCCACAATCATAACAGCCTCTGGGTTTTCTTTTTGAATTTTTAATGATGCATACAATATGCAAGGCGCTGTATTTCGCATAGCGGGTTCTAAAACTACCTGCCGCTTTGTAATACTTGGTAATTGTTCTAAAACTAAATCATTATAACGTTCATTGGTTAAAATAAAAATATTTTCCTCAGGTATTAATTTTGCTAAACGATGGAAGGTTTTCTGAATCAACGTGTCACCCGTTCCTAACATATCGTGAAATTGTTTAGGAAAATCTTGAGTGCTTACAGGCCAAAACCTAGAACCAACACCGCCTGCCATTAAAATGGCATAATAGTTTTTACTCATTTATTTATTTTTATTTCCACTAAAAATAGGGATTTGTTTAATTATCGTTTAAATAAGAGCCTACAAACTCTTTTTTTATATTTAGTCTCGTTTCATGAGATTCCTGCCTATACTTCGACTACGCTCAGCATAAACTAGGGAATTACGATTTCAACTTCAGCATTAGGGTTGAAAAGATACAACTTTCCTGTTTTAACTTCAATACACTCAAAACGTTTTACGCGTTTACGTCCCATTTTAAACACTTTACCATTATACAACTTAAAGATACTACCTAAAGGAACTTCAAAAACATAGGTTTTATTATTTGGTTCATCAAACTGTTTTAATGCTAATGCTAAATGGACATCGGTATCACTACTCGCCTTCGGATTTCTAAAATGTTTTGCTAAAAGCGGCAACAAATGATCCGGAAAAATATTTGGATTTAAAAAGGGTAGCATTAAATGCTGAAAGCTCCGTTTCCATTCTATACCATGTGGTTTTATAAATCTACCATAGGTTTTATAGGCTTCAAAATGGGCAATTTCATGTATTAACGTGATTAAAAATCGATATGCATTTAAATTTGAATTAATGGTTATTTGATGTTTCCCATTTGGTAATCCCTTATAATCACCATGACGGGTTTTACGTTCACTTTTAATTTTCACCACTAAGTTATCGTGCTCTAAAAGCTTTAATACTTGAGGCATGGCGGTTTCTGGAATATAATTTTGAAGCATTCTTTGCATTAAAACAAAAATAAAGGTTTTATACCAATTATGATTTAAAATAAGCCAGTCAAACTCATTCATTATTTAGTTTTATCACTTTACTCATCATTTCCATAGCTAAGGCTATGCAAATAACTCGAAGCAGGCTAAAACAAAAAAGCAATGTCGTTTTCTATAGCTCATTTTAAATCATAATTGGTATTATACTTTCTTTCTCAAACGTTTTCTGACAAAAAAGAAAATAAAAATACTTAAAACGGCTATAGGCCAAAGGTAAATGATGCCAAGCACTATGCTCTTTATAATGTTCCACCCGAAACTAAATCCTTCTTTTGTCTTAGACAGGAATGTTTTGGAGTAACTTTCGGGTGCTTCCTTATAGGCTACAGTTTCGTACAAATCTATTTGTATCGTACTATAAGCTACTTTATTGGTTAAGAATTTTAAACGCCCTTGTGCAGACTCTATTTCCTCCTGAATGATGCGTAGTTTTTCCTCAGTTGCTAAAATATCTTCAACTGTTTTTGCTTTTTTACGTAAAATTGTTTCGTAGCGTTGTTTTACTTCTAGCTTTGTTTTTAAACGTGTTTCTAAGTCTACATATTCCTCGCTTACGTCTTTAGTCGTAACATTTTCATACTCTACAAACTCTACAATATTTTTAATTGAGTCCATAAGCACATCAAAATACTGTTTTGGTACTTTTATTGTAAATCTATTTTCTATGCTATGTAGGTTATTTTCAAATCGTAAATCAGAAATGTAGGCTTCATACTTCCCTGCAAGCTGTCTTATTTTATGTGTTGTCATTTTTACATTGGCTACTTTGTACCTCGCTTTAGCAGATTTAATAATTTTTAATTCTTTAGGCATTTTAATTTCTGCTTGAGGCGACAAAGAAACGTCGTCATTGGTCTCCGTCCCATATGCAGCATGTTCTTCTGTAACATCTACTTTACTTAAAGCATAATCTTTATTTTCCATAGCTTGATTACAAGCCCCTATACTTAAACATAATAAAGCGAATACACTTATTTTTAATACTGAATTGAATTGTTTTACGTTCATAATTTTATATTTTTAAGAATTACTAGAGCAAACCTATAGCCAAATATTTATGAGGCTTTGAAAAGCGCTTGTAATACCTTTGTAAACTATTTACAATTTCGTTTAAAACTGTATATCAATTAGATACACCTATATTGAATCGCTCGGAAAAACATTTATTTTCAACGCTTAAACATGCCATTGCCGCTACTTTTTTAAAAAATTATAGTGCGCCTGAGGCTATAGAAGATTGGAAGGGCGACACTATAACTGACTTTCAGGAAGACCTGTTTAGCAAAGTAAAGGCTAAGGTGAGTGAGAAATGGTTTTACACCTACTTTAAAAATGATCCTGAAAAACTACCTCGAATTGATATTTTAAATCTCTTAAGTGTATATGTTGGTTGTTATAATTGGGAAGCATTTAAAAGTACTCATACAAACACAAAAACACCATCTAAAAGAGGAAGCCTTATAAAAATTGTAGGTTTACTAATGGCAGCTTTATTTTTAGTATTTATTTTTAAAGTAGTAGCTAAAAACGAATTTCACTTTTGTTTTGTCGATGAGGACAAAGGGGAACCCATTACCAATATAGCACTAGACATTAAATTATTGCAAGCCCAACAGTCTCCTTTGTTTTTTAAGACAGATAGTACGGGTTGTTTTAGCTATACAACAAAATCAGATAAAATTACATTTGTTGTGCAATCGCCCTACCATAAAACGGATACTATTGTTAGACACATTGATGCAAACTCAAACCAAACGGTTAGACTTACTACGGATGATTATGCCTTAATGCTGGATTATTACACCAATGGTAATATTAAAGATTGGAAAAAACGCAAACAACAATTACAACAACTTATTGCTGACCATGCTCAAATTTATCAGATGTTCCCAAATAATATTGGTATTGAAATATATTCTAAAGACGATTTTATAAGAACACTTACTATACCAACCAATAGTTTAAAACATATTAAAATTCTTGATAAAAAATATAGTCATGGCAAAGTTGTAAAACTTAAATTTATGATAGAATGAAAAAACTAGGATATCTATTGATTTTTGTGATTTTGGGCTCGTGTATGAATAATAAAGATGAGAACCGAGAAAGTGCTGCGCCTATGATGGTTGAAGAAAGTGATGACTTGTCTGGTTATGAAACTAAAAACACAGGTTTTAGTATAACCACTTTGGCAGAGCAAAAATTGCAAGAATATTATGATTTATCTTTATTACAAAAGCATCATCCAGAATTTGAAAACGATATTAAGCTTCAACTTAATAAACTTGCCGATACACTGCTAATTCTACCTAATACTACGAGAGAAATTATCATTAAAAATGTCACCAAAATTGATTATCAAAAAATAACGGATTCTACATCTAAACTTCGATTGCATTATGAAGTTATCTCAGACAGAGGCAATACTTTTGACACCATTTCTGCTATTATAAAAACAAAAACGATTATGGTAAATAACGAAACGATTACAACTCGAAAACTCACATTTATAAACAAATAAATCATATTCAATCTGCGTTTTCTGTTTTAAAACACCATAGCTGATTTAACTACTTATAGTATTATAATTAAAAACTAAAGAAGATCATATTGGTTTAAATCATGGTATAGTTTTTGAAAATGAAAACAATAACTTTTAATAAGCCCTTTATATGAAATCCCTTTTTCTCCTCCTTTGCTCAACATTTATATTTGGATTTACCACCTCCAAATCTGACCATTTTAAAATAAAAAACGGACAAGTCATTTGGCAAAAAGTTTATGATACAGACCTAACAAAGAAACAACTAATAGAAGTCATGAGAACTTCTAGTTATTTTGAGGATATCATCATAGTAAATGAAAAAAAATTAACAGCTAAAATCAATCAACTTTCTCCAGATTACAAAACCTATGGGTCATCATACTTGTCAGCACCAGATATGGTTAGTCTAAATCATGTAAAAGCATTCACTGTCATAGAATTTAAAGAAAAACAATATAGGGTCACTCTAAAATCTATTAAGTTAATTGAAAAACGTCGTGATAGTTTAGGTAAACAAGTAGTAGACATTGAAGATGAGATCTTAAATAAAGACAATACAGCATTTAAAAGGTTTTTTTTTAAGAAGTCTTCAAAAATATTAGATTTTACTTTGCAAAAAATAACAGATTTTAATAAAATATCGGAAGATGATACTTGGTAAAGCTTTAAGATCAAGATAGGTTATATCATCTCTAAAAACTCCGACATACTACCAAACGTCTTAGTAGCCTCTTTCTCTAACTCATTATCATAATCATGAGCAGTAAACCCAAAAACATCAAAACCACCACTTTTTGCAGCTCTTACTCCAGTTAAACTATCTTCAACCACAACACATTCACTAGGTTTAAATCCCATAGTTTCCGCTGCCCATAAAAAAATAGCGGGGTCTGGCTTCCATTTTTTAATGGTATAACAGCTAAAAATATTATTTTCAAAAAATGGCAATAAACCACTGAGTCCCAAATTAAGTCGGATTTTATCTTCTGGACCACTGGACGCTGTGCAAAAAGGCAATTCTAAATGTTGTAATACGGTTTTAATACCGGCAATAGGCTTAATATTTTCTTTAAAGGCCTCAAAGCTTTTCGCTCTATAATCTGCTTCAAATGTTTCAGGCAATGGTTTTCCCAATAAAGTTGAAACGATTTCCATACAGGTACTAAAGGACTTCCCTTTAAATTGACTCAAAGCATCTTTTATTTCAATACTTACGCCCAAATCATTAGCCATATCTACCATCGTTTTAGTGGCTATCATTTCACTATCAATCAATACACCATCGCAATCAAAAATAACGCACTTGTATTTACTCATAATTAAATTTTCTAATACTTAACAATCTCAAATTCACTACGCCTGTTTAACTGATGCTCTTCATCGGTGCAATTTAGCATAGGACATGGTACTATGGGTTCTAATTCTCCAAAGCCTTGAAATTTCATTCGACGTGCATTAATAAACCCTTCCAATGCTAAATAATTTCTTGTGGATTCTGCGCGTCTTTCTGATAAAATCTGATTATAACGTACCGTTCCCCTACTATCTGTATGTGAACTTATTTTTAAATAAATATTTGGATACCGTTCTAATTTAGCTGCTAATTCATCTAATATTTTCTTAGAATCGGCTCTGATATTCCACATGCCAAAATCGAAATAAATAGGAGCTAACTGAAAAAACAATTTGCCATTTTTTTCAACGACTGGTGGCCCTTCAACATCTGTTAACAATTCAAACCGTTTAGGGTCTTCTTCTTTTAATTTTTTATCGATTTTCTTTTCTGCAATGATCACTTCTACAGGGTCTACTGGAGGTGGTGGTGGGATTTTCTTTAAATACAACACGTGTTTTTGATCTTGCTCTTCAATAACCGTTACACTTAATGTATTGGGCAGATACGCTTCATTTTTAGCTGTAAACTCATAGCTATCTGCTAGTAAATTAATATTGAAAAAGGCTAAAGAATCTAGGGTATTGGTATACTTTTCACTTCCTTTTTTATCTTTTAATACCACCTCAGCATTTGGAATGTATGCTTTAGTGTCAATATCCCTTACTTCAAACCTATTAATATATTCTCTTATAAAAATTTCTCCCGTTTGTTTAAACTTGAAAATTTCATCGTTCTTTTTATTTCTATTTGTAGAAAAGAATCCTTCTTTAGCATCGTGATAGTTCAAATTAAAATCGTCGTATCGAGAATTAATAGGCGCTCCTAAATTAATAGGTTTTGTAAAGGTCTCATTAACATATTCTGAAACAAAATTATCTAACATCCCTAAGCCTAAATGCCCATTAGATGCAAAAAACAAATGTCCTTGTTGTGATATGAATGGAAAATGTTCTCTATTTTCGGTATTAATGGTTTGTCCTAAATTGACTGGTTCACTAAAAGCTCCGTCTACTTCAATAGTCACATAATACAAATCAAAACTACCATAGCCGCCTTCAATATCTGATGAAAAATAGAGTTTCTTTCCATCTGGACTCAAAGCTGGATGCTGATAAGAAAATCCGTTTTTATTAAATGCTAACTTTTCTAATTTACTCCATTTACCATGGGTTCGAGTCGTTTTATATAAATGAATATTATTAGCAGATTGCTCATTAAACTCTTTCTTTCCGTCTGTATAGTTACTTCTTGAAATATAAAGGGTATTTCCATCACTCGTAAAACAGAAATTACCTTCATGTAATTTAGAGTTTATTGTTTTTGTAAGTGATTTAACGGCTCCTATGGTATCATTATTCTCATTGACTTTTACGGCATAGATATCAAGAAAAGATTGATGCGTCCATTTATACTTTTTTCTTAAAAGTTGTTTATTATCCCTATCGGAAGTAAAATAAACACTATCGTTAAATTTTACAGCTCCAAAATCGGATGCATCAGAGTTAAATTGACTCTTTTTAATCTTATAATCTGGAGTTTTTAATTTAAATGCTTCTATAATGTCAATAGACTCTGCTTTATTTAAAGAAATCGACTCATTTTCTTTATATCGTTTAAAATAATCTAAAGCTGTTTCATAATCTCCTAAAGCTGATAATACTTGGTATAATTTAAAATTATACGCGTTGTTATACGTTTTATCTTTCTCAACATATTTCCCTTTTATTAATTGCTTAAGGTATCTTGAGGCCAAGCGATATTCAAATATATTATAATAGCAAACAGCTATATTTTCTATAGCTTTTTTATGGCGTTCTTTTTTAAGTTCCTTCTCATAATATTCAGCCGCTTTTATATAATCTCCTTTTTGGAAAAACCGATCCGCCATCGTTTTTTTTTGTGCAAACGACATCTGTGCTACCAATAAAGCTATAACAATGAAAGTTATTTTTTTTATCATAATTAATAAAATCTTGGAGATGAATATTTTTTACTTAAACCTAACACATCAAATCTATAGAGCAATATAAATTCATGACTTCCATTGTTAAAAGTTTTTAATTGACTGGTATTAAAATCGTAAGCATACCCCACTTTTAAATGTGGAGTAATATTAATACCAGCTAATCCAGAAATGGCATCTTGATATCGGTATGACACCCCTAATTCGAACATATCCTGATAAAGTACATTTGTAGAAACATCAAACGATAATGGTGCTCCTGTAACATACTTAACCACTGTAGACGGTTTTAATTTAAATGCACTATTAATATCAAACACATAGCCTCCAATTAAAAACACATGTGGTTTGTCTTTGTACAATACGCCACTATTAATATTTAAATCGCTCGGAATAAGATTGGGTGATGATAATCCTATATAATAATTATTGTGAAATAAAAAGGCGCCGGCACCAATATTTATTACGGTTTTATTTGAATTTTGAAACAACGGATCTCCACTAACATTACTGCCCAAACTGCTAAAATTTAAATGGTCGAATCCCATTTTAATACCAAAGGACAGATTTAAATTATCCTTAATATTAATTTTATAGGCTGCGTTAATATTAAATACATTTTCGCTCAGGTTTATCTTCCCTCCTATATTATCATTTAAATAGTTTACACCTAACTCTATTTTTTCGCTTAAAGGAATATTCGCAAATACATTAGCCGTTTTTGGTGCACCTTCTATACCTACCCATTGTGTACGGTACAAACTCCCTACTTGTACAATACTAGGCTCGTTAATCATATAACCAGGGTTTACCAGACCCATATTATACATGTATTGTGTATACTGGGGTTCTTGTTGGGCATATGCAGATAACCCACATATTATGAATACTATAAATATTTTAATTTTCATTCTATAAATGACTTATTATCTGCTTAAATAAAAATTTCCTTGCATAGGGTCAGTGACTCCGTCTTTGGGATCGAATACATAAAAATAGACTCCAGATGGTAATTCTTCTCCAATGGTTAATGCTACATTAGAAATACCCTTAAAAAGTGGTGTATTCTTATTTCCTTTATAAACAATAGATCCAAATCTATTGTAAATGTTTAATTCGAAATTTGGAAATACGGTAGGTAAGCCACATAAATCAAAGTCATCATTTTCACCATCTCCATTAACAGAAATACCATCTTTAAAACAAGGTTCACAATCCGCGTGGTTTAATGGTAAAATAGCAACTGTTATCTGTACGCGTTCCGATTCACAATTATCACTATCTAAAGCAGAAACATAATAATCTTCTCCATCTATTAAAACAGTTCCTAATGGAAGTGGGTTTGTTGAAGTTGCCGTATCATACCAATTAAAATCTATACCATTACTTGCCTGAAGATCTGAAACTGTAGCACCTTGATTCGCACAAAACGTTTGATTAATGGCTGTAGGAACAGCAACCTCTACGACCATGATTGAAATGATGGCTGTACTCAAACTACAGGACGCATGCCCTTGAATTTCATACTGAAATCTGTACGTCTCTGCTGTTAATCGAGAAACATCCAACAAACTTCCTGAAAGGGCATTTGTAGTGTCCAGATCGACGAATGTACCTCCCGAATCTGCCGTAGCACTTAAATAATTGACTAAATCTATTTGTGAATCTGAACGACATACCGAATATAAGCCATCACTTCCAGCACTAGGGCTTTGATGGAGTACAACTGTCATGGTTGCTGAATTACCAGAACACATAAGAACACCTGTACCATCAACATTATCTGGAACCGTATATGTATAATCTCCAGCATCAGACGACATAGGATCGAACATGGCATTATGATCTGTTGTCGTAAATCCATTTGGCCCAGACCAGGTTCCAGTTGTATTTGGGCTTCCTCCTAGTCTATCAAATAAATTAAAAGCGGCATTTGTATTACAAACATCTATGGTATTACTAATACCGGACTGATATTCTTCGTACACCGTAAAAGACAAACTGGCTCTATCTACACAATTATTTAAAGTGGTTGTACTGTACAAGTAATTAAATGTTTGCTGACCATTTACATTTGGTAACGTAACCGGGTTTGCAACAATGCTTCCTGTTGAAAGATCCACCCAAGTCCCAAAAGATCCTTGATAAATAGGGTCATCAATACCATTTGTCGTTAATAAAGTAAACAAATCCAACGGGTTGGCTATGGTCGGATCAGTTTCACAAAACTGTAACCCTGAAGTATCTTCTCCTGCATAATTCTTAGGATGAATCGTAAGGGTTACCTGAGCACGTTCTTCATTACAAAATCCGCTTAGGTCAATACTGGGAGCACAGATATTCGGATTATAATTTAATACCTCAAATAAATCAGGATAGCAGTTATATTCTGGATGAACCACATATTCAAAAACATAAATCCCTGGATCTGCATTTAATAAATTAACGGTTCCTAATGAAGAATATCCTAGCGAAGGCGTACAAGGGTCACCGGAAGTATTGGATACTAAACCTAAATCTGACGGACCTGAAATAAAATTCCAATCTGTACAAGAGCTCCTATTATAATCAAATAAAACACCATTCTCTGTTGTAAACTCTAATTGATCATATAAATTTACTGAAGCTGGCATGGAGACAGCATCTTCACAAAACTCAAACGGTGTAGTGGTTTGTTGGTTAAATGGCCTTATATATTCATATATTTTAAAGCTAATTGTAGAAGACGCATCTCCACAAACTCCGGAACGTTGGTCTACCGAATAAGTAAAATCCACTTCTCTACATCCAAACTTTGGATTACCAGCTACTATTTGTTGATAAATGTTTCTTATGTTTATTTCTGAATCTACCGGCGAAGTTATTTCTCCAAATAGATCAGTGCTCCAGACACCTTCAATATCTTCTAATAATAAGAATTGATCGTCGGTTAAATCAATATCCGCATCATAATTCCCGTTTAATATGTCCGTTTCACAAATACGTTTATTTTGAGCAAATCCAGAAAATACTTGCCTGACAATTGAAACATTTACAGTTGTCTGTGCAAGAGGCATATTACATGGCGGCATGCCTATTACCGTATAAGTAAACTCAAACGTTTCTTCATCCACCAGAGGAGGCCCTTGTTGGTATGGAATAGTCACCGTTAAGTTAGAGCCCACTAAGCTCACAAAATTAGGGCTACTCCCGTTATATACCCACGTACCGTTAAGGTGTGGACTTGGAACAGACTCTAAAGCCTGAAAAAGATCTATGTCTGGCATCAAAATACATCCATTTATTGGTGTAGAGCCCGCATCACAAATTTCTATATTTACATCATCTGCATTAATTATTGGCAGTGCATCACCAGAAAATGGTCCTAAAATCAAGTTAAGAGTTACTGCGGGACCACTACCACAACTGGCATTATTAATTATAAATTGATAATCGGTGGTCGTTCTTGAAGCATTTGATAAATCCCATAAATACAGATCTCCTGTTGTTTCATCAAGCGCAAAACTAAAATTTGGATCAAACCAAGTACCCGTTATTGCCAGAGAAATAGGGGGACCTCCTGATACTGCGTTGTACTCATCGTACAAATTAATAATACCATCTGGGGTTCCATTACTATCACCATCAATTATGGTCATATCGCAAATAGTAATGGTTTGAGGGGGATTACACTGGGCTTGAATTTTTGTTAGGGAAGAAGTTATTAGTACAAAAAATAATATTCTTTTCAATATTTTGTAAGTTTAAATTTCCTGCAAGGTAATTATTTCAAAAGACTAAATTATAGGTAGATAGATAAATAAATAGATTATTAACATTTTCTTACTATCTATAAGTAAATCAGTTCCATTTCCTTTTAGATTTAACCCAAACTATGTATTAGAAATTCTATTACCTTGAATTTTTAACAAACAAACATATTTTATAAAATTTCACCTACTATTGATTCACATAAACTATGAGTGTTCCAAATGTCTTGGATACGATTTGCATCAAATTGATTTTTACTTAAGGCCAGTAACCAATCTTCAAACAAATCTATAAAACCTCTTTTGTATAAAGTACTTTTCCAATTATCGAACTTGATTATATGTTGTATGTT
The DNA here is from genome assembly GCF_030540825.1 of Flavivirga spongiicola. Lineage (NCBI taxonomy): Bacteria > Pseudomonadati > Bacteroidota > Flavobacteriia > Flavobacteriales > Flavobacteriaceae > Flavivirga > Flavivirga spongiicola. Next base: position 1,087,546 of record NZ_JAUOEO010000001.1, read on the forward strand.
ATTTTTATAATGAAAACCAGAAACCAATTCATTTATTTCCCATTTATTTCCATTGGAATAGTATTCTACCCGTTCTTCTGTCACCCCACTGATACGGTTCATAGTGCCATTAAGCAATGTGCCATTTTGCTGCCATTGAACTTGTAAGCTTTCTAATTTATTATTTTGAAGCTTCGAGAAAATATTAATATTCTCAATTGGTCCTTTGGCTAAAAAAAGAAGGCTATCTACAACATGAATAAAATCGTCAAAAACAAATGCTCTTGGATCTCCAGGTAAATTTACCCTGTTCTTTTGCCAAAAAACTTGAACTGGACTTTCTTCTTGCTTTAACGACTGGATTAAAGGAGCAAAGCGACGGTTAAATCCAAGATAGAGCAACAATTGTTTCTGTGTTGCCAAGTTTAACAATTTCTCTGACTCATGTAAAGAATAAGAAAGTGGTTTATCTACAAATATAGGAATTCCAGCATTTAATAATTTAGAAGTATACAAATAATGACTTTCTGTTGAACTATGGACCATCGCTGCATCAGGCCTCGTTTTAATCAACTCATCTATATCTGTAAAAACACTATCTATATGATATTTTATAGCGAGTTGTTCTAATACTTTTTTATTTCTTGTACAAAGAATAGGTTCAACTTTAGAATGATTTGCTGCTATTGGCAAATAAGCTTTTTGAGCAATGTCTCCAAGACCAATAAGTGCAATTCTTATCTTTTGAGATTCTTCCATTATCCAATTTATGTAATTAATACATAGAGTTACTAGTTAAATAATATCGTGTTTTTCTGAAATTATACCTTATTATTTCTAAAGGTTAATTGTCTTACCAGTTTTAAATGCTTCATCTGCTGACAAAACAATTTTTAAGCTATTTATAGCATCATTTACATGAGCGGTAAGATCTAAATCTTCTTTAATGGCTTTTAACAAAAACTCTTGTTCTAACAAGCAAAGACCATCGTGATCTGGCTCATCTTTTGTGCTTAAATACTCGTCTTTTTTAGAGAAGTTACCAGAAGCATCTAACAAGCTATGGTGTAATTTTAGATTATTTGTTTTGGTATGTCCTTCTATATCCTGCGATTCCTCTTTTACATTATCTGTAATAGAAACAGCTCCCTTAGGTCCTATTACATCTTTTACAAAAAAAGCGGTTTCACTCATCATAGGCCCCCAACCTGCTTCGTACCAACCTACAGAACCATCTTCAAAACGCACTTGTAATTGACCATAGTTATACATGTTTGTTGGAATCTCATCAGATAACCGAGCTCCAATAGCACTTACACTTATAGGTTTTGATTCTGTCATTAAACACATAATATCTACATAATGAACGCCACAATCTACTATTGGAGACATCGAATTCATTAATTGCTTATGCGTATACCATTGGTCACCAGAGCTTTGTTGGTTCAAATTCATCCGCATTACCAAAGGCTTACCAAGTGTTTGAGCCACTTCTACAAATTTTGTCCAAGCTGGGTGTACACGTAAAATATAGCCTATCACCAGTTTTTTATTTTGCTCTTTAGCCAATTTTCCTAATTCTTCTGCTTCCTTTACAGTAGTAGCAAGTGGCTTTTCTACAAATACATGCGCTCCCGCTTTTAAACTTGCTTTCACATAAGCAGCATGCGTATCTGGATAGGTATTGATAGAAACCACATCAGGTTTTACTTCTGCTAACGCATGGTCAAAATCACTAAACATGGGCAGACCTCCAAGTTCTTTTGATAACCGTTCTCTACTACCTGAACTACGACTTACCAGACCAACTATTTCAAATTCATTTAATTGATGATAAGCTCTGGCATGTGATGTGCCCATATTACCACAACCTGCAATAAGTACTTTTAATTTATTCATTGATTTCATTTTCAATAATTTCTTTTTTATTTTTAAAAACTAAGGCAAATAACAGCATCACTCCAAAAGCAATGCAACTAGGTATAATCCATATTTTTTGCCAATTATAGACCTCATTTATAGTATAATAATCTACTACACGTCCAGATAACCATGTACCCAGAAACATACCAACCCCATAGGTAGCCTGCGTCAATAACCCTTGTGCAGAGTTTTTTAATTCATTAGGTGAGTTTTGATCTACATACACCTGACCCGCCACAAAAAAGAAATCGTAACAAATACCATGTATAATGATTCCTAAATAGAGAAGCGCCATAAAATCAATCGATCCATAGGCAAAAAACAAATATCGTATCCCCCATGCAAACATAGCAATAATCATAACTCTTTTAATTCCAAAGTACCTAAAAAAAACAGGTAAGAGGAGCATAAATCCAATTTCTGACAACTGCCCTAATGTCATTTTTCCTGCAGCATTTTCTACACCTATATCATTTAAAAACAAGTTGGTAAAACTGTAATAAAACGATAGTGGTATCGACACAAGAAGTGAAGCTATTATTAAAACCATAAACGAGCGATTTTTAAATAATGATAATGCATCTAATCCCAACCATTGTTTAATTCCTTTTGTTCCTCTTATAGATTCTGGTAATGTTTTAGGTAATAAAAATGCAAATGCACCCAGAATAAATGATAATAAACTGGCTATCAATATTGGTGATGCACTTAGCTCTAATTTATAGTATGCAACAACCCAACCCATAACAATCCATCCAATGGTACCAAATACTCTGATATTTGCAAAATCCTTATCAGGGCGTTTCAAATGTCTCATGGCAATAGTATTGGTCAATGCAATAGTGGGCATATAACACAATGCGTAAATAAAAACAAAGATATAAAACCATTGATAGGTGTGCTGGTAACTGATTGCTATCAATAAAACAGCTCCTATAACATGTAAAACACCTAAAACTTTTTGAGCTGAAAACAATTTATCAGATAATACTCCCACAATAGCAGGTGAAATAATAGCAGCCAATGCAAATGAACCATATATCAAACCTATTTGTGTTCCTTCAAATTGTAATGTTGTTCCTAAATAAGAGCTTAGGGTAACATACCATGCTCCCCAAATAGTATATTGGAACAGCATCATTACTGCCAATTGTATTTTTATTTTCATACCTAAATTAACTAGTTGCCATAATGCCTCCATCTATGGTCAATGCAGTACCCGTAATCCATGAAGCATCATCTGAGGCTAAGAATAATGCCGTTTTAGCAATATCTTCTGGTGTACCCAAACGTTTTAATAAAGTCGCTTTTCTTGCATCATCAACTGCTTTTTTAGGGTCTTCAAACGCATTTGCTGAATCCCAAATAAGTGGCGTATCTACAGGTCCTGGGCAAATAGCATTGATTCGTATTTCTGGACCATAATCTAAAGCCATTTGTTTTACCAGAGTGACTAATGCAGCTTTTGACGCACAATAGATAGCATGATTTGGGAAACACTTAAATGCAGCTATCGAGGCATTGGCGATGATGATTCCTTTTTCTTTTTTAATATGTGAAATAGCATATTTGCATAAATAAAAGAACGAATTAAAATTTGTATTTAAAGTGGTGTGCCAATCTTCAATGCTTATGTTGGTTATATTTCCTAATCCTAATACTCCTGCATTGGTTACAATACCTGTAAGTTTTCCATAAGTGGTAATAGCTTTGGAAACCAGTTCCTGATTTACTTCGGGCTTACTCACATCCCCAGCATGAAAAATGATATCATTAGTTACAGGTTTCAATTCATTTACAAGCGCATTCCCTCTTTCAATATTTCTTCCACTCAGTATTAATTTAGCTCCTTCTTTTGCGTATAAAATAGCAATAGCTTTCCCCATACCACTTGTGGCACCTGTAATGATAAATACCTGATTTAATAGTTTCATTTGCACACTTTTATTTGATTCCTCTTGCAGCTTTAATTAATAACTCTTTTGTTAATCGAATACCTTTACCTTCATCATCGTCTGATCCTTCATATTCAATTCCTATATGACCAGTATATCCCATATCTTTTACAATCTGGAGCATTTTAACATAGTCAATTTGCGTTTCATTTCCTAGGGCATCAAAATTATTGGTTTTAGCACTGACACCTTTTGCAAAAGGCATCATGTCCTTCACACCTTGATATCTGTCGTATTCATAAAAATTGCCAAAATCTGGTAAAGTACCACAATTACTAAGATTGACATTTTTCATGATTTCCGACAACCAATCTCCATGTGTAGAATAGCCTTGATGATTTTCGACTATTATATTAATAGAGTAATCTTTAGCAAAATTGGATAATTGTCTTAAACTGTTCTCCCCTGCTTTTGCAACATCTATGCTACTTCCTTTACCATTAATGTTAACACGAATAGAACTACAGCCAAGAAATTGCGCAGCTTCTACCCATTTATAATGATTTTCTACAGCTTGAAATCTCGCTTTTTTATTTTGATCCCCTAGTTCCCCTTCTGCATCAATCATAATCAAAACATTTTTGACATTTAGATCAGATGTACGTTGTTTCAGTTCTTTTAAAAATGTCAAATCTTTAGCTTTATCCAGAAAAAACTGATTGACATATTCTACTGCGTGAATACCAAAATCATTTTTAGCTTTTGCAGGAAAATCAAATGTGGTAAGTTTCCCACTTCTCAAACTCCTATGCAATGACCATTGTGCTAATGATATTTTAAAAAACAATGAGTCTTTCTCAGCCATTATAAAAGACGGAAAGGAAAGTGTCAATCCTAAGCCTAAAGCTGTTTTTGAAGTGTTTTTCATAAAAATCCTCCTATCCATATCATTATAATTAGCAAGACCAATTTGTTGGTACACGATCCCAACGATGCTCTCTTAATCTATTAATCCATTCTTGAGAAAGTCCTTTTCCATCACTAATTCCCATATTGGCTTCTACATTTCGAAGTTGGCGCATACCAGGAATCATCGTAGTAACGGCTGGTTGAGAGGCTATAAATCGCAAAGCTAATTCGGCTAATGGCATTTCGTTTTGTACCAATCCTTTTAATTTTTCAATGCGTTCTATTGTAGGTGGTAAATTTTCAGGGCCAAAATAAACGTTCCTAAAATCTCCTGTTTCCCATTTAGATTCTAATGAGAGTCTCCCCGTAAGTGAGCCTTCATCAAACGGAACACGTGCTATGACAGCAATATCATTTTTTTCACAATAAGGAAATAATAGATCTTCAGGAGATTGATCAAGAATATTGTAAATAACCTGAATAGAATCAATTAACCCTGACTCTAATGCTTTTAAGCAATTGGTAGGCTCCCACCTGTTTACACTAATACCAAAAGATTGTACTTTTCCTTCTTGTTTTAGTTTTGTTACCATTTCTTTCCATTCATCACGCTCTGCCCAGCTATCTTCCCACACATGAAATTGCATAAGATCAATTGTTTCTACTCCTAAATTTGTTAAACTTTTTTCGGTATACTCCAAGATATGATCTGATGGATAGATATCTTTTAAAGTAGATGATTTACTTGGTGGCCACTCATCTATTTTTGGAGGAATCTTTGTTGCCGTATACAATCGTTTTTCAGAATGTCTTTTTAATAATCCTGCTAAAATTTGTTCACTTCTTCCTTCTGCATAACCCCAAGCAGTATCAAAAAAGTTACATCCTAATTCTATGGCTCTATCGAGTGATCTATTAGATATTTTATCATCAGATTCCGACCAACCAGCCATTCCCCACATACCATAACCTACCTGACTAATATTCCAATCAAGTTTTCCAAATTTTTTATACTTCATTTCTTAATATGTTTATTATTTATTTTATAGATTTTTGTTTAGTAGGTGTTGTTTTTTTAATATAAAAAACACCATCAAAAACATCGGGTAAAACACTTATAAAAGTATTAAAATTTTCTAGCCTCCCTTTTTGCATTTGCTTCAACCATTTTTGTTCTTCGGTAAGTTGTTTAAAATCAATTATGCCATTTTTAATATCAACATTATTGATAACATCTTCAAAACTTCCTTTTATAGGCTTCTTAATTTCAATAGTTTTTCCTGAAACAAAATCGATATATGAACCTTTATACCCCGTAAACCCCATGATGTACATTTTTTCTTGAAATTCATTTTTTAAAAAATGCCCCATTGGTTTTTTATCTCCAACATTTTTTGCAATATGAAAATTATGAGCCCAAATAATTATTTTCTTTCCTTTAAAAGGATTATTCACTAACCAACTCATATTTTTTGCCATTTGACGATCTCGATCCATATCTTCAATATCTCTCCAATACCTCTTGGCTTGAGATTCTATACTGGCAAGAATTTGAAGCCAGAAATTGGAATTTTCTAAAATAGTACTACTCTCTTTTGAAGCTATGGCCTTCAGGCGCTTTTTTATACTTTCTAAAACCTCGTAAAAAACAAGTTTTTCTCCCAGCGCAACCTCTTTTTGCATCCTAAAAATATCTGCAGATTTTTTGCTGAATAATTTCCAATTTCTTGTATTAGGGATTTCGGAATTATACTTTCTTAAAAATGCTGCAAGATCATTAATCATAAAACTTTGTGATTTTTCACCAGTATGCTGACTATCCATCCCAGTAAATAAAAGTGGCGTTTTGGTATTTTTATGAGTGTCTATATAATCAAATAAACACCTCACCTCCAAACTATTAGAATACATATAAAATATACTATCCTCTTTTTCTTTTACCATGGTACCACCTAGTTCCAATTGTTGTGCAATTTTTACACAATCATACATACCACTTTCAAGAGCCAGAACTTCAAACCCCATTTTTTGGTGTAAAAATTTCACCAATCTCACTTTTGCAGAATAAGCAGATGCTTCACCATGACTTTGTTCACCAAGCAATACAATTTGTGTGTTCGCTAACACTTTTTTTAAAGGTTCTAAATCTGAAAAATCAATAGTATTTGGTGATATAGATTTTACTTTAATAGCATGTTTTCCAATCCATTTTACAATAGATGATTCTGGTTTTTGCGAATAACTAGTTTGAATAAGAAATATGTACAGGCACAGGCATAACCATATTTTTTTTATCAAAACCATATATATACTTTCAAAATCTAATTTTTGTTATAATACCTACTCTTTTATATATAAATTATTATAAATTGTATTTAAAAGAGTCCCATTATCACCATTAAATTGCCAAAACATAATACCACCTAGTTGTTTGTCATTTACAAAATCCACTTTATATTTTAAAGATTTAGCATTATCATAAGTAATAAATAAAGAATCTTTTTGACGCCATATATAAGGAGCTTTGGCTGCTTCATCCCAATATTCGGTATAACCTTTATTACTATTTATACTATCAATAATAGCATTATAATTATAACTACCTGTAGTACCTTTTGTTTTTTGATATAACCCATTATTCATTGGGTTTGCACCTTTCCACCATCTTCCATAAAAAGGTACTCCTAAAACAATTTTACCAATTGGAATACCTGCATTTACATGCTCTTGAACTGCTTTAACGACACTTACTACAAGTGGATTATCGTCTGAATTTGATGGATTAAGATTAGCATGATGTCCAGTCTTAGCCTCTCCTCCTCCATGAAAATCATAAGTCATTATATTAATAAAATCGAGATATTTATGTGCTTCTTTCATATTGGTATGATCTAGATAATTTTGACTAGCGCCAGAAGCTATCGTTAATAAATATTGATTTTCACTTGTAGCTATTCCGTCTAGCTTTTCTCTAAGTAATTTTAAAATAGCGGTAAAATTTTCTTTATCTTCTGGTCTATGCACATTTCCAGCTCCAGGAAGCCCTGGGTACTCCCAATCTAGATCAATACCATCTATATTATGCCTCTTCATAAATGAAATAGCACTATTGGCAAACTTTTCTCTTGATGCTTCTGTTAGAACTGCATCAGAAAAGTTTTTTGACCATGACCACCCTCCTACAGAAATTAATATTTTCAAATCTTTATTTTTTTCCTTTAGTTTTATCAGTTTTTTTATAATTTCAAAATCTGTGTGTCTACCTTCAACGACTTCTCCATCTTTTATGTTGGCAAATGCATAATTTATATGGGTTATCAGGTTAGCCTTTTCAAAATTATCCCCCCAATTGTCTTGCCAGGAATTTACATAAGCGATAACTTTTTTATTTGTAAGGTTTGTGTTTTGCTCTAAGTTTTCATTTTTTTTAGAAGTACAACTTAAAAAAATAAATAATGAGCAGGTGTATAATAATATGTATTTCATCTGTTAGTGTTTTTTGTTATTATAAGTATTTTTATTTATGATTAAGTAAGTCTAAAGGAACAGTCACATTAGCTCCTCCTCCAATATTTAAACCAAGTGTTTTGGTTTGAGTTAACTTTTCATGACTTGGAGTAAAAAATCGTAATAAAATCTCTCCAAACATTAGAATGGTTTTGTTTATTTCCATGTTCTTTGAAGAAATTGTATGAAATTTTGATTCATAATATTTTCAATATCTATCTCTGTATATCCTTTTTTAGAAAGCATCAATGGGATCTTTTGAAGATCTGCAATGGTTTCTAAATCACTTGGGGATTGTTCTTTACCAAATGCCCCATCTAAATCTGTACCTATCCCTACATGAAGTGAATTTCCTGATAATTGACAGATATGATCTATATTATTAATCATTTGATCTAATGTTACTCCCATTCCTTCTGGAGTAGATTCTCCCCTCACCCAGTTTGGCACCATCATCCAAGCATCTAATGCAATTCCTATGACCGCATCTCTACTTATCAATTCGTTAATTTGTTCATCTGAATATTGTCGATTGTGGTTCACAAATTTTCTACAGTTATTATGACTCGCCCAAACAGGGCCGTTATAGATCTTCATGGTTTCCCAAAAGCTAACATCGCACAAATGAGTGGCGTCTAGAATTAAATTTAATCCCTCAATTTTTTTTAATAATTCTTTTCCTTTTACACCAATTCCTCCTATAGAATCTGTACCATGAGCATACGTCCCAGGCCCATAATGAGCAGGTCCAATGGCTCTTAACCCTTGTTTATATGATCTTTCTAGGTGATCAATTGTAACAATTGAATCGGCTCCTTCTAAACTTAAGATATACCCTATTGGTTTTTTAGAAACAGTATCATTCTTCCATAGCGCTATGTGTGCATTTAATTGTTCTCCATTGGTAATTTGAACCATCTCCCCGAGATCTTCCATTTCTTTGTACCAAGCCAGTTGCCCTTGTGTTTGTGCCCATGCTTGATGAGGCGAATTCCAGCCAGGTAAATGACTATCCTTTTTTACATATCTAGCAATTTGTGTTGCCACACAAAGACCTATATTCCCTTTTCGCATAGCATCTAGAGAAACCGTATTTTTTTCCCTATCTGGCTTATCTATCATTCCTATTTCACTTGTTCTGATATCTTCTACCGTCCAAGTTAAATCTCTATTCCATTCCAAGGCATTCATAGCTAGGTCAAGATGTGCATCGAATATAAACATGTTTTTTTACTTAATTTTAATGTATTTCTCTACAATATATTTTTTGATATTTGCTTCTTTTATTTCTTCTACACCATATTGAATCAGAGTATCTTTTTTTATTTCTATAGTGAATGGAAAATCTTTATCCCTATAGGCATCCCATGCTGCATAAGTTAGAGTCTCTATATATTTATTATTTTTTAAGGTATAAGTACCTCCAGCACCGTAAAAATTTCTCGGTGCCTCTTTATTTTGGTTGAAATAAGCAAAATGAGTTTTATTGATAATCTTTATAAATTCAGATTTTGAAAGGTCTTTAACTTGAAGTGAATCGCCTTCTTTTATTTCTGAATAAACCATTTTCCATGTTCCTATAATTCCATTCGTCTTATGCTTATCTACTTCTGTAACTTTTTCTTCCTTTTTACAAGCAATTAGGGTAAGAAATACTATAATGTATAGCCCTTTCATTCTTTTTCGTTTTGATATTAAATAGTTATTATTTGATCTCTTGCAGCTACTGCCCAAGAGCCTGTGACTTTTCCATCAACAACCACTAACACATTTTTATATTTTGCAACTGTAGGGCAAATATGTGTTGGTATACCATAGCAGATAGTACCTATTTCATGTTTTTCAGATTCATTGCACCCCATTACCAAATGCTCTTCACTATGACTGACTTCTTGAGAGTATTTAAAATTCAGAATTTTCACTCTAGGAAAAGGCATTTCTGCTGCAACTGATTTATGTCCAAGATCCAAGCAAATCAGGTTTTTATCAGGTTTACTTACAACGCTGCTCAACAAAACAGCAGCTGGAAGAAACTTTAAATCTTTGTAGTTACTTGCATAACCCTGATCCCATAATAATGGTGTACCAGGGCTCACTTCAACATTTTTTCTTTTAATGTGTATAGGAAATGTAGGTGTGCCTCCTGCAACAATTGTTTTAATTTTTATTCCTGAATTTTCTATTTCATTCTTTAATTGTAAAACAGGGAAGAAAGCTTTATCACAAACTTCTTTCCTCAAATTATAATCAGATTCATGAATATGTCCATCATATACATGCAACCCTTTTGCTATTAGATTTGTATTGTCATTTATTTTTTGGTACAATTCAAGAGCCTCACTATTTGGGAGTACGCCTGTTCTATTCATACCATTATTAATATCTAACCAAAGGTGGGCTGGTATGTTTTTTGCTTCTGAAATTTTTGCAATTTCTTGGATAATTTTTTCGCAATCTACAATGGTTGAAAATTTGGAATTTGGAAACTTCAATATCAATTCAAAAAACCTCTTGATCTGTATGCCTACAGGTTGCATCGCCAAAAGAATATCTTTAGCACCACATGTGGCTAATAATTCAGCCTCAGCAATGGTAGCACATTTAAACTTTGTGATACCATATTTTAATTGCAAATTAATTATTTCTGCAATTTTGTGAGTTTTTATATGAGGCCTTAAAGCATCTGTTCTTCCTGCAATTTGAATCATTGTCTTGATATTCTCTTCAATCCTATTTGGATATACTAAAAGAGAAGGAGACATCATATTCTCTGCATCATTTATCTCGTACCATTTTTGATGTTCCATTCTTTAATACAATTCAAACATAGCTTCTACCTCAACAGGAATGCCATCGGGCAACATCATCCCTACAGCACTTCGAACACCTATGCCGTGTTCTTTGCCAAAAACATCTGCCATTAATTCGCTAAACCCATTAACAACTAAAGGCTGTTGTATAAAATCTGGAGTGCAATTTACCATACCTAGTACCTTTACAACTCTTTTTATTTTATCTAAACTACCAAAATGTGTTTGTATAGAAGATAGCATTGTTAAGCCTACTTGCCTTGCTGCCAATTTACCTTCTTCTACGGTTAAATTATCTCCTAAGCGCCCTTGCATCAATGTACCATCATTTTTCATTGGTCCTTGCCCAGAAACATATAAAAAATTGTCGACTACTAATACGGGTCTGTATACACCTGCTGGTTTTGGTGCTGGTGGAAATTCTAATCCTAATTCTTTTACTTTTTCTAATGGTAAATTATTCATTCTCTATATAAATGTATTTAATATTAAAACGCCTATTAATCCCATAACTCCAACGGTCGTTTCCATAACGGTCCAGGTGGAAAGAGTCTCTTTAACAGATAGATTGAAATACTCCTTAAACATCCAAAAACCGCCATCATTAACATGAGATAACATTAAGCTACCAGAACCAATGGCTAATACCATTAATTCCCCACTTACTCCTGTACTAGAAACCAATGGTAGTGCAATTCCTGCTGCAGTTAAACCTGCTACGGTTGCAGATCCTACGCAAACCCTTATAATGGTTGCTATTAACCATGCTAAAATTAACGGAGACATGCTTGAGTCTTTTAATAAATCTCCTATATAATTACTAACACCGCTATCTATTAAAATTTGTTTTAAGGCTCCTGCTCCAGCAATAATGAACAACACCATGGTTATACTTGCTACCGAACTTGAGACAGAAGTCATTAATTCAGTCATTTTTTTTCCTCTTGAAAGGCCCAAGGTGTAAATGGCCACCAGAACAGAAATTAGCATTGCAACTACAGGGTTTCCCATAAAAACGATGGTTTCTTTGAACATAAAATCTTTTGGAAAAAAACTGGTCACTAATGTTGAAAGTATGATTAATATAACTGGTAACAACGCACTAAATACACTAATACTCATACTAGGCATTTCGTTATCCTCTAAAACAATCGGATTGTAAAATTCTTTTAGAGGAGTTGCTTTTACATTTTTAATGGTTCGAGCAAAAAGAGGCCCTGCAACTATTATTGCAGGAATAGCTATTAAAATTCCATATAATAAAGTTTTTCCAATATCTGCCTTGAACATACTTGCAATAGCAGTTGGCGCTGGGTGAGGAGGCAAAAAACCATGTGTTACAGATAAAGAGGCTAACATGGGTAAACCTACATATATTAGAGGCAAACCTGTGGAAGCTGCTACTGTAAAAACCAAAGGAATTAATATAACAAAGCCTACAGAATAAAACATAGGGATACCAACAATGAACCCTGCTAATACAACAGCCCATTGAATATATTTCAGACCAAAACTAGACACTAACCTTGAAGTAATTCGCTGTGCTGCTCCACTATCTGCAACAAGTTTACCCAACATGGCTCCAAGCCCCAAGATCATGACTAAAAAACCAAGTGTACTCCCTATGCCTGTTTGAATTGATTTTATAATGCCCTCTAATTCCATATTTTGAAATACGCCAACGAAAATGCAAACGATGATAAAAGAAATAAAAGCATTGAGTTTGAATTTTGCTATTAAAAGAAATAGTAGCAATATTCCGATAATGACAATAAGTAAAGGCATATTTTCTTGTTTAATTTAATTTAAAAGTTGATACATTATCATTATTGTTACCAGACATTAAATAGATGTCGTTCCTAATTTGTATCCAATTAATATTCTTTGAATCAAACGGAATGAATAATCCACTTTGATCAGCATTCATATATGAAAAATTAAAATTGTCATTATTTAAAAGAACGATTCCATAACCTGCATCGTTTCTAGGGGTTTCTATTTCTGACACAAATAAATTGCCAGCTATTATGATATCTTTTTTTGCATCATTATTAATATCTTTTATTAAAATATCATTAATAGATGAAATTTGCGCTATTTCTGGTAAGGGTATAAAATCAAAGTTACCATTACCGTTATTCTTTAATATGCCACTTTTAAAATTATAGCTTGATAGATGCAATGCCGATTTCAGGTAATTATCTCCATAAATATCTTTTATTGTTGAATTACCAAAATCATGATATGTAGGTTTTATCTTTTTTATTTTTGGAACTTGTTGTGAGGAACATTCCTTTCCTCTTACAGGGTATAGTTTTCCAAAATTATAATAGCCTAATACAATGTCTTTACTTCCATTATCATCAAAATCATGATAATACATCTCAAAAGGTTCTTCGGTATTCGCTTTGTATTTATAATTTTCTCCTAAATTCCCTATAATATAATCATCATCTCCATCATTATCTAAATCAACAGGTTCTATACTATTATACCAACCAGAAAGGCTATCTAAAAAAGTGGATTCTATTTTTGTAAACGTGCCATTTTTATTTTCGAATAGCGTAGGAGCCATCCATTCTCCAACTATAAGTAAATCGTTATCATTATCGTTATCATAATCTGTCCAAGCTGCATCAGTTACCAATCCAATTTGTTTAAGTTCGGGGGCATGGCTTTCTGTAACATCTACTAACACTCCCTTTTTATTCATTAAAATATAACTATTGGTAGGACTTGGGTATTGATGGGGAGTATGCCTTCCGCCAACAAATAAATCTGGATATCCATCATTATTAAAATCGTTGACACTTATTTTAGAGCTGCTAATGTGAATATTAACAGGAAGCAAATCTTCTCTTTTAATGAATTTTCCAGACTTGTTTTCATATAACCTATCTGTATAATTTGATGCGTTCTCTTCAAACTCATTACCTCCACTGGCAACGTATAAATCTAAATCACCATCTTTATCTAGGTCTAAAAATTTAGCATCAACATCTTCAAAAATGGCATCTTTTGTAAAGGTTTGATGTTTAATAAATTCACCTTGTTTATTTTGAATAAATAGCTGAGATGCTTCACCTGTACTCTGTCCCAAATAGATATCATCTGTTCCATCACCGTTTACATCTCCAATAGCTATTGCTGGTCCAAATTGTGATAGCTTATGAGGTAGCAATAACTGATGTTTATAATCGTCATATATGTTTTCAATATGCTTTAAATCCGTGGATATATTATCCAGAGTAAATAAGGTCTTTCTATTTTTTATATAGGAAGGCTCAGTTAAGTTTAAAGATGCTATATCATAATGAATGGTATATGTTTTATTGAGATCATTAATTTGAATATTTTGTGCTTTTCCAGTAGGCCAAATAATTTTTAATGAGTCAACTTGTGTATTTTTAGGTATTCCAATATTTATTTTGGGAGAAACAGATGAAAGATAGCCTCTTACCACATAATTTTCATACACTTGCTGTCCTTTATTTGTATAAAGTATGGCTTTTGCTCCAATACCTTTTGTATTGTTTTGTAGCCCTTTAAATTCTAATTTTAAATAACTATTATCTGTTAATAGATTCGAATTGTTTTTTAAAATTGTAGCTTTCTCATCAACGTTATTAATGATTAAGTCTAAATCACCATCATTATCTAAATCGGCATAAGCAGCCCCATTTGAATAGCCTTTAGTATTATTTTCTAACCATATATCTGATGTGTTTTTAAATTTCAGGTCTCCAGAATTCTGATAAAAATAGTTTTTATATGGCCTGTTAGGTGTTTTAGAAATTAAAAAATTTAGCTTCTCAGGATTGTTAAAAGCATCTTTGTTCTTTTTTGAAAATGCTTTCATATTGGTAAAGAAATCTTTGTTTCTAAAATCTCTTTTTATGCCGTTTGTAATAAAAATATCTTTATTACCGTCATTATCAAAATCGGCAAATAGTGGCGCCCAGCTCCAATCGGTATTTGAGATACCTGCAATTTGGCCTATTTCTGAATAAAAAGGAGTATTTGTAGAATCTATATAGGAAGTATGTTTTTGAAGCGTATTGTACATATATTGAAAATGCCTGCCCGCTTTTACACCTTCATGGAATTTTTCAACACTCATACTTGCCATACTTGTTTTTATACCGTAATTATCTTCGGCAACCATATCTAAAGTCATAATATCTGTATAGCCATCATTATCAAAATCAGCAATATCATTACCCATTGAAAAATTTGAAATATGCTTTGTCGCTCTCTTAACAACCTCTTTAAAAGTGCCATTTTTTTGATTGATATACATATAATCATGCTCTTCATAATCATTAGAAATATAAAGATCCGGCCATCCATCTAAATTTAAATCACTAACACCAACACCTAAACCATAAGATATTTGATTCGAAAAAATGCCAACTTCAAGGGTTTTATTTAAATATTTACCATTTTCATTTATGTAAAATTTATCTCCAATTTCAGAAAATTTTGAGCTCCCTTCGTTTTCTAGAATACCTTCTTTTAGAGTTTGTGGATTATGGTTCATTAAATACATATCTAAATCACCATCTCTATCAAAGTCAAAAAACACAGATTGTATAGAATAACTTAAATCGTTCAATCCATATTTTGCGGCTTCTTCTTCAAAAACAGGAATGCCTTTCTCATCTAAACCTTTATTAATATAGAGTTCATTTTCTAAAATTTCAGATTTTTGAAAAGGCCCTGATTTACATACATAAATATCTAACAATCCGTCATTATTTATATCAACCATGTTAGTACCTGTGGTCCAGCCTTCACCTCCTTCTGTTTTTGAAGATTCTGTAATATCTTGAAATTTTAATTCACCTTTATTTAGATATAAACGATTGGTTTCTAAATTAGATGTGAAATAAATATCATCTAGTCCATCATTGTTAATATCACCAACTGCAAGACCTGCTCCGTTATAAAAATATTCATAAATAAAAGCATTCATATATTCATCTTCGTAGATGTTATTACTAAAATCAATTTTTGAATATGTACTTGGTATCTTTTCGAATAATGTATTTACAGCTATTTTCTCTTCCTTTTTTGCACAAGAAAACATGACTGTAATTATTAAAGTAAACAAATAAAAATCAAGTGGTTTTATACCACATTTGTACCACTGACTGTATCGAAACTCAGAATTTATAAATGGTATTTGAAATTTATTTTTTTTCACTATTAAATTTTTAATGTGATAAGTTTTTGCTTTCTACAGATAAAAATTCAGTGCCATTTGGTTTTTTATAACGTAACTCTACAGTATTCCAATCTGAAGCCCAGCCTTTAACTATATTATTTAGATATATTATTTTTAATTTATGCTTTCCTTTACCTAATGCGATCGAAGATTTTTTAGGATGTTTTTTTATAGGGGCTTTGTAATCAATAACCTTCTGGCCTGCAATCCATACTTGATCTTGATTGCTTGAAAAGTAATAAACTCCACTTTCTTTAATATCTATATATCCTTCAATTGATAATGCTCTTAAATTGTCTTCCTTTATAAAGTGCCCCCAATCATAGGCCTTATTAGCCTGTTGAATCGAATCAATTTTAGACACTGTATAATTGGTTGTGAAATCTACATCATTTAGATTTTTAAAATGTCCTTTTACCGTTTTTACTAACAAACCTGGTTTTGTATCATTAATCGTAGTCCCTTCAATACTTTTTTTCTTTTCAATATTGACTTTTCTTATAGAGCTCATTTTCCCCTGAGGTAATACCGACGCAATTTTCAACACCTTACTTTCTGTAAAGTTTATAGGTTCCTGGTACTCTTTAGAACTATTAGTTGGGTTGCTACCATCTAAAGTATAAACCATTTTAACTGGATGTGTTGTCTTGAACGAAAGAGAAACACTATCAATAAAAACAACTTGATTAGACAAGGGGCCTTCTGGCAATGGAATATGATAATTCAAATCTAGTTCATCCAACCTTTTATATTGATTGTTTAAACGCTCTAGAAAATTTTCATAATTTTTATCTTTAGTAGGAGTCCAAGTTAATTCTGCCATTGCAAGTATACGAGGGTATAATTGGTACTCTACGATGGAATCGGTAGCCGCATACTCTGTCCATACACTAGCTTGAGATCCTAAAATATGTTTTCGTTTATCTTCGGCTATTTTAGAAGGTATAGGGTTATAATTGTAAATATCTTTTAACGAGATATATGCTCCAAAAGCCATGGGTTCTACATGGTGGTCTCCTTGATAAAAATTAATATATGTATATTTAGATGGGTTCATAACGACATCATGTCCAGCATTTGCAGAAGTAATACCGCCTTCTTCGCCAGTCCAAGACATGATATTTGCTGTTTCTGATATACCGCCTTCTAAAATTTCGTCCCATCCAAATATTTTCTTATTATGTTTTTTTAGCATATTTTCTACTCGAGTCATGAAATAGCTTTGTAATTGACTTTCATCTTTAAGATCTTCGTCCTGTATTCTTTTTTGACAACGCTGGCAAGATTCCCATTCATTCTTTGGAACTTCATCGCCACCTATATGAACATAATCAAAAGGGAATAATGGAACAATTTCTTCAAAAACATCTTCTAAAAATTTAAAAGTATTTTCTTTGCCTGCGCAGAGAATATTCGAGTCTATTCCCCACAGTACTCTAGTCTCTAAATGCTTTTCTGCACAAGACAACTCCGGGTAGGCAGCTAATACCGCAACGACATGCCCAGGCACATCTATTTCTGGCATAACGTCTATAAAGCGTTCTTTAGCATAAGCAACTACTTCTTTAATATCTTCTTGTGTATAATATTCTCCATAAATACTTCCATCATCATTTTTCCTTTTTGAGCTTATTGTTGTGAGTTTAGGATATTTTTTTACTTCTACCCTCCATCCTTGGTCGTCTGTTAAATGCCAATGGAATTTGTTAATTTTAAATAGTGATAGAATATCTAACTGCTTTTTTATAAAATCTACTGAAGAAAAGTATCGACTCACATCTAAATTTAATCCTCTCCATCCAAATTCAGGTTGGTCTTTTATTTCAACATTTGGAATCACCCATTCTACATTGGGAGCAATAACATCACTTTCAATTTCGGGAGGTAAAAGCTGCATCATAGTTTGCATACCATAAAAAAGACCTTGATAATGCTTCGATTTAACCACAATTTCATCAGATGAAACATTTAGAATATACCCTTCTTTATTCAATTCAAGGTCTTTATCTATCTTAAATATAATATTATTGGTACCTGATTTTTTACGATTTATATTTAATTTAAATCCTGTTGATTTCTTTATTTTTTCATTAAAATATGAAGCTATTTTATCTTCTTCTTCATTTGATGACACAAAAAAAGTTTTATCATTCAATAAAAATCCCCCTTCAAGTTGTTTTAAATAAACAGGCTTAGGTATTATACTGATATTATTAGCTAAATGTTCTGATTTATAATCTTTACACGAAGTGATTATCAAAATCATTAATAATATAAAGCAATGTCGTTTTTTCATATTGAGTTACGTTATTTTTAATTTATTCTACTAGCTATAAAAAGCTAGTTTTATTTTTATATGTTTAATTAGATTATGAACTCATCTTGACTTTTTCTATTATTTGAAAGCTAATAAGTCTTTATTTACAAAATATTACAATTTAATCTTCAGTTATTTTTTATATAAATACATCCATTCATAAATAGTTATATCAAAAGGGTCATAATCTACATGTCCTTCTCCTATTGCTGTATTATCATAAGTTCTTGTCCATGAATTATGATTAACGCCAGGGTATATTGTAAGTTTCGCTCTTGTGGCAGGATCTTCTGCATTAATTGCGTTTATCATTGATACTGATGAACTATAAGGAACTATGTTATCTGCATCACCATGAAACGCCCAAACAGGAATATTCTTAAATTGTTTACCTTTGGAAATATCTCCAAAACCTGCAATTGGAACTAAGGCTGCCACATAAGAGTCATCCCCTTTATTAGAAACATAATCAAAACACCCTTTACCTCCCATACTAAAACCTGTCATATAAATTCGTTGTGTATCTACTTTTAAGCTTTCAACTAAAGAGCTTATGAAATCATGCAAATGCTCTGTGTTCCATACGGTTGGGGATTGTGGAGATGCAACTATCATAGGATGTTTTGGATTCCAGCGAATTTCATTAATCAAAGATGGTGGCCCATCTAGTAAAATAACACTCAAATCATTTGGATTAATAGAGCTATCTCCTCTTGATCCAGCACCATGTAGATAAATTAATAAAGGAAATTTTTCTTCATTTGTCGCATCATATTGAGATGGCGTATATAAATAAAAACCGTATTGAGTATTTGTTGTTCCTTTTAGGTAAGCTTGTTGAATACCTGATTTAATCGTACCTAAATCAAGGTCATTTGTATTTTGAATACTATTATCATTTGAGCCACACCCAATAATAAAAAGAAATCCTAAATACAATAATTGCTTAATCATTTGTTTTTTAACTAATTTAAATTATTAAAACTTCTACCAGAATATTCAGAAAAAAATGTTTCAATACATCCCCTGTCAGCAACTGTTATAAAACATTGCTTTTTATCGTTACCTCCAAAAGCAATGTTAGTAGGTTTTTTACCTTTTAACCTTATTTCTCTTAAAACCTCCCCTTTTGGTGATACTATTAACACAGTACCTTTATCATATCTACATATATATAAATTACCTATACTATCACAACGCATACCATCTAAACCAAAATCTTTAAATGATTTAAATAACTTTTTATTGATTGGTTTTCCTTGACTTGTTATATCGTAAACCCAAATGTTTCGCTGTACAGATTCATTTACATAAAGTTTTTTTCCATCAGGGCTCACTTCAACACCATTAGTAGTACCCATATCTTTTTCTAAAAGGACAAATTTTTTGTTAGAAATCATCCATAAGTTTCCTGTTCCATCTTTCCAGTTTGGATCACTGGCATATAATGTGCCATTAGGTGCAATAGCTACATCATTGGGTTGATTCATTATAGAATCATGTGCAAAAACTACCGCCTCTGTTGATCCCTTTTTTACAAATAATATGTTATGCTTAACATAATCTGCTATATACATATTGTCATCTTTGTCAAACCGAATACCGTTACCAATACTTCCATTAGGTAAAGTAGTAAACAAAGAACTTTCACCTTTTTCATTTACAATACCTATGGTACCTTCTTCTTTAAAGTTTACTGCATACAAATTGCCTTTACTATCAACTGCAGGTCCTTCTATTCCAGCAGTGAAAAGCGATTCTTTAGTAAAATCAAAGCTAGAGTTACTCAACTCTTTTTTTTCACATGAAGAAAAAATACTTGTAAAAATCAGTAAGAAAAAAAATCTATTATTTGTCAATGTTTTATTATTTTAAAGTTGATATTATTTTATTTAATCCGTCTATAATAGCCAATTCTGTGTCTGAAAATGGTTTGTTAAGATTATTCATGTATTTAGAAACAATCTTAAACTCTTCTTTGTTTAATTTTTGTGACATTCCTTTTTTTAATAAAATTGAGAGATCTGCTAAATTTTTTGACAGAGGAGCTAATTGATTTAGCATAGGATTGTTATTTATTTTTATAAAGGCCTCATTATTAGACACCCATTTATCAAAGAAGTATACTAAGTCGTCCTTATAGCTTTGATCATTAGAATTCACAATAAAACTATCGACCTTTTTATTAAAAGAAATAGCATCTAAAGCATCAGGAGTACAAGCGTTTATAAAACGAGTAAAAGGTGAAAATGACTTATAAATGGTCCCTCCTTTTTTTCTTTCATATGCTTTTAAGGGTTCGCATATTTTTGATAATACAATTAAAGATGTTATGTCTTGATTATTGCTAATGTTACGCAAAATAACATCTCTGTTTCTTATATGGGTAATACCTAATTCTTCTAATTTAAAACTAACACTCTCTAATCTTTTCAGCATATTATCGATATTATTAACCGATTTTACAGACCAAAATCGTTCTGCAATAGCAGCTGTTCTTGGCCAAATCCTAGAATCTATAGAAACAGGTGTTACCAGTTCTCCCCACATGGTGGCTTCTCCTCCTAAAATATTTTTTACCTGATCCTCGCTCAAGTCATGATTATTAGGTATGGGCTCTGTGCTATAGTGTGTTTTTATTGATTCTAATAAATCTATATAATAACCTTTAGATAATATTGTTTTATACCCAAGTTTTGCTGATTTTAACATAGCTTCATTTCCTCTCCAAGAATGTATAACAACATCTTTTGGTAGGTTAGGTTGAAAAATTTCGTCCCACCCCATCATAGTTCTATTATTCTTTTTAAGAATATCTTGAATTTTTATATTAAAATAGGTTTGTAGCTCATGGTTTGTTTTAAAACCCTTCTTTTTCTTAAAATTTTGTATTTTAATATTTTCATCCCAATGTTTTCCTTTATTTTCATCACCACCAATATGAAAGTATTTATCAGGAAATAATTGAGAAATCTCAGAGAAAAGTGCATCTATTACTTGATATGTTTTATCATTTGTTGGGTCTAATGTAGGGTCGAAAACACCAGCTCTACGCTCTATTTTATAGGTTATATCTTTACTACCTATCTCCGGGTAAGCTGTTAAAATAGCTGATGCATGTCCAGGCACATCAAACTCTGGAACAACACGAATACCCAAATTTGAAGCATAATTTACAATTTCTTTAATTTGATTGTGTGTGTAATATTGCCCATCTGAACCTAGTTGGTGCAACTTAGGCAACGCTTTAACCTCAACTCTAAAACCCTGATCGTCACATAAGTGCCAATGAAAAACATTCATTTTTACAGCAGCCATAGCATCTAGGTTTCTTTTCAATACATTTAATGGTTGATAATGTCTTGCTACATCTATCATTAAACCTCGCCAAGTGAACCTTGGCGAGTCTTTAATAGTTACTCCATGAAAAAAATATTCAGTTTTAGTATTAGCACTAAGTTGTAGTAAAGTTTCTAAACCCCTCAATATACCGATATCGGTTTTTGCTGTTAAAATTATTTGACTACTTAGTACTGTTAACTGGTAAGATTCGTTTTCATGTAATTCTAATTCCCCCTCTCTTTCATAATTTATTCGTAATGATGCTTTTTTTATCTGATTAGCTGTTAATGCAAAACCTTTATCAATAAAAACACCTGTTCTTCCAGACAATCTCCTTAAAAATTTTGTCGTAGCATTAAATAACCTATCATTAATCTTATCTTTATTTACTGCGATGGTAAAATTTTCGTCAATACTAAATTTTTGATCATTATCTACAACTTCTTCTGGCCAAGGCATTAAATTGTATTTTTCTGACAACTTTGTTTGCGCATTGACACAAAAATGTGATATTATTAAAATATAAATGATTATACTTCTTCTTATAATTTTCATATAGATAATTTTATGATATTAGTTTTTGACATAAAATTTTAAAAATAATATCTTCTAAACGTCTCAATAAAAGCATAATTAGCAAAGCGTTCTTAGCCAAGCCAAAACACAAGATTTATCTTTTATTCTTATTAAATGGCATCTTCAATAGATCCTTCATTAACCCTTCAAAAATCACATTATGAATTTTTTAAAAACGTGTTTCTTCAAACGTACCTGCCATCATATGAGATATGTTATTCATATC
The DNA here is from genome assembly GCF_030540825.1 of Flavivirga spongiicola. Taxonomy (NCBI): domain Bacteria; kingdom Pseudomonadati; phylum Bacteroidota; class Flavobacteriia; order Flavobacteriales; family Flavobacteriaceae; genus Flavivirga; species Flavivirga spongiicola. Next base: position 1,110,257 of record NZ_JAUOEO010000001.1, read on the forward strand.
CAAAACAATATGGTTTATATTTATAGGTATTGTTTATAGGTAAAATAAACGAGGGATTATTTGCATCCCTCGCTTATCTAATCAACTAACTACTAACCAAACTAACTCAAATACTCATTTATGAAGATAGATGTATGAGGCTTTAAGAATAATTCAATATTAATTAACATCCCACCAAAGTGCTGTAGTCATAAGATCTGGACCTTGTTCGGCTATTGCTGCGTCCACATTAACAGTGTTAGAGGTTTTCTCTGTAGGAGAATATGGAAATCTTTTAGGGACATTACCATTGTTCGGCTCTGTTACCCAAAAATTAACATTATCTGTTATTTGAGGAATTAGATCTGCTCTTCTTACCAATGCCCAACTTTCATAACCATTTGTTAAAGATGCTAACCATCTTTGGTTCCAAACTTGGTTTAATTGATCTTCGGTTGTACCGCTCAAAGTAGCTATAGCCTCATCTGCTATAAAAGTACCTGCATCTGCACCCCAAAAGGATATACTCGCTAAAATACCACTTTGATACAAACTATTAGCATCTCCACCATAGCCTAACAATGCAGCTTCGGCTTGCAAGAAGTAAGATTCTGCTGCTGTTAAAACCATTACAGGTGCCATACCTGAAATTTCGTCAAAAGCAGTTCCAACTATTCTTTCCGAAGGTTTAGACACATCTTCCCATACTGCTGCTGTTCTTGAATTAATAAAACCTCCTGAGTAGCCTCCATTCTCAGCCTCAGTTGCTATTTGTGTTAATCTAGGATCATTATTATCTCTCATAAAAGCAACTAATTTCTCCGTCAGAATCCATTTAGATCCTGTTACACCTGTTCCGCCTGCTCCAGCTCCAAATCCCCAAAACACATCTTCAAAACCACCATCAAGATTAGCATTGGTTAAAGCACCTTCAGAACGTGTCAATGTTGCTTCATTTGTTCCGTCTATTAATGTGTTTGATAAACAATCTGCTATAACACCATCAATAAATGCACTTTCACCATCTGCATTAAAAGCATCTCTACTTCTTAATGCCATACGTAAACGTAATGTATTAGCTAAAACTTTCCATTTTTGTGGATCTCCTTCATAAATAAAATCTCCTGCTGCACCACCTATAGTTGTAGTAGAACTGCCTAGAGCATCCATCTGACTTTTCAAATCCTCAAGAATAGCCTTATAGATATCTTTTTGAGTATCGTATTTAGGAGGATCAACTTCCAATTGAGGCAATATAACTTCAGAATAAGGAATACTTCCAAAATTATCAGTCGCCCTTTGATGAAATAAGGACATAATTATTTTCATCATTGCTTGACCATTTGCGTCATTTTCATTACCATATTGAATTAATAAATTACGCATAATTAAACCACTCCTTGTAAATGATTTATCAAACGTTACATTTCCCCAAGCTGGATCTGGAGTATAATTATCTGACCCTGACCACCAACTTCCAGCAACTTTCGTTGAGAACTGGTGCGAAAATTGAGACGTCGTTAATAAGTTACCTCTCCAAGTAACAAATCGAGGTTCAGCAAATGTAAAATATTCTACAGCTCCCAATAATGATGCAGAAGTGGCTTCAGCAGGTAAATTTGGGTTCACGTTAATTTGCTCAAAATCATCTGTGCATGAAGAAAGTAAAAGTCCAAGCACTAATACAATACTAAATGTTGGCACCTTGATGCTTTTAAAATTTATTTTAATTATTTTTTTCATAATATCTAAATTTTTTTATTAAAACGATACAGATAACTTAATACCATGACTAGAAGTAGAAGGGAAATCATAAATCTCTATCCCCTGAATACCAGTATTAAAACCAACCTCTGGATCATAATTTTGAGTATTTTTATGTAAGATTGCCAAGTTTCTACCTATATAGCTAATTGATGCACTATCAATAGATAATTTATCAAGTAAGCTAGAAGGTATATTATAACTTAATGATACTTGTCTTAACTTAACAAAACTACCGTCCGTAATCCAGTTTTCTGAAATTTGACCTAATCTATTAAAATAATTAGCAGAGCCTACACCTCTGGCTGCTACAGTTGGGCTTAATGTACCAACAACAACTGCATCATCCGGTACTAATATACCAGTGCCGCCTGTATAAAAATCTCTTCCTTCTAAGGTTCTAATATCATTTCCATTTGTACTGGCTACTAGATCTGTAAAAGAATATATATCACCTCCAGATTTAATATCAACTAAAACTCCTAATTGGAAATTTTTATAAGTGAATGTATTATTTATACCAAGTAAAAAATCTGGCGTTACATTACCTATATCACCAAGCTCACCAATTATAGGCAAACCAGTATCATCATACATAACGCGGCCTTGGTCATCACGAGAGAATGTTGTACCTCTTAAATCTCCATATAAACTACCTTCGGTAGCAACTAACTGTACATTATCGTTAAATTGTCTTGCAAGAATAACCGTTGGTAAGCCTTCTACAAGTCTTTCAATTTTATTTTCATTTTTGCTATAATTAAATGCTGTATTCCATTCAAAGTTTTCAGTTTTTATAGGTGTTCCTGTTAAAGCTATTTCGATACCACTATTATTTACTAAACCTGCATTTACTATTTTACCTTGTGCACCAGAAGTTGGTGGTAGGGAAATTGACAATATTTGGTTTTTTGTATCCTTATTATAATATGTAACATCTAAACCTAACCTATTATTGAAAAATTTTGCATCAAAACCAAATTCATATTCTGATGATAATTCAGCAACTAAATTCGCATTTGGAATTATAGCACCTGGACCTGCTCCTTCTTCTGCAGGACCTGCTCCTAAAGTTGGGTTACTTAAAAAGAACAGTGAAAGCCCATTATATGGGTTAGAGGAAACATTATATACTGACCTAGTTCTATATGGTTGAGTTGCATTACCAGTTTTAGCCCAACTAGCTCTTAGTTTAAAAGAATTAACGTTATCACTTTCAAAATTAAAAATTTCATGTAATAAAAAACTTGACCCTACAGAAGGATAAAAGAACGAATTGTTGTCTACAGGTAATGTTGAACTCCAGTCATTTCTACCAGTTACTTCAATAAAAGCATAATTATTAAAACCAAACTGTACTGAACCAAATAAAGACTGAGATTTAAAACGATTTAACGTCGTACTAACTCCTTTATTTGCAAAATTATTAACGGAGAATAGAGAAGGATCTAATAAATCATTAGCCTGTACTCTAGTTGATTTTGATCTATTTTCAAAACCACTATAACCAAAAGTTGAATTTAATGATATTTTATTAGTTATATCTTTATTATACGATAGTAAAAAATCATAATTTGAGGTCGTAGTTTGTTGTGTAATTTCTACTAATTCTCCAGAAGGTGCATTATCAAATACCCCTATTCCTTTAAAAATGGATGCTTCATAATTACTTTGATCTTGAGAATATCTTACAGTTCCAGATAAGTCATTAGTAAATTTATATGTCGCACTTAATAAACCTGTATACCTGTTTTTAGTATCTTCATTTAATTTATTATTAACAGCATAATAAGGGTTCATTGTAAAGCTTCCTCCACCAAAATTATTTGGCGTACCATCATCTTTAACAAAATTAGCAGCTAAATCTGCGTTAGAAATATTTCTAGATTTCAATATTAAACTCCTAACTGTATTTGCTTGACCATCTGTAATATCCGATCTGTTTTCTGCACTATTTTTCACATAGGCTATTTTAGCTTGCACTGTTAATTTATCAGTCACATCGGCAGTCGTATTTAATGATAATGAATGACGTCTATAATCGCTTCCGTTTAAAATAGGTTGATTAAATAAATTGGTATAAGATAGCCTATAATTTATATTATCTGCTCCTCCAGATAATGCTATTGAGTTTATTATTGTTGAGCCAGTTCCATAGAAATCTTTAAAGTCTCCTGGATTAGCACTATATGGTGCAGTACCTACTCCGTCAAAACGTTCACGTGAACTACCATCTAATGCTGGTCCCCAGCTTCCTGGTCGAGTTATATCGTAAACCAATTGACTAGAAGGCACATCAAAACGACCTTGCCCATAACTATTTTGTAGCTTAGGGGAAACTAGAACATTATCAAATGTTACAGAAGAAGATAAATCCACTTTCATTTTTCCAACTTTACCTTTTTTTGTAGTGATGACAATAACACCCGCTGCTCCTCTATAACCATAAAGTGCTGTAGCATTACCACCTTTTAAAACATTAACACTCTGTACATCATCAGGGTTAATGTCAGACAAAGCATTACCATAATCCAAACCTCCAGAAAAACTACCTTGACCTAAGCCACCACCATCTAAAATAACACCATCTACAACAATTAAGGCAGAGTTTTGACCAGGTACTAATGAGGTAATCCCTCTAACGGTTACAGAAGCCGAACCTCCAATACCAGAACCGTTTTGATTAATTTGTACACCAGTAACTCTACCAGAAAGCGTATTGGCAATATTAGCACTTCTAACTTTAGAAAGATCTTCTCCTTTTACAGTTTGTAACGAATATCCAAGTTTTTTGGCTTCTTTTCTAATACCTAATGCTGTAACAACTATTTCATTTAATGTATCTGTATCTTCCTCTAAAACCACATCAATAGTATCAGATTCTCCAACAGTAACTATTTTAGTTTTTAATCCTAAAAAGGAAAACTGCAAAGCCTCACCAACCGAAACCTTAATTGAATATTCTCCGTTAAAATCTGTTGCGACGCCATTTGTTGTACCTAAAATAAGAACAGTAACACCAGGCAAAGGGTTTCCTCCCTCATCTTTAACGGTTCCTTTTATTTCTTTTTCTTGATTTTGCTGCTCATTCTTTTGAGGAATTAACCTTTTAACAGCCTGATTCTTTAAATCATTTTTTGCTAAAATAATTTGCCTATCAACAACATTATATGTTATATCTTGATTTGCAAATAACTCATCTAATATTTTATAAATCCGTTTATTTTTAACATTGATTGAAACTAAACGAGTTTGATCAATTAATTTTTCATTTGTTAAAAACTTAAATTCTGATAAGGATTCTATAGTCTCTAATACTGTAATAATCTTTACCGATTGTAAATTAAGTGTGATTTTAGTATTTTGAGAATATGACTCAGCTTGAATTTTAAAAAGAGAAAAGAATATTAATAATATTGTTAATTTCATTTTTAAACTCAATTTAGGGAGGATATTTAAATATAACCTCTTAGTAAAGGATTTTTCCATACTTTTGTATTGATTTAGTTAATAAATTGTTTCACATTGATTAAATCTTATTGTCTAATCGGGGAGTACTCCAATACTTCTCGATTTTTTTTTACAATAAGATCTTGTTCTAAATTATCTAATTGTTAGTTTTTTATCATTGGCGTTTTTTTTAGTTAGGTTTATCTATTGTTATTTTATTTTCATTTATTTTATATGAAAATTTCTCGCTGTTTTGAAATGAAATAAGTATTTGTTCTATGGTTTCTGTGTCAAACTTTGCAATGAAACGCTCTTCATTTAAAAATTGGTAATTGTTTATTATGGTTACATCATAAGTTCTTTCTAAAACTTTAATAATATCAGAAAATGATTTTGATTTAAATAGTAATTGACCTTTAGTCCAAGCTATATATTCTTCAATATCAACTTCATTTATGTTCATTCTATTTTCTGATTTATTCCAAGAAGCTTTATAACCTGGCATTAATACAGTAGAAGCTTTCGCATCAAACTTTTCGTCTACGTTATAAACACCAACAGAACCTTCTACCAAAGCAGTGCTTATTTCATTATCTTCTTTATAAGAATTAACATTAAATTTAGTTCCTAAAGCTTGAACATTTATATTTTGGGTATTTACAATAAAAGGGTGCAGTTTATCCTTAGCTATATCAAAATACGCTTCGCCACTTAAAAAAACTTTTCGTTCCATCCCGTTCAAAAATTTAACAGGATACTTCAATGTACTACCCGCATTTAAATGAACTAAACTTCCATCAGATAAAACAATCTTCATTTTTTTCCCATAAGGAATATTTAATTCGTTAAAGACCAGTTTCTCACTATTTTGCTCGTCACTTAATTTATTATAATTAAGCTCATCACCTTCTTTAACACTAACAATTTCTCCTTTTTTATTTAAAATTTTCTCATTTCCATCTTCAGTAACAATTTTAATATCACCATTATCTAATTTTAAAGTAATTGCATTATTATCTATACTAGTCTTTGGTGTAGAATCATTTAGCATAAAGAACCAGCTAAGCCCAATAACTCCTACAAAAACAGCAGCCCATTTACCCCATTTTTGATAAAAGCTTTTCTTATATCTTATTTTATTTATTAATATTTGATATTCATAATCAACATCAACTTCTTGTAGGGCAAGGTCTAAATCATAGCATTCTCTTGCATATCTTTTAAACACCTTTTCATTTTCCTCATTCTTCAACCATTCTAATAGCAAATTCAACTCTGATGTGCTAATACTGTCAAGAAAATATTTTCTAATAATATTATCCAAGATGCTTGTTTTTTATAAAATTCATATTAATTCTAAATAAAAATATACGATTAAACGTACGACTTTATTTATTAAACGTATAGCTTATTAAATACCCTTAAAAAAAAAAAAATTATTTTCATATTACATCAAAAACTGTCATTCAAAAACATGTTACTATCTACAATATGTTGAAGTTAGTAGAGTTTATTTTTTATATTAAAAATCATTTTATTGCTTTAACTTTCTTATCATTCATTTTTTAAAAATTCAATGATATTAGCAGAAGCTGTATTTCAAAATACTTTCCGATATAAAATTTAATTGAATATCCGTAATATTATAATATAAAATATTAATTTAGTTTTGGTTAAAATTACAGCAATGGATTCATTCAGTTTCGTAGCAAATTTTGATAAAAGAGTCGCGTAGGTTACATTTGCTCTTTAAAATAGACTTATTATTGATAATATTACAGGTTATGAATAGAAACAGATATTCAATAATTTAACATTTCTTTTATACTGTCATGACAGAATTAAAATTAATTTCAAAAATTAAGAAAAATGATGATATAGCATTTAAATTAATTTTTCAAAAATTCTATAAACCTTTATTAACTTACACCAAGACATTTACTTACGATGAAGATAAAGCTAAAGATATTGTTCAAGAAGCTTTTATTATTTTATGGAATAAAAGAAAAGACTTATTAGAAAATTCATCATTAAAAAACTATCTTTTCACATTAGCATATAGGCTATATATAGATCAATATAGAAAAGATAAATTTAGAAATAAAGTTCTAGATGAATTAAAAACATCTGCTTTAAAAACGAGGGTTCATGATGATGAAAAAGAAGGGCAAAAGAGATTAAAAAAACTATTAAAACTTGTACAAGACCTGCCTCCTCGCTGTAAAGAAATCCTCCTTTTAAGCAAAAGAGATGGTTTGAAATATAAAGAAATTGCTCAAAAATTAGATATCTCACAAAAAACCGTAGAATCTCAAATCCGAATTGCTTTTCAAAAAATTAGAGATGGATATAAAAATGAAGGTTATTTTTTCGTTTCTTTTTATGTGGGTAAATTCTTAAAAAAATTCCAAAATAAAAGATAGCAACCTAAACGAATGATATGTCTCATTTTGAAACCCAATAGGTATTACAGCCATCTTTTTAGTAGCCATGTTCAACTGTAATCTACTTTAAAATTAGTAGAACTTAGTTTAAGGCGTAGAACTAGAAACCTGAAGTAGTTTTCCGTTATAATATTTATTTCCGTTAAGCGAAAAATCAAAAATATATTGTGCCATTTCTAATGCTGTAGTCGGTGCTTCATACCCTGGGAAAGCTTCTTCTAGCATTTCAGTTTGCACAGCTCCCAAAGCTAATACATTAAAGCTTGGTCCTGTTTCTTTATACTCTTCGGCTAACAATTCTGTTAGAGTTATTACAGCTGCTTTACTAGAACTATAAGCACTTAATCCTGGGAATTTCATGCTTCCTTGAACGCCACCCATCGAACTAATGGTTACAACATGGCTATGACGCTTCATAGATGGTAATATAATTCGAGTCATTTCTGATACTCCAAAAACATTGGTCTTATATACTTTTTCAAAATCGGTCATTGAAGTTTCAGAAAAAGGCTTATTAAGCAAAGCTCCTGCATTATTAATTAAAATATCTACTTGGTTCCAATGAGAACTAATAAAGGTTTCTACTTTCTTATAATCATCATTTTTACTTAAATCAAATGAAAAGGACGTCACATTTTCTAACTGAAGATTTTCTATGGGCTTACTGTTTCTAGATAATGCTAATATATTATGCCCAGCTTTAGCAAATAATTGAACCAACTCGAAACCAATACCTCTACTTGTTCCTGTTATAATTATGTTTTTATTCATTGTTCATTTTAATTTCTTTTGTTTCGGCATTAATCATACCCTCTAAAGCTGGAATCATTTTATTTATAAAAGATGTCATGTGTTCAAAATCCATTTTATCGGTCTCATCGTCTACATGGTGGTAATAATCAAAGTTTGTAAAATCAAAAGTAGATATCGCTTGAGCTGGTATTTTAAACGCGTTAAAGAAAGGATAATTATCAGAGCGCATAAACAGATTATACGCTTTGGCTTGTGCTAAAAAGCCAACGATGTCCCCTTTTGCATAATCATTTAGTTTCTCTGCCATATTGGATTTTTTATAACCTGTAATATAAGCCATGGTTTCATTTTCTGCTCTTGGAACTCCTATCATTTCAAAATTAATCATGGTATATAAATTAAGCGCTTCATCTTTCAATCGTTTTGCCAAATGACCAGAACCTTTTAGCCCCATTTCCTCGGCCGCATATAATGTAAATAAAATGCTCCGTTTATTGCTTTTTGATTTAGAAAAGTATTTAGCCCATTCCATAACTGCCACCGTACCAGAGGCATCGTCATTGGCTCCATTGGCAATACTATCCCCATTTACAGATTCTGCTGTACCTATATGATCGTAGTGAGCCCCAAGTATTACAAATTCGTTTTTCAGTTCTGAATCATGCCCTTCAATATATCCCACAATATTATAACCTACAATGTTATCTAAATTAAAGCTATCTCTGTAAGTTTCATAATACGGCTGAACCTTATTTTCTTTAAAAAAGTTTTCGATAAAAACAGCTGCTTTTTCAATGCCTGCAGTCCCTGTATTTCTTCCTTCTAAAGCATCAGAAGCTAAATACTCTAAACTCGACTTTACATTTTCTTTTAAAGCTAGTATATTATGACTCTCTTCACTCGTTTTTTTTACTCCCGAGATTTCTTTTTGCCCTCCACAACTTAAAAATGTTATGGTTATTATAATACTCAATAGTTTTTTCATCGTAAATTTATTAGAGTTTAAAGATAAAAAAAACCTGTTTCAAACGAATAAAACAGGTTTTTTTTATGAAAAGATTCCTGCCTTCGCAGGAATTTATTATACCAACATAGTTACCGGGTTTTCAATATAGTCTTTTAATGTTTGAAGAAATTGTGCTCCCGTAGCACCATCAACCGTTCTATGGTCACAGGCTAAAGACAATTTCATAGTATTTCCAACAACTATTTTACCTTCTTTAACTACTGGTTTCTCAATAATATTTCCTACAGAAAGAATGGCCGAATTTGGTTGATTGATAATAGACGTAAAACTTTCTATACCAAACATACCTAAATTAGAAACTGTAAATGTACTACCTTCCATTTCGGCTGGAGTTAATTTTTTGTTTCTGGCTTTTCCTGCAAGATCTTTAACTGCCGCTCCTATTTGTGGCAATGATTGTTCGTTAGCAAACTTAACCACAGGAACTACAAGTCCATCTGGAACGGCAACTGCTACTCCAACATGAACATGGTTATTTAAACGCATTTTATCCGCGAACCATTGTGAATTTACTTGTGGGTGCTGTTTTAATGCTAATGCACAAGCTTTAACAACGATATCATTGTATGATATTTTTGTATCTGGAATAGAGTTAAATTGTTTACGGAACGCTATCGCATTTTCCATATCAAACTCTACATTTAAATAATAATGTGGTGCAGTAAATTTCGAATTCGTTAATGCCTTAGCAATGGCTTTACGCATCTGTGAGTTAGTAACCTCATCAAAATCTTCTTGCCCTGTTGGGACAAATTTACCAACGGATGTTCCTGAAGAAGCTGGAACAAAATTCTCAACGTCTTGCTTGATGATGCGTCCATTTTCTCCAGAACCCTGGACTTGAGATAAATTAATACCTTTTTCTTCTGCTATCTTTTTAGCTAATGGGGACGCGAATAATCGGCCACCACTTGTTGATGTTACAGCAACTGGTGCACTTGGTTTTACAACCTCTGCTTTAGGAGCCTCTTTTTTAGGAGCTTCTTCAGTTTTTGTTGAACCTGAATCTACTTTAAAGTTGCTTGCAACATTTGCAACATCGGTTCCAGCAGGACCGATAATAGCTAATAGGTCATCTACTTTTGCCGATTCTCCTTCTTGCAATCCTACATGAAGTAATGTTCCCGCTTGAAACGATTCAAACTCCATGGTCGCTTTATCCGTTTCAATTTCGGCTAGTATATCACCTTCTTCAACAGTATCACCTACTTTTTTAAGCCATGTTGCAACGGTTCCTTCCTCCATAGTATCGCTTAAACGTGGCATGGTTACAACAATAACGCCTTCTGGCAATGCAACATTTGCAGATGACTCAACCTTTGCAGGCGCATCATTTGTTTCAGCTGGAGCAGCTTCTTCTTTTACTTCGGTAGATGTGTTACCTCCACTTAATAAACTTGTTATATCTTCACCTTCATCTCCAATGATAGCTAATAACTCATCTACTTTGGTTGTTTCTCCTTCTTGAACACCAATATGAAGTAAAGTACCTTCGTTAAAAGATTCAAACTCCATAGTTGCTTTATCCGTTTCTATTTCTGCAAGAATATCACCTTCTTCAACTTTATCGCCTACTTGCTTTAACCAAGCTGCAACCGTTCCTTCTTCCATGGTGTCGCTTAAACGCGGCATATTAATTACTATAGCCATAGCTTATAATTTATGTTGTATAAATGGATAATCTTCTTGTTCGTAAACGACATCGTACATCACATTCTTATCTGGAAATGGTGATTCTTCAGCAAATTTCTCACATTCAGAAACCAAATCTTTTACGCGCTTATCAATCACTTTAATAGCATCTTCACTAGCATATTTCTTTTCAAGAATAATGTCTTTCACTTGAGTAATAGGATCAATTTTCTTGTATTCTTCCACTTCATCTTTAGTTCTATAATGCTGTGCATCACTCATAGAGTGTCCTCTATATCGATATGTTTTCAACTCTAAAAACGTAGGTCCTTCACCACGTCGTGCACGTTGTATAGCTTCATCAAATGCTTCAGCTACTTTTATAGGATTCATACCATCAACTGGTCCACATGGCATTTCATAACCTTTACCTAATTTCCATATTTCACCATGATTTGCAGTACGTTCTACCGACGTTCCCATAGCATAACCATTGTTTTCGCAAACAAACACTACTGGAAGTTTCCAAAGCATTGCTAAATTAAAAGTCTCATGAAGTGATCCTTGTCTAGCTGCGCCATCTCCAAAACAACATAACGTTACAGCATCGCTACCATGATATTTATCACCAAAAGCAATACCTGCTCCTAAAGGAATTTGTCCTCCTACGATACCATGACCTCCATAAAAACGATGTTCTTTAGAAAATATGTGCATGGAGCCTCCTAGTCCTTGTGAAGTCCCTGTAGCTTTACCATATAACTCTGCCATAACACGTCTGGGATCGACACCCATACCTATTGGCTGTACATGATTTCTATAAGCTGTAATCATTTTATCTTTTGTCAAATCCATAGCATGTAAAGCACCTGCTAAAACTGCTTCTTGACCATTATATAAATGAAGAAATCCTCTTACTTTTTGTTGTATATAAACAGCTGCCAGTTTATCTTCAAACTTTCTCCAAAACAGCATATCCTCATACCATTTTAGGTATGTCTCTTTAGTGATTTTTTGCATCGACTAATATTAGGTTTTAATTAAGCAAATACAAAAGTAATACATTGCTCGTTATTGCAAAAACGTAAATTCATTAAAGTAAAAAAAATATCAAAAAAAAAACACTTTACAGGCAAGATTGCTTATTTAATAATTTTTTATATTGAATGTTATATTATTTAAAAAAAATTATGAATTTAAAACACTTCAGTGTTAAAGCACTGATTTATCAAAAACTAGAGGCAACAAGTTTGCGAGAGAATTGGATTTAGCAACTTTTCCCGTTTCTCCCATAAAATAAATTTCTATAGGGGTATCCTGTTTCACTTCATATTCGGCAATAGCTTGCCTACAGGCACCACAAGGAGGGATAGGCTTAGTCGTTTGATTATTTTTTGATCCTGCCGAAATAGCCATGCGGATTATTTTTGCCTTTGGGTATTGTGAGCCTGCATAATAAATTGCAGTGCGTTCTGCGCATAGCCCTGATGGGTACGATGCATTTTCCTGATTACTACCAGTAATTATTTCACCATTATCCAACAATAGTGCCGCTCCCACATTAAAGCTTGAATAGGGAGCGTAAGCATTTTCACGAGCTCCAAAAGCTTTTTGCATTAGCAAAATGATTTCCTTTGGAAGCTCGTCTAAACCTTGGTAAATATATAGTGTTGTCTCTATTTTTATTTCCTTCATATTCAAAATGTATTAAATAAATTTACAAATATTATAAACAAAAAAACTATTGCTCAATGAACAATAGTTTTTAATATCCTTTTATTATAGCTTTAATTAATACTCATTATATGCATCTGCACCAATATTAAAGGTTAATGAGAAACGTAATGTATTCTCTAAAGGACTTTGCACTTTAGACGCTGAAAACAAGTATGACAAATCAATATTTACAACATTAGCTTTAAAACCAGCTCCTAATGCCAAAAACTTTCTAGCACCTTTATCTTCACTTTCATTAAAGTAACCAGCTCTGAAAGCAAAAGAATCTTGATATACGTATTCTGCCCCTAATGACCATGTAAACTCCTTTAACTCCTCACTAAAGCCGTCTGGCGCATCACCAAATGACTGAAACATTCCTGTTAAAAAACTAACATCGGGATCTTTACCTTCAACGATGATTGTTGGCTCACTACCATCTGTTGCTTGTGACTCATTACCGTCTGCATCAACATACCCATAAACAGGTGGTGTTGGCACCAATAGTTTTCCTATTTCTGCAGTTACAGCAATTTTATTATAATCATCAAATATAAAGTCGAATCCACCTCCTAAACGCAAGGTTGTAGGTTGAAAATTCTCTTCACCACCTTCATCATATTTAAACTTTGGTCCTATATTCTGAATAGCAAACCCACCTCGCCATCGTCCATTAAAATCGGCATAAGCTTCTTCTTCACTTTGATAAAAACCAGAAATATCCACACCAAACGTACTTGCTGGTTTGATATCTCCGCCTACTCCTTGTATACGTAAATCCGAACGTAAATAACGCATTGCTACAGACATAGCAAATTGATCTGATAGCCTTAAAGCGTAGGATGCATCAAGAGACAACTCATTAGGTTTTTGCACCCTAGGTGTATCATCTGGACCATTTACAAACTCAATATCTCCTAAAGAAAAATACCTTAAACTTACTGCAAATGCACTACGTTCATCTAAACGATTAAAATACGTAACATTTCCTAAAAAAATATCATTTACCAATTTACTTAAGTAAGGCGTATAACTTACTCCAATACCTGATTTAGTTTCCGAAAACACATATTTAGATGAATTCCATTGCTGTGAAAATGCGTCAACAGAGGTTGCAACACCCATATCGGCCATACCAGCTGCACGGGCATCTGATGCAATTTGTAAAAACGGCACTCCTGTAGTAATAGTTCTCCTGTCTTGGTTTGGAAAAATAATTGTTTCTTGAGCATTTAGTTTTAACACAAAAAGAAAGGCTAATGCTATTAATATTCTATTATTCATGTATTAAGTTTAGTTAACAAATATAATTTTATTTTAAAAACTCATCTATCTTTGATCTGTTACTTATTCCAAATCTTGATTACAATATAACGAGTTTTTCTATTTTTTCTACTTTTTTATTTAATAAATTTGAGTGAACTGTAAGCTTATAAATATAGACACCCTTTCCTATTTTATCCCCAAAATCGTCTCTCCCATCCCAAACAATATCTCTAGATAGTGAACTAGTCGTTTTAATACCTCCTGTTGTTTGTCCATTAATCGTTCTTACCAGTTTCCCGGAAACAGTGAATATCTGTATAGAAACGTCTAAAGGTTCCGAACTATTGTGATTAAACCAAAATTCTGTATAATTCACAAAAGGGTTTGGATAATTTAGCACGTTATTTATAACCAATTCTTGATCTTTATCGAATACAACAAACTGAATTTCAGAAGTTGAAGAATTATTATAGACATCCCAGGCTTTTAAGGTTAAAGTATGAAGCCCTGGCTCTAAATCTCTAAACGGAAAACTTACTACACCTTTTTGATAATCGTCTACTTCTGTTTGATAATAATCATTAAGAACTACCGGATTTGTTTCATCTCCATCTATTATAGCAACGATATCATGCCCAATACCACTTGCTGTATTAATCCCATTCGCATCTTCCATTTTAGCCAATAATGTAGGAGACTCATTCGTTATTCCTCCCGAGACAAAATTCTCATCATTCATATAAAGTGTAATAACAGGCCCTATATTATCTTCTGCTGCATTTTCGTTCACGCCTCCTATTCTAACTGTATTAATACTCGCCCCAGCTTGATCTTGGGATAGTGCTTCATTTTTTGAATAAAAACTTACTTTTCCAAACCCAACAGGAATACCAATATCTTTTGGTACTACAAAATCAAACTCAAATTGACCGTCTTTTACAGATGCCTGACCTCTAAATATAATTTCTCCAAGTGTTTCAAAGTCTAACCTTACTATTTCCCCATTTAGTCGTGTACCATCATTAGCAAGCGTCTGTCTATTTATCGACTTATCATAAATAGTTGTTGAAAGTGTACCGTTATAATTAGTGATTAAATTTCCAGAAACATCAACTACTTGACCTGCTAATTTCACGTAACTTAATGCTTTTAATGTATCTGTTGCTTGAGTAATAGGTACATCATTAATTTCTGTTAATCTTATATTTGGCTTAGGGAAAGCCAATTTCATGGCTGGGTCTCCGATAAAGAACACTAAACGCCTTTGAGAATTCCCAGATATAACAGGATCATTTTTTGCCAACCTGAGAGCTTCAGCCATAGAAGGATATTCGTAATCTTCATAAGTATCATTATCACTATAAGAGAATAGATATTGTCCTAAAGTATTATTAAAAGTAATACCGAAATTAACAAATACTTGCCTGGTAGTTGTAATTAAACCAATAGATCCTGCTTGCTTATTCCAATATGTAAATTCGCCCGCTGTTTCTCTAAATGGGTTGTCAAACTTAGTATATTCACATGTTACGGTTACAAAACAATTTAATTTACAAAAATTACGAAATCCGTTAACATCTGGTTTTAAAAGAATACGCTCTTGAGCCAAGCCGTCCTCGCCTCCATGACCAAAATAATTTACAACCAAAGCACCATTATCAACAGCATTTACAATCTCGTTTGTTACTTCGGGATACCTGTCTCCACCTGCCGATGTTTCTTGCTGAAATGCATCAGAATGTATTTTTACAACATTCATAAAAGGTTTTTCTTGAGAAACTAAATTACCTACATTATCGGTTGTTTGCTGTAAAAGCCCTTCCCAATCTTTGTCAACATCATCCGAAATAACCACAAAATTATTACGCCAAGCACCAAACGCTTCCTTTACGTAATATGATTCTATTTTATCGACCATTTCTTTGGCCCTTTGTGGTGTATCTGCTAGAATTCTACCCACTGCAATATCTAACCTGTCATTTGTTGACATGGTCCCCTCATTAGCATCCATCATGCCATAAAAATCATCAGAAATAAATGAACTGGTAAGATTAAAACTGTTATAGGAGTGCCATGAAGGTACTACATTAGTATTATTAGGAATTCTATCTTTATAATCAAAAGAACTATCTCCAAATAAACACACATACTTTATTCTGTTTGCTGGTGCGCTTGCATTATCATAAACATACTTAACTAGGTTTCTAATGGCTCCAATATCTTGGTTACCTGAACTAAATTCATTGTAAATTTCATCTAAACCTAACACCTTAACATTCAAATCGTATTGCGTTCTATTTATCTGCGCTAAACGTTCCGCTTCATTAATCATATTATTTGGAGCAACTATAATGTAATCTACATCCTGAAACCCACCTTGACCATTTTGAAAAATGCTTCCTTTTATATCTTGATTATTAATCGTTGTTTTTGAATCTATTTTTGGTTCAAAATAATCCAAGGGTGTGACCACTACAAAAGTTTTTAAGTTCCCTAAATTAGATGTAAAACTAATATTTGAAGCACCATCTGTATTTAAATAATTAGAAACATTATATATATCGGTTACATCCCATATTTCTGAAACTTGGGATGTATTAGTCATATTATATTGTCCTATTCCTGATGCTGAAGTAACCGCACTATTTTTAAATTGAAATTGCTCGTCTGAAAAATTTAGTGAACGAGTTGCTTCTATTGATATATAATCTAAATAAGCCTGTGTGCTCGGGTTCCCTTGATTATTAAAATTAAGCCCTACTTCTACTTTCGAACTATTCACACTAATGCTACCACTAAATGAAGCCTGACTTGCTAAATTGGGTGATGTTGACCCACTCATATTTAATGTTGAAATTGGCGTTCCATTTACAGTAACTTCTATGGTACTTGATGTTGTTGACGCAGCTGCTGTAAACACTCTTAGGTTTATTAATTCTGACGTTACTAAACCTGGGAAATCAAATTCAAAAACTTTATTATTATCTACGTCAAATTTATCGCCAAACCAACGCCTTCCTAAAAACGCAATATTATGTTCATCAATTTCATGAAACTTATAATCTTCAAACGTATCAATAACTAAATCTACCGATCCACCAGGTTGTATAAATTGTTGAATACGCTTACCCAGTCCTCCACTTACATTTATATAATAATATGTTTTATCTGTGTAACAATTTATATTCGTATTACTCTCTGCATTAAACGCTTTTGGGCCTTGAGCATAAAACAAGATATAATCTTCATTGTCAAAAACACCATCTTCTTCTCCCACAAACCTTATAGCATTCTCCGGCATATCAAAAGGGTAAGCTAGGGCATTAGAATAAGGGATCATACGTCCTCCATGTCCGTATAGCTTTATATTTCTGGGGTCTACACTGTTTACATTTACTCCTAAACGTTGTAAAAAGCTTTTTGATAATTTAAAAGCCCCAGTAGCATCCACATAAAAGCGATACCATTCTCCCGAGCTTAATACCGAATTACTAATAACCTTAGACGTTTTAAAACCTTTACTTAATGAGGATACTCTATTAGTAGTCAAGCCATTTTTATAATCTAGCTGAAATGAAATAACCTTTTTATAGCCATCCCTCGAGTCCTTAACAATAGGTGAAAGTTCAAAAACTGCATATTGTTTTTCTCTTGACTTGGAATTTTTTAAGTTAAATTTTAATGTATTCGGAATCTTATTTAGGTCTAGATCTTTTAAATTGGCTTTAGAAATAGAGGTATAAACAACATTACTAATAACTGCAGAAGATTCGTTTACTAATTGATTTACCTCCCACTGGTCTACAAACAATATTCCTTCTTCAAAACCATAACTAAAATTTTCGGTATTAAAAGAAGGTATCTCAATGGTATAACTTCCTCCAGAAATTGTTTTAGAATCTTCCCAAGTAATAGTATACTTTTTTTGCTGACCAGACACAGCTATTGTACAAGAAATGAACAATAAAAATAAAATTTCCTTTTTCATCGTTAAAACAACGTAGTTAAAGTCTTGTTATTATTAAAAAAATCAACAATTTTAAAAACTGCATCAAAAATACAATAATAAATTAGTAAAATACGCGTTAATACAACACAAAACAATGGTGAAAAACGACAAAATCATCGTTGTAATGTCAAAAAAATAGGGTGAAATACACTTTTTTTTGGCTAAAATGTAAAAAATAGCTTGTGTTATTAGGTTTAATTCTTATATTGCAGCACCAAAATTATTTAGCTTACTTAAAAGTATGGATATGAAAAAAGTAGTAGCATTCAAGGTTTTATTAGTTTTTGCACTAACTATAGCTTCAACTGGTTGTAAAAAATCTTCGAGTTCAAAGAATAGTTCAAGAGCTACAGGATGGCAGATTAACTCCAGAGAAGGTGGTTTTCAGTACAACACAGATTTCAGAGAACAGGAAACATCTCCAGGTCTCGTATTTGTTGAAGGGGGAACTTTCACTAAAGGACGTGTTCAGGATGATGTGATGCACGATTGGAATAATAGCCCAACTCAGCAACATGTACAATCTTTTTATATGGACGAAACAGAGGTTACCAATGCCATGTATATGGAGTATTTAGATTGGATTAAAAGAGTTTACCCACCATCTGAAGAAAATTTTAGAGCCATCTACAATGGGGCTTTACCTGACACATTAGTTTGGAGAAACCGTTTAGGTTTTAACGAGGTAATGACAGAAAACTACTTACGTCACCCAGGTTACGGAGAATATCCTGTTGTTGGTGTAAGCTGGATTCAAGCAGTTGAATTTGCTAATTGGAGATCAGATCGTGTTAATGAGTACAACTTGGAAAAAGCCGGTTACTTAAAACGTGATGCAAAGATTACCGATGTTAATGCAGAGTCAACATTTAGCACAGACACTTATATTAATGCTCCTACCTTAACGTATGGTGGTAATGAAGAAATTATTAACGGTGAAGGTCGTAATAAAAGAAATGTTAGAGTAGATGCAGACGGTAATGAATCTAATATTTATGCGACTCGTGAAACTGGAATAATTTCACCAAAATATAGACTTCCTACTGAAACTGAGTGGGAATATGCCGCTTTGGGATTAAGCGAAATTAGAGATTTCAACCTATATCGTGGGCGTAAAAAATACCCTTGGGATGGACAATATACACGTTCTGACAAACGTAAAATTCGTGGTGACCAATTGGCTAATTTTAAGCAAGGAAAAGGTGATTATGGTGGTATTGCAGGTTGGTCCGATGATGGAGCAGATATTACAAATGCTGTTAAATCTTATGACCCTAACGATTTTGGATTATATGACATGGCTGGTAATGTTGCCGAATGGGTTGCTGATGTTTACAGACCTATTATAGATGATGATTTTAATGACTTTAACTATTATCGTGGTAATGTTTATACCAAAAATGCTTTAAATGATGATGGTACTGTCAAAGTTGTTACAGCTGATGACATTATATATGATACTTTACCAAATGGAAAAGTAATTGCTAGAAATTTACCTGGTGAAATACAACAAGTTCCTATTGACGAAAACGAGACATACTTACGTACTAACTTTGATAGAAGTGATGAAATAAACTTTAGAGACGGTGACAAACGTTCTTCTCGTTATTATGAAAGTTTTAATGATTATGAAGGTGAAGATGCTGAAAAGAAAGATTCTGATACTAGAAAAATGTATAATTCCCCTAAACATAGTATCTCTAGGGATTCTTTAGGAAACATTATAAGAGAATACGATAAGGGTAATAACAGAACATCTTTAATTAATGATCAAGTTAGAGTTTACAAAGGAGGATCTTGGAAAGACAGAGAGTATTGGTTAGATCCAGCTCAAAGACGTTACTTCCCACAAGATATGGCAACAGATTATATTGGATTTAGATGTGCAATGTCACGTGTAGGTTCAAAATCTAAATCCAAAAGCAAAACAAAGAATTAATTCCTATTACTTATAAAATTATTAAAAGTCCTAACGTTTGTTGGGACTTTTTTTATACAATTAATTTCTATCATAAAACGCAGCATATAATTCGTTTATTTTCACTATTTCTGCATTATAAAAATAAATCGTAGTTTTGGCTATGATTAATTTTTATGCTTTGAACTAGCAAAAAACTAATCCAAATTATCTATATCACATTTTATAACAGAACTGGTATAATTTCACAAACTTAAAAAGAATTCTATCTGTTGAAAATAGAACAATTACACGAGCTTTTTTTACAATGTAATTCGGTATCTACCGATACAAGAAAGATTAAAAAAAATGACCTTTTTTTTGCTCTTAAAGGCGAAAATTTTAATGGAAACACATATGCGGAACAGGCTTTAAAAAATGGTGCTAAATACGCCGTTGTTGATGAAGCACTATTTAATACATCTAATAAAACTATTTTAGTAAAAAATGTTTTAGAAACATTACAAAAGTTAGCTTCCCATCATAGAACGTATTTAAACATTCCCATAATAGCGCTTACTGGTAGTAATGGTAAAACAACAACTAAAGAATTAATTAATGCTACATTATCTCAAAAATATAAAACCACTGCTACTATTGGTAATTTAAATAACCATATTGGCGTGCCATTAACGTTGCTTTCTATGACAGATAATACCCAAATTGGGATTGTAGAAATGGGTGCAAATCATCAAAAAGAAATTGAATTTCTATGCAACATAGCCAAACCAGACTATGGATATATAACTAATTTTGGAAAAGCGCATTTAGAAGGTTTTGGAAGTATTGAAGGTGTTATTAAAGGAAAAAGTGAAATGTACGATTTCCTAATTAACCACGATAAAACCATTTTTGTAAATGGTAATGATAGTATCCAAATTGAAAAAACAAAAAATACAAATCGGTTTATATTTGGCAAAAACAGTCGTGATTTTGATATCAATATCAATTTCATTAATGCACTCCCTTTTGTAAAATGTGAGTACAATAAGCTAGAAATAGCAAGTCAGCTTATCGGTGATTACAACTTTAATAACATCACAGCAGCCATTGCTATCGGTCATTATTTTAAAGTTGAAGATAACGATATAAAGGCCGCTATTGAAAATTATACGCCCACCAATAACCGTTCACAAATTATACAGAAAGACACTAACAAGATCATTTTAGACGCTTACAACGCAAACCCAACAAGTATGCAAGCAGCTTTATTAAATTTTGAAAAGCAGCTAAGCACAAAAAAGATAGCACTTATCGGTGACATGTTTGAGCTTGGAAAAGATGCGAATAAAGAGCATCAAAACATTGCTGATTTAGCAGCATCTTTAAATATAGATCAGGTTGTTCTTATTGGTGAAAACTTTTTTAAAACACAAACGAAATCTAACACAACAGAACAGTTTAAATCTTTTTATGATTTTAAAGACTGGTTTGATAACTCTAAAATAGAAAATACCGCAATACTTATTAAAGGTTCAAGAGGTATGGCTTTGGAAAGAATTTTGGAATATCTTTAATAAGAAGTAACCTGTGATATTTTTACTAAAAAAAAAAATCATCATTTTTCTTCTATTTGGTCTTTTAAATCTTCAAACAATATTTCTATTTTATCTATAATTTGCTTACTAGTCAATGTTGCTTTGTAAGGTTCTACGTCTTCACGTAAAATATCGTCATTTCTCAATAACCAATTAAGATCCGCATCAGGAAATTCATGAATTATTTTATTTAAGAAATCTATTGATATTTTCTTACCATTTATATATTGTGATAACTGGGTATAATTCATCTCGAATTTATCAGCTAAATCACCATATTTGCTATACTTTGTCTTTATTAATTGTTTTAGTTTTTCTTTAAATAGCATATTTAGAACAATTATAAATTATACCAATAAGTAAAATATTTTTCATTTATTTAACTATTTGTATATATTTGTATGTAAATTCACTCAATTGCTAACAAATATATACAAGATATGACAAATTTAAACAAATTATATGCATTATATGACATCAGTATTCGTAAAGAGCAGGAAGCTCTCAAAGATTTACTAACAAACCACCTTCCTAAAGAATATACAAGTAAGGTCATAGACAAACTAAGCGCGAATAAAGTCATCGTTGATTCACAAACTGTTAGAAACACAAAAGCTGGTATTTCAAAAAACATCCTAGTCTTTAATGCTATTGTTGAAATAGCTAAAGAATATAAGACCATGTCTAATCGTTTGAAGAAAAATCTAAAAAATAATACCAATTAAACCCCATTATATTATTATTTGGTCATAGCTTTTAACATACATCTAAATATTCAAAACAATAAATACCAGAATAAAATTTCGATACCTTATCTAATAAAATGGCTGTAAACAAAAAATATCATAAGAGAATTGAAGAAGGCTTCAAAGACATCTTTAAAACGGAGACTCAAAAAGGAAGCTTTGATGGTTTAATAACCATAGTTAATGAACCTTTGGTTAAGCATCAAATAATTCAATTAGCAAAACTTTGTGAAGAGATACCTGTTAGCGTAACACTTAAAACGACTTCCCAAGGCGTATTTATTGAATTTTGGTAAATACTCTGATTAAGTTTTCATTTGATTGTGAGCAATCAAAAATTGGCTATTGGTTTTATTGAGGGAAAAATAGTCAAAATAAGCCTCCTGGACAGGAGGTTTATTAATTTTATCAAAAGAACTACCAACTTATTTTAAAACAGCTCATATACTTTCATCTAAAAAGATGAACATGTACAATAAACTTGTTCTAATTTATATATATTTGAGAATTAGTGTGTGGTCAGAAACAGACGAATTTTATAAAAAGAGTTGTTTTTGATAAGATTTGTAGTTACTTTTTACGAGGTGATGCCTTAGTATCAGGTGATTAAAAATAATACAAAGATTACAAAAAGAAACTTTTTTAATTTTGCTGTGTTTCCAACCAGATACTAATTACAAGCAAAACCGTCCAAATTAGATGGTTTTATAATTATTAGCCCCATTATTAAAATTTTAATTGGTACTACTCTAAGGATATCAATTATGTTAAAATTAAATCATTATGAAGAAATCCCTACTTATTCTTTTATTACTTCCTTTTTTAAGCTTTTGTCAAGAAACACATAGCCCTTTCGCTTTTCAAAACCTAAATTGGGGTGATACAGAAACCAAAGTAAAATCAACTATACCAGACTTACAAGAAACAAAAACCGGATTTTCTAAAACAACTCTAATTAACCATTTAGGTGCTACACTACTTTTTGAAATAAATAAAAACTCACTAGAACGCATTTCTTACATGTTTAAAAAACAACATAGTAATGAAAATGTTTATATAGATGATTTTGAAAAAATAAAGAACCTACTGACTAAAAAATATGGCAGCCCCACTGTCGATGAATTAAAATGGAATAACGATATTTTCAAAAACGACAAAAGTCGTTACGGTCTAGCGGTTTCTTCAGGCCATTTAGAATATATAAGCATTTGGTCACTTCCTGATACCAATATCATTTTAAATCTCGCAACTGATAATTCCAAAATAACACATTCCCTTATATACAAATCGGTTAAAATTAAATCTTAAAAAGCAAGCTAAAGTACTTTGTAATTTCTTTGAATTTCGTATTAGATCTTAGAATTATTTACCCCATATTTTCAGCCCCTATTAACCTTTTATCTATCTAATTTTATGAACAAAACTTTAGAGTTTTCTTATAATTTTTAATTATACCTATGTGTGCACGAAGTACTTTTACATATAATTCTTTAAGAGTCATATTATAACAATAAACAGGATTATCTTTTGTGCTTACATAAACATTGTAAGCTGTCCCAAAAGCAATGTGCTGCTGATTCATTAAAAAATAATTGTCAATATCGAACAGATTATTGTTATACGATCTTTGAATCATCTGTATATCACAATCAACATTTAATTTCATTTTAAACTCTTGTTTTAAAGCCATAAACATATCATCACACCCTAGGCATATTTTGTCTTTTATAGCTTCACTGTTTATACCATAAGCATACTTTTTAATAAACAACAATTCCTTAGTATTAAATTTTATTACCATAACTGATTGAAGTGTTTTTTATGGTTTATTAATTCTTCAATACAATAAACTCACTCCGTCTATTTTCCTGATGTTGTGCTTCTGTACATTTTTTACCATTCTTACAACCATTCAATAATTGACTTTCTCCATAACCTTTACCTGTTAATCTATCTTTATTAATGCCTCTTGCTATTAAATAATTAATGGTTGCTTTTGCTCGTTGGTTAGATAAATTTATATTATAGGAATCGTTAGCTCTACTATCTGTATGTGAGCGTACATCTATTTTTAAATTAGGATGCTGTTTCATAGCTGCTATAATTTTTTCTAACTCGATTTCTGCCTCTTTTTTAATACTGGATTTATTTAAATCAAAATATATTTGACTTGTGTTTAGCATTTTGGCTAAGTCTGACATAGCGTCTGGACCTATTTCAAATACATTTTTTACTAATTGAATATCTACCTTATAGGCATCTTCTCCTTTGGCTATAAAGGTGTCTGTGGTATCGTAGCCTTTATTTTTTACTGTAATGGTATGAGCTTTAAATTTGTTTACAGTTGTTGAAAATGAGCCATCTTCTCTAGTGATGATATCATATTTAATAGTATTATCATCACTATTAATGGTTAATGTTGCATGAGCAATAGGCTGCCCTGTAACTTTATCGGTAACCACACCCGTAACTACAGCTTCTAATAATTCTTTTATTGATTTTGTTTCTGTAAACCCATATATATTATCGACCTCTGTACGATTGGAACTAAAAAAGCCTTTTTTTGTGAGGTTATTAATTGAAAATGCAAAATCGTCTGCTGGACCATTCACTGGCATCCCTACATTAAGTAACTGCTTGCCTGTGGCTTTTAAATCTATATAAAATACATCGTAGCCCCCTAGACCAAAATGACCATCGGATGAAAAGTAAAGTTCATAGTTATTTGTAACGAATGGGAACGATTCTCTTCCTTTAGTATTTACTTTGGAACCTAAGTTTTTTGGCTTCCCAAACGATCCGTCTTTGTTTATTGATACTGAAAAAATATCGGTTTGACCTATAGATGAAGGCATATTTGATGCGAAATACAAAGTGTTTTCATCGGGACTTAATGCGGGGTGTACATTCGAATAGTTATCGCCGTTTATTGATAGGTCTTCTATATTTGTCCATTCATCGCCAACTTTGGTTGCCCTATAAATTTTTAATTGTATTTTATCTTTTTTATTGGTTTTAATTCTTGGTGTAGAATTGGTTCTTGTAAAATAAAGTGTTTTACCATCTTTAGTGATTGCGGGTGAGCTTTCATGAAATCTTTTATTTACGTCACCTTTTATAGCTACTGGTTCACTATAAGTATTTTCTTCTTCATTATAATTTACACTATAGATATCTAAAAAAGGTTCATTACTCCAAACATCAACACTTCTTCTTTTTTTTAAGTTTCTTGTTGAAGCAAAATATATTGTATTTTCATGAATAAACGCGCCATAATCTGCATTACTAGAATTTATCGGTAATGGGGTAATATTATATCTATTGCTGTTTTCTTCTATTATTTCTAAATAATCTGAAGATGAAGAAAACTCTTTATTTAAAATACCTGAGGTATTTAAAAATTGGTCATATACACTTTCTGCCTTTTTTTCTTTACCTACAGCTTTTAAAGACTGTGAGTATCTTAACAAATATTCTGTCTCAAGTGTTTTACTGTTTAATTTGTATAACTCTCCGTACCATTTTTCTGCATCTTTATAATCAGCTTTAAAATAATATGTATTTCCTATTTTTTTGAATAGTTCTTCTGATTTATAACCAGATTCGGCCACTTGTAAATACACCTTTGCTGCATCTATATATGATAAATCATTATATTTTTGATTTGCTTTTTTTAGCTTATTCTCTTGTGCATTGCTAATTAAAACAAAAAGCAATATTATAATTGTTATTATATGTTTCATCTGTCTACAATTTATTATTAGAAAAATCTAGGTGATGTTCTACCTTTTATCTTGTTGAATACTTCAAACTTTAAAAATACCTCATGTGATCCTGAATTATATCTAGCTAATTCCGTAGTATCAAAGTCATAACCGTATCCTATCATTAAACTATCAGATATTTGAAATCCTGCTAAAGCACTAATTGAAGCGTCTAAACGATAAGCCCCTCCAAGTGTAATCTTGTCATTTAATAAAAAATTAGCTGATAGATCATATGCTATTGGAGCTCCGGAAACAATTTTAACTAATGTTGCTGGTTTAAATTTTAAGTTTTCGTTTAATTGAAATACATAGCCTGCAATAAGATGAAAATGCTGACGCTTTGCTGCGGTAGATATAGTTACAGCGTCATAGAAATCTGTTTTTAATACATTGGGTATTGAAAGTCCCAAATACCAATTCTCGGCATATAGATAACTTCCAATACCTATTTGAGGCTTCTGATTGTTAACGTTTTCGTTAAACCGAGCATCTGTAGGGTTATAAATAGCTAGCTTATTATAATCTACTTGTAAGGATTGTAATCCTGCTTTTATACCAAAAGCAAATCTTATATCATTATCAAAAGGTATAGTATAAGATGCATCAACTGTAACATAAAAGTCTTGGGAGGGGCCTATCTTATCGTTTATAAATGATAAGCCTAATGCCGTGTTGCCACCTCCTACGGGGCTATTTATTGAAAAAAGCTGTGTGGTTGGAGCGCCTTCCAAACCTACCCACTGGGAGCGATGTAACAAGTTAGCATTTAAAGTTCCATTACTACCTGCATATGCCGGATTAAAAGAAACAGTATTATACATATATTGTGTAAAATGAGGATCTTGCTGTGCTAACAGTATGTTAACGTTTAATAAGAACACTCCTATTAATAAGTATGGTAAGTATTTTAGTTGCATGGTTGTAAGTTTTAAGATTGAGGCTATAAGAATGTTATTGTTAATTTTTGTCTGTATTTATATATAAATACCCTGCTTTTTTAACAGCTTGTGATTGATTACCTCCAGGATTGTATTCTACAATATAGAAATAGGTGCCAACTGGTAATTGTTCTTTTTCGTTTATAGTTATTCTACCATCCGATATGCCTTTAAATACATTGTTGGTTTCGTTATAGCTGGTTGTTTCAAATACTTTTACACCCCAGCGATTAAAAATTTGAACTGTATTATCAGGGTATTTTGCAATTCCATCTATAAGGAAAAAATCGTTATTGCCATCACCATTGGGGCTTAGTCCATTATATACTATCACATCATCGAGTAGAATAATATCTTCTTTTACTGTGGCTAGTGTAAAAACACCATAACCTGAAACTTCAGCTACTGTTGTAACAGTCTGGTTGTCTATATCTACAATACTTGCTTCGTCCACCCAAAAACCTTGAATAGCATCCCAGCGCACTATGCGTATTGCAGTAGCTGGTGCATTACTTATTTCTAAAGGTGTCGTATTAGTATCCCAGCTAAGTGTTACTATAACATTAGCAACTCCTTGATCTCTGGTAATCGTCCAATATTCTGTATTATCTATAAATTCAATAACACCAGTTGCCAATGCATGAGGATGCAGGGTATCACTATTTTCTAAAAAATACTTAGAAGCAAATATATCATTGCTGTTATCTGGTGTAGAAATAGCTGAACTTCTATAAAACCCATTATCACCGATAGGAAACTCAAAAGCAGTATCTCCATTTTTATATACTGATCCATCAACATAACTTGTATTAGATGTGTTTATATGATCTGCTAATTGTTCAAAGGTTATATTTCCTCCAAAATCATCATTTTTAACAATACCTTGAAAAAACTCAGCAGTATTTACAACGCTTATATCTCCACTCAATTCAAAGGAAAATGCAGATGATGTGTTATTAAATAATACATTATAAAACTCACTTAGTGCGTTACCTGTTATTTGCTGTATGCTTGTTCCTTCAAAACGTGTTAATCCATTATTATTTGAATCGAAATATGAGAATAATCCATCGTTATTAAAATTGGAGTACACAAACAGTTCTCCATTATTCATTACACTTGCTGTCGTGGTATTGTTAAAATCATCTACAACTCCCATTTGTGTATTGGGGAGAATAGATAGCTCTCCAAGATTTGATGTTTGTGCCATAGTTATTAAACTCACAAATAGAAATAATCCAAGTGCTACATTTTTATGTGTTTTCATTTTTTATAATTTTTATTTAGTATTGGACCATTTATAATACATAGTCTTAACTTCTTCCTTTTTTTAAGAGAAAGTAGGTTAGAATTTTTAATACTTCTAACCATTACTTTTCTCTTTTTGAAGTGTTGTAAATACTAGTCCCAACTAACCTCTACTAAACACTTTGTTATTTAAAAAGGAGGACTTATTGTTAGCCAACCAAACCTAAATTCAGCCCTCCTTATATGTGGAATAACCTAAGGTTAAACACACCTTTATTTATTAAAATTTCATTTTTTGTTCTACTCCATTTTGAAAGTTTTTACCATGTCTCATAAAATCACTTGGGGCAACAATTCCAAAAGTGAAATATTTAGTTCCATCAAAATCATAGATAACTTCCCAATTAGCACCATTCTGTACAAGTGGCACTGTTACTACATTAGTAGTAAATCCAGAATCGTCTGCTACGAATAGCATGAGTTCGGTAGTACTGCTAAACCCTGCAACAGCACTGTTAGGTATCTGTATCAAGGTGCTGCCAACAGCTCCAGTTTCATTTACCAACCAATTACGGGCTGTTTTTTCTGAAAACGCACTTGGAATACCTGAGTTTACTACTGCTGTACTGGCATTATCATTACCCCAAACAAGAAAATCTTTATTGGTTGTAAATGTGTTGGCATTGGCAATATTTGTTGCCGCAATACCTCCCAAACCTATAGTAACAATAGCATCTGTATTTACAGATTTAGATTGCTTTTGAGTTAAGCCACTTAAATCGTCTCTACCTATACCAGCTATATCATAATTATAAAGGCTATTTGTGGTTGCATCCCAAATTACAGAAGCATCTGATGCTAAGTAATTTGTTAAAGAACTCTGATCTAACGTTAAGCCATATTTAATTGCTAAATAGGATTCTATTCTTAACGTTTCTATGGCTGTTAAATCAACATCTTTATGAAAAATAACTTCAGGTAAGTCTCCATTATATCTATTAGTTCCTGAGCTAAGGTCATGTCCTATAATAGCCTGACCTGGTAAAAAATTTAATGTAGCTGAAGAATTTGTACTGGGTGCCATACTATTCAAAGAAATAGATCGAGTAGATGTTCCAGATGCATAAGCGACACTCATCATTCTCGTTTCTGTAGAAGCTCCTCCTGGACTAAATCCTCTATTATATAAATCAAAAGATGTAGATGTAGGAGAATTTCTCAAAAACATTGATCTATCGGTACCAACTGCCCCTGAACTTAACCAAGCTCCTCCGGTTCCAGAACCTACAGAAAAGGCTGCATTGCTAAAGTTTCCATTAGTAAACAAACCTAAGCCTAAGCCACTAATATCGTAGGCCTCATTAATTGATGCACCGACAAAGGACATAGATGGATTAAAGTTTATCATTGTTCCTGTAGGCCCTCCAGCAAGAGATCTTCCAGCTGCATCACGGTTATTTCCGCTTTGATCTTCCCAAAGTGCAGTTGTTGCGCCTTGATTTGCTTCAAACCAAGCAGATAAACTATTCGTAACGCCTCCTGGAGATGGCTGTGTAAATCCTAAAGTAAATAGGTCATTATTGTTTAAATCTACTCCTGAAAATGTAATTACGCCACCAGATTCAACACCGCCAATTACTGTAGCATTGGTAAAATCTCCATCGCCATCCGTATCTACAAATAATTCGAAATTATAAGCTAATGGGCTAATACCAATATTACTAAATGCTATTGTTTGGTTATTTACACTCCCATTTTCTTGTACTTTCCATTCTCTACCTATACGTTGTAATGCTCCTGCGCTTGCTGGTAACTCGGTAGTTTGTAAATCTATACTAGCATTATCATTACCCCAAATAAGATAGTCTTTGTTGGTTGTAAATGTGTTAACATTAGCAATATTTGTTGCTGCAATACCTCCCAAACCTATGGTAACCATAGCATCTTCGTTTATAGATTTGGATTGCTTTTGGTTTAATGCAGTTAAATCATCTTTACCTATACCTGCTATATCATTATTATAAAGGCTATTTGTGGTTGCATTCCATACTACAGAAGCATCTGAAGCTACATAATTTCTTGCTGTTGTTTGATCCAGGGTAATACCAAACTTTAATGCTAAGTAACTCTCTACTTGTTCGCGCTCCACTGGTGTAAGCTTTGTATTATAGATAACCACTTCCGTTATAATACCCTTTCCTGAATCATCTCCACCACCTATATCTGCGCCAAAATGTAATCTTGACCCCGCTGGAACTGATATACGCATACCGTTTGATGCTACTGCATTTAAACCATTGAAGCTATATTCTGGCGCTGTAGCATTGAGCCATGAGGTAGTGTGCATATAGGGTTCATCTTGTTCTACTACATCATCTCCATTTGTACCTGTCCCATAATTACCATCATAATGTCCTATTTTCCTGTTAAACGAGCCTATGGTAGGATTATCATAAGATGTTCCAAAGCCAACTTTTATCTCATCACCACTTGCAAGTCTATTAGCAGTACCCACATAAAATACAGTGGCATTAGAACCACCAGACAAAGGTGCTATTACTCGCTCATATCTATTTCCTCTACTACCAGGGAAATCTACACCAGGATTAAAGTTAATAGCCGTAGGCATTAACGTTGGTGAACCTACTTTGGTTAAGTCAAAACTACCAACGGGACCATCATCTGGCCATGAGGTAGTTGTAATATTCTCACTAGATCGATACCAGGCAGATAGCCCATTCGAAATCCCACCAGGAATTGGAATAGTTACGCCTAAAGTAAATACATCATTATGGTTTAAATCTACTCCTGCAAACGTAATTGTACCACCAGATTCAACACCTCCAGTAATAATTGTAGCATTGGCAAAATTGCCATCTCCATCCGTATCTACATATAATTCATAATCATAAGCTATTGAGCTCACATTAATATTACTAAATGCTATTGTTTGGTTGCTTACACTCCCATTTTCTTGTACTTTCCATTCTCTACCTATACGTTGTAATGCTAATGCTCCTGCTGGTAACTCGGTAGTTTGAAAATCTATACTGGCATTATCATTACCCCAAATAAGAAAGTCTTTATCGGTTGTAAATGTGTTAGCATTAGCAATATTTGTTGCTGCAATACCTCCCAAACCTATAGTTACTATAGCATCTGCATTTACAGACTTGGATTGTTTTTGGCTTAAGGCTGATTTATCATCTCTACCAATACCTGCTATATCATTATTATATGCAGAATTGGCTGTTGCATTCCAAATAACAGAAGCATCACTTAATAAATAATTATTGCTTGCTACTGTCAGGTCTAATGTAAGACCATATTTAATAGCCATATAACTATCTACTTGTCTTCTTTCTGTTGCAGAGAGGTTTCTATTATAGGCTATAAATTCACCAACTGTTCCTATGAATCCAGAATCATCTCCACCAGTTCCAGTACTACGAGTATCTCCCAAAACATATCCACCCATAGGCGATCCTGTTGAGCCATGAGCCCCAATACCACCTGTGTTTGCACCGTTAAATCCTTTTGTTACAGACACATCTGTAAACCTATTATAAGTAATAGAGGGGATCGTTGCACTAAATGTACCACCAGGGTTAGAAAGATATGGAAGTCCACCTCCTCTATTTCGAATTGCAATAGCACCACTGGTATATAATCCAGGTGAATCCCAATTGGTTCCATTTAAAGTAATATTGTCTCTACCAATATTGAAAAACCTTGAGCCAGTCATTCCTTCTTTAGTAAGCGTGAATATGTCATAACTACTAGTTCCTAAAGTTGCAGAAGTAACATTTCCGATTTTTTGATTGGTTGCAGTAAATTGAACTGCTTTATTAAAGTTGAACAAAGTAGCACTACCATCAATAAGAGAGGGTAGTGGTCTTGCACCAAATTGACCTGCAACATTGAACTGAGCTAAATTTTCCCATCCTGTTAATGTTCCTGTTGAAGTAGGTGTAGTACCTACATCTGCACGAAGCCATAAATTAAGACCTGCAGTAACACCACCTGGGCCTAATGTTGGGTTAATTTTATATGCATCACCAAATTCAGATACGGAGCTATTTAAGTTTATGGATTTTAATGTAGTGGTCCAAAAACCTATGTTTTCTCCACCACTATTAATGCTTCTTGTGTAGGTTGTTGCTCCTGAAAGCCCTGTTTCTGTATGTACATAAGTACGGCCATTATAAGGCGAATCGGAAGCTTGATTGGTAAAAAATTCTATATCACAAGGGTTACAAACTGTAGTAGGAGGGGTAGTAAACGTAACGTCATATGTATCTACACCTGTATTTACAGAATTTAAAATAAGAGGGGTATCACCATCTATTTGTTCAAGGTCATTCCCTCCATTGTTATTTTGATTGTCAATCCCGATCAAAGCATTATTATAGATACTATTTTGGGAAATATTTATACCATCCGTATGTGAGATGGCTATACCTGCTGCTGCGTTATCAAATATGGTATTGCCTGAAATTTCAAAATCTGTAACTCCATTATGTTCCCAAACAATAATACCATTTCCAGGAAAGGCACCATTAGCAGTGGTACCGCTAATAGTATTATTGGTTATTTTAATGTTTGAGGTGGCATTAGTACCATCTGTATCTATAAGTATCCCATTTTGCTGTAGGTTTAAAAAGGTATTATTATTTATTAAAATATCTCTCTTTATGTAGTTATAGCCTAAGTCTATCCCCATACCTGCCGCGTTTGCTTCAGTATTCCCTGTAAAAGTAGAGCCTTCAACCGTGAAATTATTTACAGCTCTTGCAGCATGGAATTGAAAACTATCAGCATTTCTTATATCCAAATTTGTAAATGTTGCATTTTTCGAGTCATCTTGATTTATATCTGAAAGAAAATAGAGAGCTGTGTTTCCATCATCAGTTGTACCTGAAAAATCTGCATCAATAGTAACATCGGTCATCGTAATTCCATTCACAACATTGTTAAAACGAATCATTTCATTAGTTCCTGATCCATCAAAATTATCAAAGGTCGAATTGGTTAAGGTAATATCTGTAGCAACACCTCCAATAAAAATACCATGAACCTCAGGATCATGCATGGTTATTCCATTAAGTGTAATTTGGTTTGCAGTAGTATTAAAATAGATACCATAGTCTCCATCATTTGTAGTTAAAGTATGATCTAAATCTAAAGTAACAGTATTCATGATAACATCAGTTGCAACACCTGCAAAACGTATCTCAATTGCATTCGTTTCTCCAGTTGCATTACTAAATCGAGAATCATCAATCCTTATAATGTCTGCTGTACTAGTAAAATAAAGCCCAACACCGTCTGCGTTATTTACTTCTAGTTCATCTATAGTAATGTTCGTAGCTGCACTTATGAAATAGATTCCATAATCCCCACTACTTCCTGATCCATCTCTTTGTAAATCTAATGTTGTATTTAAAATATTAACATTATTAGCAGCACCTGAAAATCTTATACCCATACTAGGATCTGATTTTGACAAAATAAACTTGTCAATAGTAACGTTATTAGAAGTACCTGCAATAATAATTCCATATTGTCCAGTTTGTCCTTCTGTCATTACTACATTTCTAATCGTTAAATCTATTGCATTATTAGGAACATAAACCGCACTGTCAATGCAGTCACAAGTAGTTACAGAATTTGTAACAATTATGTCTTCAATAACTACTCCAGTTGGACTACCGTTTAATATAATTGCGTTATTACCGGAGTCTAGCAAAGTCATCCCCCTCAAGGTTGCATTGGTTCCTCCTGCTTGAACCCTAAATATATATCGTCCATTATCTCCTGCTCCTGCATCTATAATCACAGAGGCTTCTCCACCAGCAGATGTACCGTCTATGGTAATATCTGCTGTGCTTATTAAAGGTAAATTTGCTGTTAAATCAATAGTTCCTCCTGTACCATCAAATGTAATTGTATGCGGCCCTGCTGCACCATTGGCTTGGTTTATACTCCAACGCAAAGTCCCAGGTGTATTTGTATCT
Source organism: Flavivirga spongiicola (assembly GCF_030540825.1). NCBI lineage: Bacteria > Pseudomonadati > Bacteroidota > Flavobacteriia > Flavobacteriales > Flavobacteriaceae > Flavivirga > Flavivirga spongiicola. The sequence goes on from NZ_JAUOEO010000001.1 coordinate 1,144,508, forward strand.
GCATAATCAGTTACAATATAATCTTGTGCTTGTATGGTAACCGTAGCCATAAAAAACAGGGCCATGGTTATCCAACTATATGCTTGTTTTTGTATCATAATTGTTTCTTATTTAAGTTGTACACTATGATATCTTATTTCTTGTAATTTAGTGTGATGTCTCCAATTCTTACTTTTTTAGTATCATCATTTGGAGCACTTGTTAACTTTAATACAATAACCGCCGTTTGTCCTGCTGTCATAGCTCCAGGACTAAGATTAGCCGTTGTCCAAGCTCCAGAAGTTGTTGCCGCTATAGTACCTAAAGCTGCACCGTTTTCTAAAAACATTGTAGCTCCAAAAGTTGCAGCTCCTTCAGCTTGATAATCAATAACTATAGGATTTGTATCCCAAGCTGTAAAATCATTTGGCAGTGTGAAACGGACTACAACATCATAATCTTGAGCAGTAGCTTCACCACTCGACCATTCGTAATAGTTCATCCAGCTACCAGAAGCTCCTGCGTTATCTGAGGTCATCATACCAATATTATTAGAACCATCTGCAAATAAAGTTGCTCCTGCGTATTCTGCGCTAAATACTTCAGTAACCAGAGGATTGATATAGGCACCTCCGTCTGTTCCAATTTTAATAGCATTACCATTGGTTGGTTCTACACTAACGACATTTAAAAGTTCTCCTGCATTAACAGTATTGTCTGTTACTCCATTTTCGTTTGTATAAGTTATGACTCCTGTTGTGTTATTTTGAGTAACAGATGTAACTGTTTCGTTGATATCTATAGCTACTGCATCTTCATTGGTATAATCTCCAATTTTGTGTCCAGTTACCGTATTGGCAACTGTTGTTGTTGTCTCAGCTGCCGCTAAAGCTGCTGGATTAACCAAGGCACCTCCGTCTGTTCCCGCTACAATGATGTTTGCTGCATCGGTACTGATAACGTTAGCAGTTTGTGCCGTTCCGTCTTCATTGGTATATGTGATAATTCCTGTTCCTGCTTGAGCTAGGTTTGTTGTTGTCTCAGCTGCCGCTAAAGCTGCTGGATTAACCAAGGCACCTCCGTCTGTTCCCGCTACAATGATGTTTGCTGCATCGGTACTGATAACGTTAGCAGTTTGTGCCGTTCCGTCTTCATTGGTATAGGTAATAATCCCTGTTCCTGATTGAGCTAGGTTTGTTGTCGTTTCAGCTGCTGCTAAGGCTGCTGGATTTACCAAGGCACCTCCGTCTGTTCCCGCTACAATGATGTTTGCTGCATCGGTACTGATAACGTTAGCAGTTTGTGCCGTTCCGTCTTCATTGGTATAGGTAATAATCCCTGTTCCTGATTGAGCTAGGTTTGTTGTCGTTTCAGCTGCTGCTAAGGCTGCTGGATTTACCAAGGCACCTCCGTCTGTTCCCGCTACAATGATGTTTGCTGCATCGGTACTGATAACGTTAGCAGTTTGTGCCGTTCCGTCTTCATTGGTATAGGTAATAATCCCTGTTCCTGCTTGGACAACAGATGTAACTGTTTCGTTGATATCTATAGCTACTGCATCTTCATTGGTATAATCTCCAATTTTGTGTCCAGTTACCGTATTGGCAACTGTTGTTGTTGTCTCAGCTGCCGCTAAGGCTGCTGGATTAACCAAGGCACCTCCGTCTGTTCCCGCTACAATGATGTTTGCTGCATCGGTACTGATAACGTTAGCAGTTTGTGCCGTTCCGTCTTCATTGGTATAGGTAATAATCCCTGTTCCTGCTTGGACAACAGATGTAACTGTTTCGTTGATATCTATAGCTACTGCATCTTCATTGGTATAATCTCCAATTTTGTGTCCAGTTACCGTATTGGCAACTGTTGTTGTTGTCTCAGCTGCCGCTAAGGCTGCTGGATTAACCAAGGCACCTCCGTCTGTTCCCGCTACAATGATGTTTGCTGCATCGGTACTGATAACGTTAGCAGTTTGTGCCGTTCCGTCTTCATTGGTGTATGTGATAATTCCTGTTCCTGCTTGAGCTAGGTTTGTTGTCGTTTCAGCTGCTGCTAAGGCTGCTGGATTTACCAAGGCACCTCCGTCTGTTCCTGCTACAATGATGTTTGCTGCATCGGTACTGATAACGTTAGCAGTTTGTGCCGTTCCGTCTTCATTGGTATAGGTAATAATCCCTGTTCCTGCTTGGACAACAGATGTAACTGTTTCGTTGATATCTATAGCTACTGCATCTTCATTGGTATAATCTCCAATTTTGTGTCCAGTTACCGTATTGGCAACTGTTGTTGTTGTCTCAGCTGCCGCTAAGGCTGCTGGATTAACCAAGGCACCTCCGTCTGTTCCCGCTACAATGATGTTTGCTGCATCGGTACTGATAACGTTAGCAGTTTGTGCCGTTCCGTCTTCATTGGTATATGTGATAATTCCTGTTCCTGCTTGAGCTAGGTTTGTTGTCGTTTCAGCTGCTGCTAAGGCTGCTGGATTTACCAAGGCACCTCCGTCTGTTCCTGCTACAATGATGTTTGCTGCATCGGTACTGATAACGTTAGCAGTTTGTGCCGTTCCGTCTTCATTGGTATAGGTAATAATTCCTGTTCCTGATTGGACAACAGATGTAACTGTTTCGTTGATATCTATAGCTACTGCATCTTCATTGGTATAATCTCCAATTTTGTGTCCAGTTACCGTATTGGCAACTGTTGTTGTTGTCTCAGCTGCCGCTAAGGCTGCTGGATTAACCAAGGCACCTCCGTCTGTTCCCGCTACAATGATGTTTGCTGCATCGGTACTGATAACGTTAGCAGTTTGTGCCGTTCCGTCTTCATTGGTATATGTGATAATTCCTGTTCCTGATTGAGCTAGGTTTGTTGTTGTCTCAGCTGCTGCTAAGGCTGCTGGATTAACCAAGGCACCTCCGTCTGTTCCCGCTACAATGATGTTTGCTGCATCGGTACTGATAACGTTAGCAGTTTGTGCCGTTCCGTCTTCATTGGTATAGGTAATAATTCCTGTTCCTGATTGAGCTAGGTTTGTTGTTGTCTCAGCTGCTGCTAAGGCTGCTGGATTAACCAAGGCACCTCCGTCTGTTCCCGCTACAATGATGTTTGCTGCATCGGTACTGATAACGTTAGCAGTTTGTGCCGTTCCGTCTTCATTGGTATATGTGATAATTCCTGTTCCTGCTTGAGCTAGGTTTGTTGTCGTTTCAGCTGCTGCTAAGGCTGCTGGATTTACCAAGGCACCTCCGTCTGTTCCCGCTACAATGATGTTTGCTGCATCGGTACTGATAACGTTAGCAGTTTGTGCCGTTCCGTCTTCATTGGTATATGTGATAATCCCTGTTCCTGCTTGGACAACAGATGTAACTGTTTCGTTGATATCTATAGCTACTGCATCTTCATTGGTATAATCTCCAATTTTGTGTCCAGTTACCGTATTGGCAACTGTTGTTGTTGTCTCAGCTGCTGCTAAAGCTGCTGGATTAACCAAGGCACCTCCGTCTGTTCCTGCTACAATGATGTTTGCTGCATCGGTACTGATAACGTTAGCAGTTTGTGCCGTTCCGTCTTCATTGGTATAGGTAATAATTCCTGTTCCTGCTTGGACAACAGATGTAACTGTTTCGTTGATATCTATAGCTACTGCATCTTCATTGGTATAATCTCCAATTTTGTGTCCAGTTACCGTATTGGCAACTGTTGTTGTTGTCTCAGCTGCCGCTAAGGCTGCTGGATTAACCAAGGCACCTCCGTCTGTTCCCGCTACAATGATGTTTGCTGCATCGGTACTGATAACGTTAGCAGTTTGTGCCGTTCCGTCTTCATTGGTATAGGTAATAATCCCTGTTCCTGATTGAGCTAGGTTTGTTGTTGTCTCAGCTGCCGCTAAAGCTACTGGATTAACCAAGGCACCTCCGTCTGTTCCCGCTACAATGATGTTTGCTGCATCGGTACTGATAACGTTAGCAGTTTGTGCCGTTCCGTCTTCATTGGTATATGTGATAATTCCTGTTCCTGATTGAGCTAGGTTTGTTGTTGTCTCAGCTGCTGCTAAGGCTGCTGGATTTACCAAGGCACCTCCGTCTGTTCCCGCTACAATGATGTTTGCTGCATCGGTACTGATAACGTTAGCAGTTTGTGCCGTTCCGTCTTCATTGGTATAGGTAATAATCCCTGTTCCTGCTTGGACAACAGATGTAACTGTTTCGTTGATATCTATAGCTACTGCATCTTCATTGGTATAATCTCCAATTTTGTGTCCAGTTACCGTATTGGCAACTGTTGTTGTTGTCTCAGCTGCCGCTAAGGCTGCTGGATTAACCAAGGCACCTCCGTCTGTTCCCGCTACAATGATGTTTGCTGCATCGGTACTGATAACGTTAGCAGTTTGTGCCGTTCCGTCTTCATTGGTGTATGTGATAATTCCTGTTCCTGCTTGAGCTAGGTTTGTTGTCGTTTCAGCTGCTGCTAAGGCTGCTGGATTTACCAAGGCACCTCCGTCTGTTCCTGCTACAATGATGTTTGCTGCATCGGTACTGATAACGTTAGCAGTTTGTGCCGTTCCGTCTTCATTGGTATAGGTAATAATCCCTGTTCCTGCTTGGACAACAGATGTAACTGTTTCGTTGATATCTATAGCTACTGCATCTTCATTGGTATAATCTCCAATTTTGTGTCCAGTTACCGTATTGGCAACTGTTGTTGTTGTCTCAGCTGCCGCTAAGGCTGCTGGATTAACCAAGGCACCTCCGTCTGTTCCCGCTACAATGATGTTTGCTGCATCGGTACTGATAACGTTAGCAGTTTGTGCCGTTCCGTCTTCATTGGTATATGTGATAATCCCTGTTCCTGCTTGGACAACAGATGTAACTGTTTCGTTGATATCTATAGCTACTGCATCTTCATTGGTATAATCTCCAATTTTGTGTCCAGTTACCGTATTGGCAACTGTTGTTGTTGTCTCAGCTGCCGCTAAGGCTGCTGGATTAACCAAGGCACCTCCGTCTGTTCCCGCTACAATGATGTTTGCTGCATCGGTACTGATAACGTTAGCAGTTTGTGCCGTTCCGTCTTCATTGGTATATGTGATAATTCCTGTTCCTGATTGGACAACAGATGTAACTGTTTCGTTGATATCTATAGCTACTGCATCTTCATTGGTATAATCTCCAATTTTGTGTCCAGTTACCGTATTGGCAACTGTTGTTGTTGTCTCAGCTGCCGCTAAGGCTGCTGGATTAACCAAGGCACCTCCGTCTGTTCCCGCTACAATGATGTTTGCTGCATCGGTACTGATAACATCTACTGTTGTTACTAATCCATCTTCATCGGTATAAGTAGCATCTCCTGTTACATCATTTTGTGTTAATGTTGATGTTGTTTCTGCTGCAGTTATTCCAGCAATAGATAAATAGGCTAATCCATTAGTGTCTTCTGTAATGATATTACCAGCATCAGCACTTACTACATTGCTTTTAGCAGTATTCCAAGTGTTTGTTGCGCCGTCATAAACATAAGTTTCTCCGGTAGAACTGTCTATATATATTTGTCCGTCGGTAGGATTTGCTGGATCGTCTGTTCCATCGTTTGGTGGGCCATCGCCTGAGCCTACACCCCCTGCTGCTGCAATAGCATCGGCAGATAGATATGCTAAACCGTTGGCATCTTCAATAACAACATTGCCTGTATTAGCACTTACTACATTGCTTTTAGCAGCATTCCAAGTGTTTGTTGCGCCATCATAAACATAAGTTTCTCCGGTAGAACTGTCTATATATATTTGTCCGTCTGTAGGATTTGCTGGATCGTCTGTCCCATCGTTTGGTGGGCCATCGCCTGAGCCTACACCGCCTGCTGCTGCAATAGCATCGGCAGATAGATATGCTAAACCGTTGGCATCTTCAATAACAACATTGCCTGTATTAGCACTTACTACATTGCTTTTGGCAGTATTCCAAGTGTTTGTTGCGCCATCATAAACATAAGTTTCTCCTGTAGAACTGTCTATATATATTTGTCCGTCTGTAGGATTTGCTGGATCGTCTGTCCCATCGTTAGGTGGGCCATCGCCTGAACCTACACCGCCTGCTGCTGTAATAGCATCGGCAGATAAATATGCTAAACCGTTGGCATCTTCAATAACAACATTGCCTACATCCCCGCTAACAACTTTATATGGAGCTGTATCCCAAGTGCCAGTAGTACTATTATACACATACGTCTCACCAGTTGTATTATCTATATACAAGTCACCGTCTTGTGGATTTGTTGGACTTGTTCCAGTAGGTGCTCCTGACCCCGAACTTACTCCACTTGCAGATTCACCTTGAATGATTATTCTATTCCAAATATTATTATGCCAATAATAGTATCCTGGTCTTACATCTGATATTGTACTTGTATTAAAGATTAATAGACTTTCAACATTACCATTAGAAATTGTAGTAATGTCTGTACTACTTAAAAGAGAAACTCTAGGAATTAATATACCCTTATCTGAAGCCACAACATCAAGTTGAGCTGAACTATTAGGTAATGGTGTTCCGACACCAACCTGAGCTATAGATATATAGCCGATTGAGAAAAAAGCGAAAAATAGTAATTTTGTTTTCATAATAGGTTAAGGTTATTTAATATTTTGCGTGTGTATTTTCTTGTTTTATCTGTGTTATTCATTGAGTCTTTAATGTTTTAATATTATGACTTTACGAATTAAGATTAATTAAAAAGAGAGGCGTGTACTAGAGTAGTATGTTTTTAATATAAAAACAGATGAAATTCATATTTAATCGATTAAATGCAATTGTGTTTTGTCGATTTAATATGCGTATAATCCTAAAAAACCGTTATAATTACTGATATATCTGTTTAAAAGATGTTTTGAAAATAAAATATTACCAATTATGATGAGTATTGTGAAGTCTATTTTAAGCTTTAGTTTGAAAATTACAAACTCTTTATATTGAAGTGATTTAAAAAAGTTTAAACCACTTCATTATTATACGCAATGTTTTAATATGGAAGCATTAAAATTACTTTTCGTAATTAAAAGCAGCTTTTATAATAATTGACAGCTTCTTTGGCTGTGTCAAATTTAACATTAAAAAAAACAGACAGTCTATCTTTAATTCTAATATTATATTTTAGAATATTATCATGTTTTTTATTTAATCTATCTGAAATTTCTTTAGAAGAGCAGCCTTTATGTAACAAGTCCGCGATTTTTGTTTGTTCGTGAGTAAGAATTTTTTCCAATTGTATTTCATTCTTAACTTTACGTGTAATATTGTAATCTTTTTTTAAATCTTTTAATACAGTAATTGTAATAACTTCTTTGTTATATACTTTTAAGGGCAGTAATACAAAGTGCAGTTCGACTATTTTGTAATCTATTACCTCTGGAAGAATATATAAAGTAGCAAAAAAAGACTCATTCTCCTTTAACTTCATAGGTAAAAAAGCTTGTAACGAGTATTTAGCATTTTTACTTTGCTTTTCGCTTATAAATTGAAGATATAACGCAAAAAATTCTATAAAATAATTCCTAAAACATGGGCTAATAGTATGTAGAAGTGTTTTTAAATTAGTATGAGTAAAGTTTTTATATCCAAAACTCAAACTTATTAGTTTGAATTTGTCATTACTAATATTATAACTATAAACCAATAAATCTAAAAGACCTCGGTCACCAAAAACCCTTTTCAAATTAGGCTTTATAAGTTCAACTTCAAATGTTTTTTGAAAGTCTAAACTATTTAAATTACGCATTAATTTTGTACAGCTACTCATTGTAAAGGCTAAAATAAATAGAGGGATATTCAATTAAAAAATTGGATTACATAAATTTCACATCTATAAATACCATTTCAACTAGTATTTATAGAGGTTTGGTTAGCAAAGTATAAAACACTTAGGAACTTGATTATGCTATAGTAGGATAATTGTCGACAAAGAACTAATTAACTCGTTAGAAAGCATTTTTTATAATAATTTGCAGCTTCCTTAACATTGTTAAAGTCAATATTAAAAAAAGAAGCTAATTTATCTTTAATTCTAATATTGTATTTTAAAATATTATCCTTTTTCTTATTTAGAATTTCTGAAATTCTACTTGATGAATACCCAAGAACCAATAAATTAAAAATCTCTACTTGCTCTTTTGTAAATAGATTTTCTGCATATACTTGATTATTAATTTGATTAGTTAGTAATTCATCCTTTTTTCTTCCTTTTAATATTCCGAAATTAAGTACTTCGTTTTGATATTCTTTTAAAGGTGTTATTACAAAGAAGAGTTCTACAATTTTATTATTTTGAACTTCTGGAATAATACATAAATTAGCAAAGAAGTATTTGTTTTGTTTAAGTTTAACTGGTAAAAAGCTTTGAAAACGACAATCGCTTATGTTTATTTTATTTTTATTTTCAATGAGTACATTAAAATAATCTACAAAATAATCTACAAAATAACTTTGAAAGCAAGGTTTTATAGCCAGTAAGAAATTCTTAAAATTACAAGTTGAAATAGCATTATAATCAAAATTAGAACTAATTTGTCTAAAGTTATTTGTTTTAATATCCAAACTCCATACCAAAACATCAAAAATGAAAGAATTACAAATAGTTGGTTTCAATTTGGAATTATTGGATGAAAAATCATTCAAATCCTCTTGACCTAAAACTTGTATTAACTTTGAATAATTGATAATATTATTTCAATAATAAAAATAGTTTTTTGACTAATATTTAATTAACACGTCAATTATTCAAAACTATATAAGTTAACGTATGATTTTTTTTTTTTTTCATTGAAAGACAAAATTTTCACATAAAACAATTTAATTATCTTATGATCAATTAAATAGGGTTTATTGTTGTTTTTTTTATTTCATGGAATCCATTTTTATTTCATGAAATCCATGTTTTTTTATAAAAAAATCATTAATTATGTGCTTTCACGAGAATTTTAATTAATTAATTTCAAAATAGCCCAAATTGAAATTTACTATTAATAGAATTGTAGCCTTCTTAAAAAAAGAAGCTATTATAGGAGAATTAGCACACAATACAAGAAAGGTTTTTTTAATGATCATAGGTATCGTTTTTTGCCTTCTATTTTTCTTCAAGCCTTTTTCAATAAACCTTTTACTTATAAAAACTCAATTAATTATAACCATAGGTAGTAGTATACTAGCTGGAGTAGGATATGTACTTGCTATTTCTATTTTTATGCCTTTTAATAAAAAAAAATGGACTGTATTTTTGGAGATAAGTACAGTAATGACAACCTTGTTTTTTGTATGGTTACTAATATATGTATTCTTGATACTATGCTCTAAAGTTAATCTACCTGTACCCTTTCATATTAATGAGCCTTTTGTTCCTCCAGAAAATTTCTTCTTTAAAACTCTAATTTATACCTTAGGAACTGGCACTCTAGTATATATAATATTACATATGTATAATGTTATTAAATTTAATAATGGGGGAAATAAAATAGAAAACAATACTTATACTGGTTTTATAAATAAAAACAATTTAAATAAAAAAACATTAAACCTTATTGGAAAAAACAAAGACGAAAACTTAGTTATAAACAGCGATTGTTTTATTTGTGCAAAAAGCGAGGGACATTATATTAAGGTATACTATTTATGTGGTAAATCCAAAAGATTTAATAGTTCTATTTTAAGAAATACAATGAAAAATATAGACAACCAGACTGTTGATTTTGAAAACATATATCGATGTCATAATTCCTATTTTTTAAATTTAGATTTTTTAACTTCTGTTATCGGAAATTCTAATAAAGCGCATGCTTATTTAAAACACTATTCACCAAAAGTGCCTATATCAAAAAATAAAATAGAATATTTAAAAGAAATAGTTTTCAATAATAAATTAAACAAAAATAGTTAAGCTATGTATAAAAATAATTATACGACATAGTAGAGAGAATAAATTCTTTGAAATTCTTTAACTAATTAATGAGTATTATTATATGCTTAATTTGGATCATTAAAAATAGGCAATGATTTTACATAATAAAAAAAGACAATTTTTAAATAAATAAAAATTGTCTTTTTGAGTGGGCGCGAAGGGATTCGAACCCCTGACCCCTTGGGTGTAAACCAAGTGCTCTGAACCAACTGAGCTACGCGCCCTCTAAATTGGACTGCAAATATAACGGAGTTTTTAATATTGCAAAAACTTTTTCAATAAAAATTTAAATTATTTCTGCTACCACAAATGTACTACCTCCAATAAAAATAAAATCATCTAGGTCAGAATTTCTCAAAGCACTCATATACGCCTCATTGACAGAATTATAAACCTTCCCTTTTAATCTATGCTCATTAAAAATGCGTTTTAACACATTGGTTTTTAAACCTCGTGGAATATTAGGTTTACAAAAATAATAAGTAGCCTTTTTGGGAAATAAATCTATAATAGAGCTCAAGTCTTTATCATTAACAAAACCTAAAACAATGTGCAATGCCTTGTAGCTTTCATTATGTATTTGATTCATAACATAACTTAGGCCTTCCCTATTATGTCCTGTATCACAAACCGCCTTAGGGCTTTCATTTATTACCTGCCACCGTCCTAATAATCCTGTATTTTCAACTGTTTTGAGCAAACCTTTTTTTAAATGCTGTTCGGATATTTTAAATCCCTTAACCCTTAACTCTTTAATAGCTTGAATAACTGTTTTTATATTTTTAGATTGATAAGTTCCTAACAGATCAGACTCATATATTTTAATAATCTCTTGGTCAGCAAATACAATCTTAGAATTGTTCTTACATGCCAAATCTTTAAAAACCGAAGCCGTTTCTTCTTGAGTTTCTCCAATGACCACCGGTATATTACGCTTTATAATGCCGCCTTTTTCAAACGCAATAGCTTCAAGTGTATTTCCCAAAAACTGAGTATGGTCTATTCCTATATTAGTTATTACTGAAACTTCCGGAATAATGATGTTTGTTGAATCTAAACGACCTCCCAAACCAACTTCTATAACAGCAATATCAACTTTTTCCATTGAAAAATACTCAAAAGCCATGCCTACAGTCATTTCAAAAAACGACAAAGAATTTACTTCAAAAAACGTTTTATTTTGCTTTATAAACTCCGTTACAAATTGCTTACTTACAACATGGCCATTTATTCTAATACGCTCCCTAAAGTCTTTTAAATGTGGCGACGTATACAACCCAACCTTATATCCGGCTTCTTGTAAAACAGATGCCAGCATATGGCTCGTAGATCCTTTCCCATTGGTTCCGGCAATATGTATAGATTTAAAATTTCGCTCAGGATTATTTAAATAGTCTGCTAGTATTAAGGTATTCGATAAATCTTCTTTGAATGCTACTTTACCTTGTCGTTGATACATTGGTAGTTGAGAAAACATCCAATCGAGTGTATCTTGATATGTCATAATACCAAATAAATTTTAAAATTACACATAAATAAATTGAGTTGTTTTTTGGTTAGTCCTAGACGGAAAATTTAAGCATAGTATTAGTTACGGTTACATTTTTTTAACGACGAGTAAGCTAAAAAGACCTGTGCTCAACTTGATTGAGTAAACCATTTATATGAGTCATTTTTAAGTTTAATTGGTATTAACTACTGCCCTAGTTTGAAGTTTACTTTCACAAAACCAATCTGTTTTGTAGGTGCTTTAGAGTCTGCTCTCCACTTATGAGATAATGCTATTTTTTTTGCTGGTTCCAATAAACATTGTGCTGTATTAGTAGTCCCTTTAACCCCTGGAACTGCTTCAATAACATTTCCATTATTATTTACAATAATCTTAACTATAACAAGTCCCGATTCGTTACAGTCTTGCTTGAGTTTTTTATAAGAAGCCGTACCTCGTCCATTCAATCCGTAACCAACACCTCCACTTCCTGTTCCTCGCCCTCCAAAATAACTTGGTGCATAAGGGTTACCGTCTAATTGTCCCTTATCCCCTGCTTTATTGTCATTGCCCTCACTACCTGCTTCACTTCCTTCAGATTTACTTACACCGCCTATTAAAGCATCTAATTTTTTCTTTTTCTCTTCTTGTTCTCGTTTCTCTTTAGCAATTCTGTCGGCTTCCGCTTTTGCTTTAGCATCCGCAATGGCTTTCGCTTTTGCTTCTGCCTGTTTTTGTTTTTTTATAGCTATAGATTCAGCATTTTCTTGTGTCAATACTTCTTCTTTAGTCTCAGAAGCTTTTGTTGGTTCTGCTTTAGAAACGTCCGGTTGAGGCGGTTGTTCTATTTTTCGAGGTTCAGACTTTACGGGTTTTATTGGTTGAACTCTTCCTTTACCAAAATCTGTGTTTCCAAAGTTTACCGCAACCCCATACTCTTCTGGAGGGTCCATATAAGGCGTTCCTACCACAAACAACAATAGCAACAAAATAACTGCAATCAATGCTGTTAATTTTGCTGAATCTTTTTCATGTTTGGTTTTGAAGTATTTCTTCATTAAATAAACTTATTTTTATTTAGGTTTTACCGCTAATATGACTTTAAACTTATTTCTATTAGCTATGTCCATAACCTTAACTACATTTTCCACAGGAACCGATTTCTCTGCTCTTAAAACAATAGTTGGTTTTTCTTGCGAGGATAAGGCTGCTAGTAATTCATTTTCTAACACACTTTCTCCAACGCGCTGCTGATCTATATAATAGGTCAAATCTTTTTTTATGCTTACCGCTACAGATTTCTTATTCTCTGTTTTTCCACTTGCTTTTGGCAATAAAATATCAATAGCATTAGTTGTTACTAGTGTAGAAGCAATCATAAAAAATATTAGAAGTAAGAATACAATATCTGTCATTGAAGACATATTGAATTCTGGTGTTACTTTATTTCTCCCTCTAAAATTCATATTATGTAGGTTCGTTTAAATGATCTAAGAATTCTAAAGAATTAGCTTCCATTTGATATACTACCTTATCTGTCTTTACTACCAAATGATTATACGCAATGTAAGCAACAATACCTACAATTAATCCTGCAACGGTAGTTGTCATAGCTGTATATAATCCACTTGCTAAAACATCCATTTGTATCGTTCCACCTGCATTGGCAAGTTCAAATATTGCTAATATCATACCAATAACTGTTCCAAGAAATCCAATCATAGGCCCTGCTCCAGAGATCGTTGCCAAAATACTCACATTTTTTTCTAAACCATAAATTTCCAAACGCCCAGCATTTTCAATAGCTGTATTAATATCGGCAAGTGGTTTTCCTATCCTTGAAATTCCTTTACCAATTAATCTAGAAACCGGAGAATTTACTTGAGCACACAACATTTGAGCTGAATCAACTTTCCCATTACTTACATGGTCTTTAATTTGATTCATGAAATTCGAATCTACTTGTGAAGCTGCCTTTATAGCAAAAATGCGTTCAAAATAAATATAAATAGCTCCAACAAGTAATATAAAAAGAACAGCTATAATAACTTGTCCTGCGGCACCACCGCTACTTATTAATTCTATAATTGAAAGTGTTTTTTCAACTGACTCTTCGTCGGTAAGCAATTCTGCTCCCTCTTGTGTGGTTTGTAATAATGTACTAAGCATATAATTTAAATTTATTGCAAATGTATAACGTTTCTTTTTTTATTAAAGTATAGCAAAAATACTTTTCGCTTAGATTCCCTATTTTACTCATTAGTATTTATTTTAATATGCATTCGGAAATCTTTGATTTTACTAAAATGACAATTTTATTTGAAATCTGGATAAAAATCGAGAAATACTTCTTTAATTATACCCATATTATGCATTACAACTTTATTATGAAGGTTAAGACTACAAAAAAACTATGGTTTTTTATAAGTTCCAGCATTGCATCGTCTAGCCTGTCCTCGCGAAGGCGAGGAGATAAACTTATAAAATATAGTTTGAAGCAGTTTTAATTTGCAATAGATTTTCTAATGCTTAATTTAGGTTAAAACAATGTTCTAGTTACCATAAACGCCGCTGAACCTACAAGAAAACCGATTAAAGCTAACCAGGAAATCTTTTTCAAGTACCAGAAAAAATCTATTTTTTCCATTCCCATAGCTACAACACCAGCTGCAGATCCTATAATTAGCATACTACCTCCTGTTCCAGCTGAAAAAGCAATAAAATGCCATAACTCATGATCCATTGGTTCTGAGAACATTCCTAAACTAGCAGCCACTAATGGTACATTATCAATAACTGCAGAACCTACACCTAATAATAACACAACTAAATCTGAGACGCCTCCAGAATGAATTTCGGTTCCTAATTGAGGCATTGATTCCTGTAATGATGATGCAAATCCAAATAGAATCCCTAAAGATTCTAAAGCTGCTACTGCCATTAATATACCTAAGAAGAATAAAATACTTGGTAATTCTATTTTTGATAAGGAATAATGTACTGGGCTGTGACTTGCATGCGCATCGCTTTCTTCCGACCCAAACTCTGTCATACTAAATTTAGAACTACTATATATTTCGGCAAAAATAGCTACAACACCTAACGATAACATCATACCTACATATGGTGGTAAATGGGTTACCATCTTAAATATTGGTACAAATACAATAGCTCCCAGACCAAGATAGAGCATGGTGCCACTAAACCTTGATTTCTTTTTCTCCTCAACCTCTTCAATATCCAAATCACCTTTAAATGCTGGTAAAAAAGACGCTATTAATGATGGCACAGCCATACATAAGAGAGAAGGCACAAACAAATAACCTATTAAGTGGCCTGTCGTTACTTTTTTGCCAATCCATAACATAGTCGTGGTTACATCTCCAATGGGTGACCATGCGCCTCCTGCATTGGCAGCAATAATAATTAAACCTGCAAACCAAATACGTACGCTTCTATCTTTTACAATTTTTTGAAGTATTGATATAAGTACAATGGTGGCAGTAAGATTATCTATTATAGCAGAAAGGATAAACGCTAGAATAGAGAATATCCATAAAATCTTAGTTTTCTTTTTGGTCTTTATAAAATCTTTAATAGTAGAAAAACCATCAAAATAATCAATGATTTCAACAATAGTCATAGCCCCTAAAAGAAACACTAATATTTCTGATGTCTTACCTAAATGATGCAGTAAGGTTTCTTCCATAAGATGTGTCTTTTCTTCCGAGGAAAACGTTCCAAAACTATCTAATAAAGCATGTTTTGATGAATCAAACCATTCCGGGAAGCTTTCTAAACCTAATGCAATTAATGCCCAACAAATAGCCATCATGACTAGCGCCGGTATAAGTTTATCAATTTTAATACTGTGTTCTAAAGTAATGGCTAAATACCCCATTACAAATACTAGAATAATTGTTGCTTCCATAAATAAAATATTATATTAATTGATTGAGTGCAATTTCAAATGCTGTTGCACTGATCTCTGTTTTCGATTCATTTTTATTGTACACTTTCTGTAGTGCATCTCTTATTATATTTGATGTATCATTAAATATGGCTTCATCCGTTATCTGCACTTTACGTTCCATAAAATATGCAAAGACACGAGCCATTCCGCAATTAGAAATAAAATCAGGGATTAAACTTACTTTGTAATCGATATGTTCCATAATAGGACCAAAGAAGATTTCTTTATCAGCAAAAGGCACATTTGCCCCACAAGAAATAACTTCTAAACCACTATCAATCATTTGATCTATTTGATGAAGTGTGATTAAACGTGATGCTGCACAAGGTGCAAAAATCTCAGTTTTTATAGACCAAATCCTTTCATTAGCTTCTTCAAAAGGAATTAAATCATCACTTACCAATGTATTTCCTTTTTTTGCAAGAAATAAACTGGTGATTTCTTCAAAAGTAAATCCTTTTTCATTAATTAAACCGCCAGCAATATCAATAATTCCAACAATCTTAGCTCCCATTTGCGACAAGTAAAAAGCAGCAGCTGCACCCACATTTCCAAAGCCTTGAATCACTGCGCGCTTTCCTTTAACAGAACCACCATAAATATTATAGTATTGTTTAACTGCTTCAGCAACACCAAAACCAGTAATCATATCTGCTACAGTATATTTCCTTAATATATCGGGAGAATAATTAGAACTCTCTATAACTTTGATAACGCCATGTCTCAACTGTCCTATTCTATTTATCTTATCTGCTTCGGTTGGTTTAAAATGCCCATTAAAGACACCTTCCTGAGGGTGCCACACACCACTCTCTTCTGTGATTGGAATAACTTCATGTATTTCATCTACATTTAAATCGCCCCCTGTACCATAATAACTTTTTAATAATGGAGATACAGCGGCATACCATCTTTCTAATACATCCTTTTTTCGAGGATCACTTGGGTCGAAATTTATTCCTGATTTCGCACCACCAATGGCGGGTCCGGAAACTGTAAATTTAATCTCCATGGTTTTGGCTAAGGATAAAACTTCATTCATATCCAACCCGTTTCGCATTCGTGTTCCTCCACCAGCAGCTCCTCCACGTAATGAGTTTATAACGGTCCATCCTTCAGCATATGTTTCTGCATCTTTCCAATTAAAAACAATTTCAGGCTCTTTATTTTCAAATTTCTTTAATAATTTTTTCATTTCTATTTTTAAGTTGATTCATGTATCGCTTACATTTAATTTTTCAGTGTTTTTATTAAGCGTAGCTAAAGCTGATTCATGAGGAAAATGATTTAAATTATTATGGTAACAAATATAAAAAACTAAAATCCTTTAAGATTAATTTTTCATTATTTTTAAGGTAGAAATATTTTTCCCGAACTATGATTTTTTGTAGATCCTGTAACGCTTTTTAAACAGTTAACTTCGTTTCTTAATTTAAGCACACCCAGAAGCCCAAAAATTAACGCCTCTTTAAACTCTACAACCTCATTTAAAGGTATTATAATTTCATGTTGCGAATACTGTTTAAGGGTATCTATTAAATAATTATTATAAACACCTCCTCCAGTAACGAGAACAGAACCGTGTTTCTTTTTATTTATTTCCTTAGCTATTTGGATAGCAATATGTTCAGCAAAAGTTTTTAGAATATCTTTTGTATCTAATTGGAAAGCATCAATTAGAGGAAACATATTTTTAATGACCCATTCTAGACCTAAAGATTTGGGGTAATTTTCTTTATAAAAAGCGAGACTATTTAATTTATCAAGTAGCTTATTATTTACAGTTCCTGTTCTTGCCATTTTGCCACCATCATCATAGTCAAGTCCAATTAATTTAGTATAGTGGTTTAAAACGATGTTTACCGGACAAATATCATAAGCAATTCTCTTATTTTTTATCTCAGTGGAAATATTTGCAAACCCGCCCAAATTCAAACAAAAATCGTATTCAGAAAATAGCAATTTATCGCCTATTGGAACCAATGGAGCACCTTGCCCTCTAAGTTCAACATCTTGAACTCTAAAATCACAAACCACCGTTTCGTTCAATAATACTGCAATAACTGGCTGATTCCCTATCTGATATGTCATTCCAATGTCTGGCCGATGCAAAGCAGTATGCCCATGCGAACAAATAGCATCAATATCCTTTATACTATTTTTATTAATGAAGTCTTTTATAATACCAGACAGGTAATTAGTATAATCTTCGTCAATTTTCTGCAATTCAGCAACATTATACGAAACTAAATTACGAAGTATGTTTTCCCAACTTGAATTGTAACTAACTGTTTCAAAATGTATCATTTTAAAATGCCATACATCATCTAACTCGAACTCTACATAAACAACATCTACTCCATCTAATGATGTTCCAGACATAACACCAACAACCTTATACTCGTTTTTTATCATATTGTGTAAAAATAACAATACTTATTGAAAATTTGACACTAAAGAGCTATATTTGTACATATTTTTTATCAAATCAACAACAAATTGAAAAATTATGGATTTTAATCTTTCAGAAGAACATATCATGATACGCGATGCTGCTCGCGATTTTGCACAAACCGAATTACTCCCTGGCGTTATTGAACGTGATAATAAACAAAAATTCCCAAATGAGTTGGTAAAAAAAATGGGGGAATTAGGATTTATGGGCATTATGGTAGATCCTAAATATGGTGGTAGCGGTATGGATGCTATCTCATATGTTCTTATTATGGAGGAATTATCAAAAATTGATGCTTCGGCTTCTGTGATGGTTTCTGTAAACAATTCATTAGTTTGTTATGGGTTAGAAGCTTATGGATCTGAGGAACAAAAACAAAAATATTTAACAAAACTGGCTACTGGTGGGTTTCTAGGAGCCTTTTGTTTAAGTGAACCTGAAGCTGGTAGTGATGCCACTTCACAAAGAACTACAGCCATCGATAAAGGAGATCACTACCTTATTAATGGCACAAAAAACTGGATTACTAACGGTGGAACTGCTGACGTATATTTAGTAATAGCCCAAACCGATAAAGATAAAGGCTCTCATGGCATTAATGCATTTATTCTTGAAAAAGGCATGGAAGGATTTCATGTTGGACCTAAAGAAGATAAACTTGGTATTCGCGGAAGTGACACACACACCCTACAGTTTAATGACGTAAAAGTTCCTAAAGAAAATAGAATAGGTGCTGACGGTTCTGGATTTAGATTTGCCATGAAAACATTATCTGGCGGACGTATTGGTATTGCTTCACAAGCTTTAGGAATTGCATCAGGGGCTTATGAATTAGCTTTAAAATACTCGAAAGAACGAAAAGCTTTTGGCACGGAAATATGCAATCATCAAGCTATAGCCTTTAAATTAGCCGATATGTATACCGAAATTGAAGCAGCTCGCCACTTGGTCATGAAGGCTGCCTGGGATAAAGATCAAGGTAATAATTATGACAAATCTAGTGCTATGGCCAAACTTTATGCTTCTAAAGTAGCCATGGAACATACTGTTGAAGCTGTACAAATACACGGTGGTAATGGTTTCGTAAAAGAATATCATGTTGAACGTCTTATGCGAGATGCAAAAATCACACAGATTTATGAAGGGACTTCGGAAATCCAGAAAATTGTAATCTCAAGAAGCCTTATAAGAGATTAAAACACTCTTGCTTTGAAAACCTGATTCTCAACAGGTTTTATTTCTTTTTTTACAATTTAAGGTAAAGAAGTGATTTAAACTTTTTATAATTGGCTACAAAATTCTCTTTTATCCCCACATTTTGTCTTTTTATTACTCCGTAGCGATGCTATGCAGTTCAAAAAAGCCTTCATTTGAGAATAAAATTGTTATTTTTCGCTTCAATCAAAAAAACTTAAACCACTTCAAATTAAGATTTTACTGTTCAACTATTATTTTGGCAAAAACTAATAGTTGAACTTTTTTTGTTAAGTATTTTTAAATTTTTCGACATAACCTTAATAGATTTTTATCTTTAGTAAAAATTAAATTTTATGCAAAAAACATATTATGATCCAGCGGATCTTAAAAAGTTTGGAAAAATAAGTGAATGGAATCAAGAACTAGGTGATAAATTTTTTGAATACTACGGAAAAGTTTTTGAAGAAGGCGCACTCACAGCTCGTGAAAAATCTTTAATTGCATTAGCTGTTTCTCATACAGAGCAATGCCCTTACTGTATTGATGCCTATACAAAAGACGGATTACAACGTGGTATTACTAAAGAAGAAATGATGGAAGCACTTCATGTTGGAGCCGCTATAAAAAGTGGAGCAACATTAGTTCATGGTGTGCAAATGATGAATAAAGTAAATAAACTTGAAATGTAGAACGATTTACGATATTAGAATTACGATTTTTGATTTCACATCCATATTAATTCGTAATTCGTAATTCGTAATTCTTAAATCGAAATATGGCAACAAAATCCCTACATAAGCGTGAAAGCGATTTAGCTAATAGCAATAGACAACTTGAAATTTTATCGAATGGTATATTTCAAAATGGCGAACTACCTACGTTTAAAAGTAAAATTTCTGAAACAAAGCAATTCCCTTTAAAAGCTAAAAAATTAGAAATCCTTCAGATAAATGTAGGCTATATGTGTAATCAGGTTTGTGAGCATTGTCATGTAGATGCCGGTCCGGATCGAAAGGAAATTATGACCAGAGAAACCATGCTACAATGTTTGGATGTTATTAAAAACACCGGCGCTCATACCTTAGATTTAACAGGAGGTGCTCCAGAAATGAATCCTGATTTTAGATGGTTTGTAGAAGAAGCTGCCAAAGCTGGTATTAAAGATTTTATTGTGCGCTCTAACCTAACTATAATAAGAGCGAATAAAAAATATTACGATTTACCTGAATTCTTTAAAAAGCACAATGTGCATGTTGTATCTTCCATGCCTCACTGGACTCGCGGAAAAACGGATAAACAACGTGGGGATGGTGTTTTTGACAAATCCATAAAAGCATTACAGGAATTAAATGCTATCGGGTACGGTATGCCGGGTAGTGGTCTGCGATTAGATTTAGTTTACAATCCATCAGGTGCTTTTTTACCAGGAGATCAAGCCTCTATGGAAAAGGATTTTAAAAAAGCATTAAAAGAAGATTTTAATATTCAGTTTCATAATTTATTTGCTATTACAAATTTACCTATTAGCAGGTTTTTGGATTACTTAATTGCTTCCGAAAATTATGAAGATTACATGTATTCTTTAGTCGAAGCATATAACCCAACTGCTGTTGCTAATGTTATGTGTACAAATACACTATCTGTTAGCTGGGACGGTTATTTATTTGATTGTGATTTCAATCAAATGTTAGAATTACCGGTAAATAGTAAAGTAAAACATATATCGGAATATAACGAAGAACTACTTGAAGGTCGTAATATTGTTATTTCCCAACACTGTTATGGGTGTACTGCTGGAGCGGGGAGTAGCTGCCAAGGTGTTGTAGCTTAATTATGAACAAAGTATTTTTTTACATATTTATAAGCTTTGTCGCTTCAGGGGTTTCTCAAAACAATCTTAAATCTTTATTAAAAGAATACAATAAAGAAAGCGTTCCGTATATTTATGTAAAACAATTAAAAAAACAAACAACGCAACCCATACTTCTAGATACCAGAGAATGGCCCGAATACAAAGTAAGTCATCTAAAAGATGCCATTCATGTTGGGTATGATGAATTTAAAATAAGTAATATTCAAAAAAAAATTCCTAATAAAAACACCAAAATAGTTGTTTACTGCTCCTTAGGAATACGTTCAGATTCCATTGCAAGTAGTCTCAAAAAAGCAGGCTATACTAATGTAGAAAATTTATACGGTGGTATTTTTGAATGGAAAAATAATAATTTACCTATTTATAATTCAGTAGAGAAGGTAACGGATAGTATTCATACCTATTCTAAAGAATGGGCTAAATGGGCAAAAAAAGGCATAAAAGTATATGAGTAAAGAACTTATTATTGTTTTTGTTAAAAATATAAAATTAGGCAAAGTAAAAACAAGACTTGCCAAAACCATTGGCAATCAAGGTGCTTTTGAGGTCTACAGCGAACTGGTTAAAATTACCGAGCTAGCAACAGAAAACATGCTAACAGATAAACGCATCTATTTTTCTGATGTTGTTATTGATGGTAAATGGAAAAACGATTACAAAACGATTCAAGAGGGCAAAAATTTAGGTGAGCGTATGAAAAACGCTTTCAAAAAAGGATTTGAAGATGGTTACGAACGCATTGTGCTTATAGGTTCCGATTTGCCCGATATCAGCTCTAAACATATCGAAAATGGACTAAAAAATCTAAATAGTAGCGCCGTTGTTTTTGGACCTGCTATTGATGGTGGCTACTACTTAATTGGGATGACAAAAATGTATCATTCTATATTCAATGATAAGCCTTGGAGTGAATCTCATTTATTGGAAGTCACACTCAAAGAATTAAATCAAGAAAAAATACCTTATACCTTACTAGAAGCATTAAATGATATTGATACTTTCGAAGATTTAGAAAACTCATCATTCTATCAGCATAATGAAGCGCTCCAATTAAAAGTAAAATCTTTAATTGGTAACGTATAAATTCATTACATTACATAGCATTTTTTTTAAATTAATTCCAAGAAATATAAAATGATCAAATACATAAACGAAACCACTAAATATCTACAAGACAAAGGTTTTGAAACTCCAGAAATTGGTATTATACTAGGCACGGGGTTAGGACAACTCATCAACGAAATAGACATTATAAAAGAAGTTAGTTATAATCATATTCCTAACTTCCCAACAGCAACGGTTGAGTTTCATAAAGGGAAATTAATTTATGGTGAACTTGCTGGTAAAAAAGTGGTGGTCATGCAAGGACGTTTTCATTTATATGAAGGCTACACATTGCAAGATGTCACCTACCCTGTTCGTATTATGGAAAAGTTAGGCATCAAAACATTATTGGTTTCTAATGCAGCGGGGGCCATTAATTTAAACTTTAAAAAAGGAGAATTAATGATTATTGATGATCATATTAATTTGCAAGGCAGCTCTCCTTTAGCATTTAAAGGGGTTGAAAAATTAGGAGAACGCTTTACAGATATGAGCGTTCCTTATGATGCCGAAATCAATTCAAAGTTTGAAAGTATTGCTAAAGCAAACAATATTAAACTACATAAAGGTGTTTATGCCAGCGTTGTAGGACCACAATTAGAAACAAAAGCAGAATATCGTATGCTAAAAATTATCGGGTCTGATGCTGTTGGCATGAGTACAGTACCTGAAATTATTGTGGCAAATCATTTAAAATTAAAAGTAGCCGCCGTGTCAGTTTTAACAGATGAATGCGACCCAGATAACTTAGAACCTGTTAACATCTCGGATATCATTGAAAATGCGACAAAAGCAGAACCAGATATGATAACCTTGTTTAAAGAACTTATTAAGACCCTATAATTATGAGTAATTATTTAGAAACCACTCACGATGTTTATAAAGAAGCAGCTTTAACACCCGATGTTGGGTTATGCTGTACCACAAACCCTATTTGGGAATTACCGGGATTAAAAATACCAAAAATCATGCAGGAAATGAACTATGGTTGTGGAAGTACCGTTCATGCTCGTGATTTAACCAATAACCCAAAGATGCTTTATGTTGGTGTTGGTGGTGGCATGGAATTATTACAATTCGCCTATTTTAATCGCCAAAAAGGAGGTGTCGTAGGCGTTGATGTCGTTGATGAAATGTTAGAAGCTTCACGTAAAAACTTTGTTGAGGCTGAAACCCAAAACGATTGGTTTAAAAGTGAATTCGTAGATCTTAAAAAAGGAGATGCTATGAATCTTCCTGTAGACGATAATAGTATTGATGTAGCGGCTCAAAACTGTTTATTTAATATTTTTAAAGCTGAGGATTTAAAAAAAGCTATCGCAGAAATGTATCGTGTTTTAAAACCTCATGGCAGATTAGTCATGAGCGATCCAACATGCGAGCAACCTATGAATGACACCTTACGTAATGACGAAAGGCTACGTGCTTTATGCTTAAGCGGCAGTTTACCAATTGCAGAATATGTAAAAGCATTAACAGATGCTGGTTTTGGCACTATCGAAATTAGAGCAAGAAAGCCCTATAGAATACTAGATCCTAAAAATTATCCAACTAACGAGTTAATTTATATAGAATCTATTGAGGTTGCAGCAATAAAAGACCCTATGCCGGCAGATGGCCCATGTATCTTTACTGGTAAAGCAGCTATTTACTATGGAGATGAAGATTATTTTGATGATAAAGCAGGACATGTATTACTAAAAAATCAACCTTTAGCCATTTGCGATAAAACGGCGGCAGCATTACAATCTTTAAATAGAGATGATATTTATTTTTCAGAATCCACATACCATTATGATGGTGGAGGGTGCTGTTAAATAAAGAATTTCTTGAAACGAATTATTCTCGAGGCAAAACCCCGAAGAACTCTTTTCAATTAATTTTTTCTAAAAAAGAGGGTAAAAAGTCTTTATAATTTGATTTGTCATATTGAGCTTGTCGAAATATCTTTAACTTATTGATAATCAATATCGGTTTCAACAAGCTCAATATGACATCGAACTTACTTCTTAGACACCCTTCTTTTTTATTGAACTCATCTTTAAAGTGCTTTTAGAATTCTTTTTCTAAAAAACAAATGAACTAGTTCGACACCGCTTAACTTGTTTTTAATAACGTCAAGAACCTCATAGTCACGCCTTTACAAAATTGCCCTATATCTAACCCTCGTTATTTTAAGTGCCTTTCTTACAAATCCATCATTTATTAGCCGTTCTCAATAAATCCCTCTGAGACAATTTTTCATCCTTTTGAGACAAGTTTTATCTCCGAATTTTGTTCGCTAATTAAGTATTCCTTAATCTAAAAAACAATGATAGAATTCGTACTTATCAATAACAAAACCAACATAAAACTTATAATACTCATAAACAACAGAATAGAACTGACCTTGTGAGACAGGTAAATCTGGCGAGTCCATATACAGGTTAGATGATTTACCGCCTATTGCTTTACAACAGTAGAGTAATTCATTGGTGATAGCGTTAAAATCAAGGATTTATAACAGAAGTGGTATTACTTCAGAAAGCCCCCAAAAAGCCAAAGCAATATCTATTTTAGTTTTTAGAACCCTTTTCAAAAAACGAGTGAGCTTTGGCTTTTTCTTTCTAAATAAAAATAATTTATTATAATTCTGTAAATAATTTCATAGGATTTTTTATTTTCAGTTCGTCATAAAACTTTAATATGAAAATTAAATCGCTTCTCATTTTATCTATATTTATTTGTTTAAAATCTGTTTCGCAAAATTTTACCATCAATAAAGGAGAAATTATTAAAGACCGTCAATTCTTAATTGACAAAAATGAAATTACGACTTGTGATAAAAATGGAAACTTTATTTCTATTAGACCGCATAGAATAAATGGTACCTTAAGAGATTATAATATAGAATTTTTTAATAAGCTAAATTTTTTAGAACGGCAGTTTGTTGAAACAAAAAACTCTACAAAAATTTTAGAAGTTTTTATTAAAAACAACAAAGTTCATGTTTTAATTAAAGAACATGATAATAAAAGTATTTCTTTAAGATTTGATCTATTCGATTTAGATGAAAAAACACTTATCAAAAAAAATCTTATCCATGTAAGTAAAAGTTTAGATGGAGAGCTCTATAGTGCTCTATAGTGCTCTATAGTGCTCTAAAAAATGATAACTCTATTTCTGTAAATCACGATAAGGATTATTTATTAAATTTCCCTGTCATTGATGATAAAACGGCCTATACTTATTTAGAATATTTTGATTCGGTTTTAAACCCTATTTCATCACATAAAATTTATCCTGACAAAAACATTCATAGAAAAAACACAACATTCCTAAATGTTAGTCTTTATAATAACAAGACTTACATACTACATAGCTTAATAGATGAAGAAGGTAGTAATTATTACCAGTTAATAGAATTTAAGGACGGTAAAACACGAGATTTAAATTTACCTATACAAGAAGGTCTTTATCAATTAATAAATGTGAAAATATCTAAAGAAAATTATATTATTAGCGGTTTATTTTCAAAGCAAAAAAAAGGAGCTTTTGAAGGGTTTTCATATTACAATGTAAATCTGGACACGTTAGAAATCACTTCTAATAAACTTTCAAATTTCATAAATGAAGATGCTAGAAAATATTTTATCGGCTTTTTTAAAAATAACAGAAGTATTGATATTAAAGATATTTTTATTGATCAAGATAAAAACACTTATTTAATAGGGCAGTTTTATTCTATAAGAAAACAATATGTACCCGTTGGAATACCTATTGCCTCTTTCGCTACAGCAGGTTTTACAGCTTTTATAACGTATAACCCTCTTAGCATAAGTTATAAAGTTTACGATGACATTCTAATTTCAAAAATAGATTCTAAAGGAACACTTATTTGGGATAATATATTCGAACTCGAGAAAACTGAAAAAATAAAATCTAAATCTAATAAAAAAGATTCTTCATATTATGCTTTTTTACAGAACAATCAATTAAATTTTTTAATGAATGGATTCATTAATCTAGATAAGGACAGACTCATAATGAAGCAAGACAAGAGAAACTCAAAAACCAATTTTTACAATATTATTGTAAAACCTGATGGTACTATTATTCCAAAAATAATTTTCTCTAATGCAGATTCTGATGTTTTATTCAGAGCTGAAGGAACAGTAAAATCTAATAATACTATTTTTAATTTGGGTCAAGGAAATATGAAAAAACAATTGATGAAATTATCCTTATAATATTTATTGATGTATTCTTTGATCTATTATAATCATTATGGAATTAAAATAGAAGCATATATAATCTTGACGCATTTTAACATATAAATTCACAAATTGCAGTAAGAACTTTTGTTTAATACCGTCAAAAGATATAATACAAAAAATATTATATGACCATTTTAATACTTTTATTTCTTTCTGCTTGTTTCTTAGCTTATAGCAATGGTGCAAACGATAATTTTAAGGGTGTAGCCACACTTTTTGGCAGTGGCACCACCAACTACAAGAAGGCCATTAATTGGGCTACTATAACCACCTTTTCCGGATCTGTAGCAGCTATTTTTTTAGCCAATGAACTTGTGAAAAACTTTTCGGGAAAAGGTTTAGTACCCAATGAATTGATAACCATGCCCATATTTGCAATTTCAATTGCTTCTGGAGCTGCTTTAACTGTTTTTATTGCTACAAAAATAGGCATGCCTATTTCCACAACACATAGTTTAGTTGGTGCGCTGTTTGGAGCAGGCATCATGGCTGTTGGTTCTCAATTTAATTTCGAGAAATTAGGAGGTACTTTTCTAATGCCCTTAATCGTGAGCCCTTTAATGGCTGCAGTAGCTAGTTTTATTGCGTATCTTATTTTTAGGTTTTTTAGAAAAAAATTGGGTGTAACGAAAAAAACACATCTACATATCCACGAAAAACAAACTACAGATCTTGCGTCGTTAAATATGGATCATGCGGCTTTAAAAACTAAAACAACCATAGAGGCGACCGTTAACAACAAAGTAGACACCTATGACGGCGAGATTTTAGGATTAAGTTCTCAAAAAGTTTTAGATGCTTTACATTACTTAAGTGCCGGCATAGTAAGTTTTGCTAGAGGTTTAAACGATACACCAAAAATCGTAGGTTTACTATTAATAATTAATGTTATAGATATTAAACTGAGCATGATCATTGTTGCAATTATTATGGCAGCTGGTGGATTAATAAACGCAAAAAAAGTTGGTGTAACAATGAGTAGAAAAATCACTCCTATGAATTCCGGTCAAGGTTTTACCGCTAATTTAATAACTGGATTATTAGTAACAACTGCTAGTATTCATGGACTACCAGTTTCTACTACTCATGTATCGGTGGGGGCTATCTTTGGAATTGGAACCGTTACGAAAAAGGCAGATTATAAAATGATAAGTAAAATACTATTATCTTGGTTGCTTACGTTACCAATAGCAGCTATTATAAGTGCTCTAATATTTAAATTATTGGAAACTTTTTCATAATTGTTAAGTGTTCAAAAAAATGCTCTATATGAAGTATATTAACGTAGACTCAATATATTACAAACTGATAATCAGTTATTTAAATATTTCAATAAAAAAACTATGTCATTCCGAACGAGGAACGAGGAGGAATCTCATCCTTATGAGATGTCTCGTCGCTCATACTTCGCTCTGTCGACATGACAAAACACTGTTTTCCAGAAAAACAAACACTATTTATCCATTGAAATTTTTATCGAGTTCACGTTATATTATAATTTTATTAGCAGTTATTACTCTATTATCATGTTCTAGCACAAAACATGTTGGAAAAAACACTTCAAAAAATGTTAAGCAAGCTGAACCGGAAAAAACTGATGAAGTCATTAACCTCAAAAAAGACGTTATAATTTCGGAAGAAAAAAAAATTGACGAAGCGATAAAAGAAATACCAAAAAAAATAGAGTCGACAAAAACTAATCATTCGTCCTGGAATACTTTACTGCAAAAACATGTTTCAAATAAAGGCCATGTTGACTACAAAGCTTTTAAGTCTAATCGAAACGAATTAACAAATTATATTACTTACTTAGGCAATCATATACCACAAGATTCATGGACAAGGGAAGATAAACTGGCCTATTGGATTAATGCCTATAACGCTATGACTATCGATTTAATCTTGCGTCATTATCCTATTAAAAGCATTAAAGATATTAAAAACCCATGGGATCAACGTTTCTGGAAACTTGGTAAAAAATGGTATAACTTAAACGAAATTGAACATCAAATTTTACGAAAAATGGATGAGCCTCGTATTCATTTTGCCATTGTTTGCGCTTCTTTTTCTTGTCCTAAACTACAAAACGAAGCCTTTACACCATCAAGCATAGACGATCAATTGACCAATGCTACTAAAGTATTCTTAGCAGATAAAAAAAGGAATGATATATCTCAAAACAGCCTTAGGCTGTCAAAAATATTTCAATGGTTTGCTAAAGATTTTAAACAAACAGGGACATTAATCGATTTTCTTAATCAATATTCAGAAATCACAATTTCTGATAAAGCAAAAAAGAATTTTAAAGTCTATAACTGGAATTTAAATGAATAGCATATCAATAATAATCCCCATGTTAAACGAAGCAGATCATATTGGTAACCTGCTTACTCATCTTTTAGACAACTCATCGAAAGAAAACATATCAGAAATAATTATTGTCGATGGAGGTAGTACTGATGGATCATTAGAAATCGTTTCAAAATATGTGTTAGACCGAGCGCAGTCAAGACCTAATAAAGATCTCTCGACGGAGTTTATACCGAGCGAAGCCGAAACCATAATAAAATGTATTAGCGCTCCTAAAGGACGTGCTAAACAGATGAATTTGGGAGCAAAACATGCTACTGGTAATATTTTTTATTTTTTACATGCCGATTCATTCCCTCCTAAAAATTTTGATGCTCTTATTATAAACGAAGTAAAAAAAGGCCATGAAGCTGGTTGCTTTAGAATGAAGTTCAACAGCAACCATTTATGGCTTAAACTTGCTGGACAACTAACTCGTTTACCTTGGAAAGCTTGTCGAGGCGGTGACCAAAGTCAATTTATAACAACAGTACTTTTTAACGACATAGGAGGGTTTAATGAAGATTTCACTATTTACGAAGACAACGATTTAATTGCAAAACTATATGATCGTAAACAATTTGTTGTTATTCAAAAATGGCTAACAACCTCTGCCAGATGCTACTGTACTAATGGTGTATGGCGATTACAATATTATTATTGGAGAATCCATCTAAAAAAGTGGATGGGAGCTGATGCAAACGAACTAAATCGCTATTATAAAAAATATGTTTGTTGAATAATCTGAGATCGGTTTTGTTTGTTTAACTGTTCTGTCATCCCTTCGAAGGCAGGAATCTACTTTAAAATTATTCAGTTTCAATTTATGAGATTCCTGCCTCCGCAGGAATATTAATCTTTATTTCTCCCTTTTTCATTAGGGTATAAAGCTGGCAAATTATCGCTTTGAAAAATAGCTTTTGAATTTAAATCCATTGCAGACAACTTTCCTTTGAATGCAGCACCAGTATCGATGTTCCAAACATTAGCAGCACGCATTGGAATATCAGATTTAAAGTTAGTAGTTGGTGTATGTCCTATATAAATTTCTTTATAATGCTTTAAACGATTAGGATACAAAACAGAGTTTTCGCTTATCTTACTGTCCTTTGTTAAAGCCATCTCCCATAGCGTTCTATCAAAATAAAGCGTTTCTTTAAACACTTCCTTTTCCACGCCATGCATAGATGTAAAACCTGCGTGAACAAATAAACGATTTTCATCATCAATGTGGTATAATGGCATGTTTTCAAAAAAACTTAAATGATTCTTTTTTTCATCTGCAGAAAAATGAGCATAACTTTCAATGGTCTCTTTTCCTCCATGCATGTACCAAATAGGGTTCACATCATCAGATTTTAACCAATTCTCACACCAAACATCGTGATTACCTTTTATAAAAACACAGTTTATTTTTTGAGATAATTCTATTAAAAATTGAATGACTTGAGCCGATTCACTCCAACCATCTACATAATCACCCATAAAAACAAGCGTATCCTTATCTTTAATTTCGATTTTGTTTAATACTTGAATTAAAGCTTTTAAACCACCATGAATGTCTCCTACAGCAAATATTCTCATAAGTATTTTTTTTAGGTAAAAGTAATTTTTTTTAAAAGCTTATAAAATTAATCGCTTGAAAATTCTTAGTATCAATTTTATATTGACTTCATACAACAACTAAGCGTTTGACAATTGAATATCTCAAACTCCCAAAACTTGAAACAAAACAAAATTATACAATTAACAGTAAATATGTGATTTAATTAACAATGTCGCAAAAAAAATACCAATCATTCATAATAATTTATTAAGTTTATAACCTTTCGTAACTATAATTTTTTAATAAATGAAAATAGAAAAAGTATTGGTTGCCAACCGTGGCGAAATTGCTATAAGAATTTTTAGAGCATGTGCAGAAATTGGTGTAAAAACTATTGGTATTTACACATTTGAAGATAGATATTCTCTTCATAGGCACAAATCTGATGAAGCCTATCAAATAGGTGAAGACAATGCCCCATTAAAGCCATACTTAAACATAGATGTTATTATAAAAATTGCCTTAGAAAATGGTGCAGATGCTATTCATCCTGGTTATGGTTTTCTTTCTGAAAATGCGGATTTCGCACAAGCCTGCAAGGATAATAACATTATTTTCATTGGACCAAAGATTAGCGTTTTAAAATCTTTAGGTGATAAAATTACTGCCAAAAAAGTGGCGGTAGACAACAATATCCCCATTATTAAAAGTAATGCTAAGCCTTTAAACGATATAAAAATAGCTTTAAGCGAAGCTAAAAAAATTGGATATCCAGTCATGTTAAAAGCAGCTTCTGGCGGTGGCGGTAGAGGTATGCGGGTTATAAGAAAAGAAGAAGAGTTAAAAGGTGCTTTTAATGAAAGTAAACGTGAAGCCTTAAATGCTTTTGGAGATGATACTGTATTTCTAGAAAAATTTGTTGAAAATCCAAAACATATCGAAATTCAAATAGTTGCAGACAACCATGGCAATACGGTACATTTATATGAAAGAGATTGTTCTGTGCAACGTCGCTATCAAAAAGTCATAGAGTTTGCACCTTCTTATGGTTTAAAAGAGGAAACAAAAAAAGCTTTATACGATTATGCCATTAAAATTTGTAAAGCTGTAGATTATAATAACATTGGTACTGTAGAGTTTTTGGTAGATGAAGATGATTCGATCTATTTTATTGAAGTGAATCCCAGAATTCAAGTAGAACATACCGTAACGGAGGTGGTTACCAACATTGATCTGGTTAAAACCCAATTGTTTGTCGCTGGCGGGTATAAATTATCTGATCAGCAAATAAAAATCGCAAATCAGGAAGCTATAAAAATAACGGGGTATGCTTTACAATGTAGAATAACTACCGAAGACCCTCAAAACGATTTCAAACCAGATTATGGAACTATTTCAGCATACCGAAGTGCTTCTGGTTTTGGCATCCGTTTAGATGCCGGGAGCATATACCAAGGGGTGACTATTTCTCCTTTTTTCGACTCAATGCTAGTTAAAGTTACTGCAAACAGTAGAACTTTAGATGGAGCGAGCAGAAAAGTAATACGTGCTTTAGCTGAATTTAGAATTCGTGGTGTAAAGACCAACATTCCTTTTTTAATCAATATTCTAAAACACGATACATTTAAAAAAGGAAAAGTAACTGTTAATTTTATCAAATCTAACCCAGATTTATTTAATTTTAAAGTATCCCGAAATAGAGCTACAAAACTTATTACTTACTTAGGTGATATCATTATAAATGGAAATGAAGACGTAAAAAAATTAGATGCATCAAAAACATTTGTAAAGCCTAAAATTCCAAAATTCGATATAACGGCCAATTATCCTGAAGGCACTAAAGATCTACTAACGAAATTAGGCCCAGAAAAGTTTTCAGAATGGTTGAAAAATGAAAAAAAAGTTCATTTTACAGATACCACAATGCGTGATGCACATCAAAGTTTATTGGCAACTCGAATGCGTACTTATGATATGATGAAAGTTGCAGAAGGTTACGCAAAAAATCATCCGGAAATATTTAGCATGGAAGTTTGGGGTGGCGCTACTTTTGATGTATGCATGCGTTTTTTACAAGAAAATCCCTGGGAACGCCTACAAATGCTTCGTAAGGCTATGCCAAATATTTTATTACAAATGTTAATTAGAGGCTCAAATGGCGTTGGCTACAAAGCTTATTCGGACAATTTAATAGAAAAATTTGTGGAACAGTCCTGGGAATACGGCGTTGACATTTTTAGAATTTTCGATTCACTTAACTGGATGGAATCTATCGCTCCTTGTATTGAACATGTAAGAAAAAAAACAAAAGGTCTGGCAGAAGGTTCTATTTGTTACACCGGTGATATTTTAAACCCCGAAAACACGAAATATAATCTAAAATACTATACAAGTCTGGCCAAAGATATTGAAAATGCCGGCGCCCATATTTTAGCCATTAAAGATATGGCTGGTTTATTAAAACCTCATGCAGCTTTCGAACTTATTTCAGCATTAAAACAAGAAGTAAATATTCCTATTCATTTACATACACATGACACCTCATCTATTCAATCTGCCACGTATTTAAAAGCTGTAGAAGCTGGTGTTGATGTCGTTGATGTGGCTCTAGGCGGTTTATCTGGATTAACATCGCAACCAAACTTTAACTCCATTGTTGAAATGTTAAGATTTGATGCACGAGAACCTTCAATAAACATAGATTCTCTAAATGATTATTCGAACTATTGGGGTTCTGTTAGAGAGTATTATTATCCTTTCGAATCTGGTTTAAAGGCTGGATCTGGAGAAGTGTTTAAACATGAAATTCCCGGAGGTCAATATTCTAATTTAAAACCGCAAGCACAAGCTTTAGGTTTAGAAGACCGTTTTCATGAAATAACAAAAATGTATGGTCAGGTTAATCAGCTTTTCGGAGA
Organism: Flavivirga spongiicola; assembly: GCF_030540825.1. Classification (NCBI taxonomy): domain Bacteria; kingdom Pseudomonadati; phylum Bacteroidota; class Flavobacteriia; order Flavobacteriales; family Flavobacteriaceae; genus Flavivirga; species Flavivirga spongiicola. The sequence continues at coordinate 1,177,583 of NZ_JAUOEO010000001.1, forward strand.
CATCATAAAAGTAACTCCCAGCTCGAAAGTTGTTGGAGATATGGCTCAATATCTAGTTAGTAATAATTTAACTATTGAAGATGTATTAGAACGAGGTGATACCATTTCGTTCCCACAATCTGTTGTAAGTTTCTTTAAAGGAGATTTAGGTCAACCTGTTGGAGGCTTCCCAAAAAAGCTTCAAAAATTAATTTTAAAAGATCAAAAGCCATACTCAGATAGACCAAATGCTCATATTCCGCCTATAGATCTAGAAGAAGACTATAAATCATTCAAAAAAATATTTGAAAAAGGGTTAGGCAGACCCATTGATATTACTGATTTTTTATCTTATAATCTTTATCCAAAAGTATTTACAGATGCCTATAACAAACATTTAAGATATGGTAATCTAATGCATTTACCTACTAAAAATTTCTTTTACGGCATGGATATAGGGGAAGATATTATAGTACCATTAGACAAAGGAAAAACCATACTCATCACTTTAGAATCTGTAGGAGAGCCTAATACTCATGGTATGGTTACTGTATATTTTAGAATAAATGGACAAGGACGTAGTGTAGAAATTAAAAATAATGCTATAAAGGTAGATAAGGTTGAACATATAAAGGTTGATAAAACCAACGAGAAGCACATAGGTGCCCCTTTACAAGGCTTACTATCTACAGTTTTGGTAAAAAAAGGGGAGCAAGTTGTAAAAAATCAACCTTTGTTCATTATTGAAGCTATGAAAATGGAAACGACCATTACTGCTGTAGAAAAAGCCACTATAAAACAAATTGTTTTAAAAGCTGGCACTATGGTAAATTCTGAAGATTTGGTATTGTTATTGGAATAATGTGAGGCCTTTGGTAAAAATATAATGTTTCACTCATAGACAGACCCATTTAAATACCTTTATATTTTAACCAATAAAACTTATGAAGTGAAGTAATAATTTGATATTTCTAACACTTAAGTGGATTCCTGCTTTCGCAAGAATTCATTAAAAATATTGTCCAATACCAAACACAAAACCTTTGGTAGCATTTTTAGTAACGCCATGACCATAATCAATTCTAAAAATGGCATTATATATCTTTTTATGAATAAAGCGAAGTCCTAAGCCCGGATATACTTTAACATTATCCTCTTTACTAAAATCACCAAAATCACCTCCCGGATTTCGCCATGTACCGCTATCTACAAAAGCGTTCCCCTGCAAAACAAACCAACCTTTTTCATATAGGGTATGGCGATATTCGGTATTAAGTACAATAACACCTGTTCCCCTATCAATGGTATTACCAACGCCTCTTACGTTTAAATTATTATCTACAGAAAAAGGAGCAAACGGTGTTTCATCGTTAGTTGATAACCCCATCCTTAATCTAGAAGCCCAATTACCTTTTGATCCTATACGTTTAAAATAAAAGAAATCATTCCAGCCGATAAAAAAATCTGGTAACATGTTATTAGTTGACGTCACATATTGAAAGTTAAATTGACTTCTAAATCCAGATATATATTGATAATAATAATCTAGGTTATTATATTCATAAATTCCTTTTACCAGCCATTTATGCACATTTAATTCTGGTTTATTATTAATGTTTTCACCTTTAAATGTATAGTCTTCTACAAAATAATTTATTCCCAGCTCAAATCTATTCTTAAAATTAAATTCATACAAACCTAAAACCTCGAAAGACTTATTTCTATATTTATAGTTAGCTGTTTCATCTTCGAAAAAAACAGGTTCCTGAGTGGTTAGATCTTGATGATTTACAGCCAATCCCAGTTTATTTGAAAATAAATAAGGAGCTCTAAAATTTACAGCGTAAGAACTATAAATGTCTTTTTGATAAAAACCACCGAATATCATATTCCTTCCTAGTAAATTAAACTCATAAAGCCCTAATCTGTACGCAAACTCATCATCGTCTGTCGTGTAAACATTTAAAGACGGAATGAGCGTAAAGTTTTCTTCAATATTATAAAATACATTGTATTGGTTTCCTTCAGATGGAAAGACTTGATAATAGGCATGTGCAACAGAAGGCAATCGTTTTAAACGTAAAACGTCTTGTTCTATGACTAAGGAGTCCAGCTTACTACCCGATTTGACTGTAGATATGTTTTTTATGAATGATGCTTTTATTTTTTTATTTCCTTGAATTTTAAGGTCATGAACGATATATTCTTGAGAGGATAAACCGGACACTACAAGAGCAAAAAAGGTAAAAAAAAGCGTTACTTTTTTCATTCAATTTTAAATGTTTTTAAAACGACCCAATTTACCCAATTATCTTCACTTACATCCATTAATGTGAAATTATATTCATTATCCGAAACCAATGCAGGTGGTGTTTGGGTCGTAACATTTAAAACAACATGACTCGTATTGTAATATTGAAAACGGTTTTCGTAAGTATAGGTTCCTGACAATAGATTATTTTGGGCATCTGAAACTACTTGAAAATATATAGCATTATCTCCATAAGCATTATCTTCCCATAAAAAATCGGGCATTCCTGCCTGTGATTGATTAACAGTAACAGCATCATTCCAAACAGTTGGCTTAGAGATTTGCTTTGAACGTATTGGATTAGATATTTTCACCTCTCCATCTAACTCAAAAGTGACTAGAATCCACTTTTCAACAGAAGCCTTTTGTGTAAATTTCCCTAAATAGCCATTAAAAAAAGGATCATTTTTCAATAAGATTTGCGTGTAATTTGAAAAATCACTGTTATCAACTTGAGTATTCGTCGTTTCGTAATATCTAATATTTAATGCCCCTTCTTTCGGGTAATAAAACGTTAGTATATCTTTAGTATCATGATCACTAGCAGCACATGCTATAACAGCTCCAACTTCAAAAACTCTACCTTCTAAATAAGAGGCCAAACTAAGAGGTTCATCATCACGGTCACTAGAGCATGAAAACATAACTAAAACAGTAAGCACGTATAATATTTTATTTATATAAGGCATAATGTGTTTTTATCAAATCTTCCACTGGTTTATTTTGAGGTGTATATTGAGAATTGTTTTCTCCACCGGATTTACTATGGTTGCGAAACCATTTCCAAATAAATCCACCAGCAAACCAGTCTTCTTTCCAAAACGTTTCAAACAGAGCCTTAGTTGTATTCGTTTGCGCTTCCAAGTTGACTTGCATCATATTTGTATCACTTTTCCAAGGTTCTCTCCCGGAATAATCAACACTTCTATATCCAAATTCTGTAAACAAAATAGGCTTTTTATATTTCTCAGAAATGGTATTAATGACTTTTTTATGTTGCTCCCAACCAGTTAAACATTCTTCAACTGTTGGTGTTTTACTATTACTAACGGGAAAATAAGCATCAACGCCAATAAAATCTAACAGATCCCAAAAAGGCGTTCGCTTAAACTCATCCCAATTGGCAGCATACGTTAATTTGCCCTTATAAATCTGTTTAATCTCACCAATTAGTTTAAACCAATAATCAGGCCTGTTATCAATAAACTTTTCTAATTCGGTTCCAATACAAAAAATATCTGCATTGACTTCATGAGCTAATCTCGCATATTCTAAAATAAATTTTGAATATGATGACTCTAAAGTCTTCCAATTTGCTTCATTTTTCATTTCTATATATCCTGTAAACTCACCATGCCAAACCCAAATTTGGGGCTTTAGCATTATTTTAATCTTCTTTTTCCGAAGTTCTTGAACATACTGCTTTACTCCTTCACTAGTTTCTCCAAACCATTGTCTTTTTGTATTAAACACAACCTCTGGATGTGATAAATTTCTAATAAACCCAAAAGGCATCACTGCCGCATAATTCGCATTTACATTAACAACAGGGGTAATATGATCATTATTAACCGCTTCACTAGCAGCTACAAAACTAACACCATTAATCTTTTCAGGCTGAGAATTGCAAGACTGAAGAATAAGTATAACCGAAAATACAATTAGGAGTTTGAATCTTTTCATATATGATAAAATGACTTTCAAAACTCCTAATTTACTATTATTCATTAAAATAGTGCTCTTACACCTAAACTAAATGTTTGTCCTAATCCTTGAAAATTATTCCCTGTTACTATTTTTCCAAACGAAGCTTCTAAGTTTAAAGATCGTGTTAATTGATATTTCCCTCCGAAACCTAATTGTGTGTAACGTTGAGAGAAATCGTTACCTAAATCAATTAAAAAAGCCTGTTGAGCATTTATAAATAATGTTGATTTGTCCGAAGGGAAATAACTTAAAAAAGCACTTAATGGTAAAAACAAACTATTATTTGCAAAACGTTCGCTTACATTTTCGGTAGCAGCGTCAGCTTCTGAAGATTTTTCCCCAAAATTAAATCCAAAATCAGCTTCCGTAAAAATTTGCCAATCTCCGCCTCCAAAAGTTTTATCAAAAAAGAATTTTGTTTCCCAGAATGTACTTTTTTTATCTAAATACGCAGCATTTGGTTCATCTCCAAATATGGCAAAATAGACAGAACTTGTAAATGAAAAGTTTGGAACATTAGCAAAAGGTTGCACTCTTATAGACGGTGCAATAGTTGTAAAACCACTTCTAGAATCAGTTTTATTGTTATCAAAATCAAAAACACTAAAAGCCCCCTGACCTCCGTAAGTATTAGATCTAACTTGAAAAACTAAACCAATATTTATTCTTGCATTATCACTTACTCCTGTATAGATCTCAGTTGTATTAGTGAAAAAGTTTTGTCGTGCTATTTTTTGAGATTTACTTCCTGCATCCGTTTGTTCTGTTTGCGTATAAAGACTATTAAAAAACTTGATATCCCATTGTCCTTTCTTCAATAACTTTGAAGGGGTATAAGTTTGAATATTACTTTTTCCTTGATCTTCATCGCCTGCTTCTTGTGAAAAACCAGAAAATGATATAGTTGTAATTGCTAGTAATGTTAATATTATTCTTTTCATTTTATTTTTGATTTGTTATTCGTTCTTATTGTTTGTTTACGTTCCAATTATATGGAAAATAGCTTAGTTTAAAATTATCAGGTATTTTTTCTGTTCTATAGGTATTAATAAAGTCTATTTCCGTTTTACCGTTCATAGTAAAATCCTTTTTGTACCACTCCATTATTTGTGACACCTTAACACGTTTCTTTTTAGCGTTCACCATTAAAAAAGAACCATTTAATGCCTTCCTTGTTTGCACATCCATTTGTGAATTTAATGTACCTGGCAAGTATGCTTTATTAATTAAAGGTGGGCATCCTAAAGCGCCACACACCAATACGAAATGAAAACGAGCATCGTTAAATTGTGCTCTTAATAGTTTATGTTCTATATCGTTTAAAGTGATTTTCTTACCACCTAGACTATACATTTTTTTATCAAAAAATCCAGCATGGTCTAAAGGTGATTTTGTTGGATAGTTATCTATAATACCTTTTATTACTGATAGGTTATAAGCATTAATCCAAAATGCCTGATAGTTTTTAGCATCATCCTTTAATACAGAAATCTTTTCTGCTAATTTTAAAACATCATCAAGAGATTCTTTATTAGAGTTAATTTTTGAATATGCTACTTTTCCATTTGCAACGTTGGTTTTAAAAAAGCTATCTGCCTTTTCAAAAAAAGTATTTAAATCCTGCGCAGAAAGTGATGCACTTCCAAAAAACATTAATACTATGATACCTATATTCTTCATTTTTATGTATTTATTAATTTTCAACTTTGCTTCAGTCTGAATGATTTTAGCAAACTTTCAAAAAAAATGTAAAATTTTTCATGTCTAAATTTCATTTCAAAACTTACAATAAAAAATAATTTATATTTATTCTAAATATGCATGCTCGCATTAAGTTCTTATCTTTAGTTTCGACATAAACCCCAACACTATCAGAATTTACATAATGACTTCTACTAAATAAACACACTTAATCAATTGTGCTTTGGTGAATTGCATTTTAACAATATAAAACAAATAACAACTATTATATGGAACACATTGTTATTATAGGAAACGGGATTTCGGGCGTTACTGCTGCGAGACATATCCGTAAATTATCGGACAAACAAATTACCATTGTATCGGCAGAAGCAGATTATTTCTTTTCGCGCACAGCACTCATGTACGTATACATGGGGCATATGAAATTTGAACACACACAGCCTTACGAAGATTGGTTCTGGGAAAAGAATAGAATTAATCTTAAAAAAGGGTATGTTAAACATATTGAAACTAAAAGTAATACACTTCATTTTTCAGAAGGTGATTCTTTACAATATGACAAGCTCATTATTGCAACGGGTAGCAAACCTAATAAGTTTGGATGGCCAGGACAAGATTTAGATGGCGTCATGGGGATGTATCATAAACAAGATTTAGAAAATCTTGAAAAATATGCCCCCAATAATAAGGTTTGTAAAAGAGCAGTCATAGTTGGAGGTGGTCTTATTGGTATTGAATTAGCAGAAATGCTTAATAGTCGAAATATACCTGTTACTTTTTTAGTTAGAGAAGATAGTTTCTGGAATGGTGTTTTACCGGAAGGAGAATCTGCTATGATTAACAGACATATAAAAAATCACCATATAGATTTAAGGTTAAGCAACAATTTAAAAGAGATCATTTCTGATGAAAATGGCAAAGTTAAATCTATAATCATACAAGAAACTGGTGAGGAAATTGCTTGTGATGTTGTCGGTCTCACCGCTGGGGTATCTCCTAATATTGATTTCATAAAAGATTCGGAAATTGAAACTGGACGCGGTGTAAAAGTAAATAGGTTTTTAGAAACCAATATCCAAGATGTATATGCTGTTGGTGATTGTGCTGAACAAAATGAAGGTATTAATGGTCGTCGCCCTATCGAAGCCGTCTGGTATACAGGTCGTATGATGGGTGAAACTGTCGCACAAACCATTTGTGGTAATCGTATTCAATACAATCCTGGACATTGGTATAACTCTGCTAAGTTTTTAGACATCGAATATCAAACTTACGGATGGGTATTTGCAAAGCCCAGAGAAAATGAATCTCATTTCCATTGGAAACACACAGACGATACCAAATGTATAACTGTATGTTATGATACAAATACCAATGCCTTTTTAGGCATAAACACCTTCGGTATTAGAATGCGACATGACATATTTGATACATGGCTTACAGAAAAAAGAAATGTTGATTATGTTATGGAACATTTAGCAGAGGCCAACTTTGATCCAGAGTTCTATAAAACTTACGAATCTGATATTTATTCTGCATTTAAAAATGAATTACAAACCGTATAAAAATATATCATGAGCAATAAATTAAATCATAGCATGTCTTTAGCAAAACCAGATGCTGTAGACATTTCAAACAAGCAAAAAATAGCTTTAGCAATTGGTATTTTAGGGTTATTCATATTAACACTTGCTTTATTTAACACCGATTTCCCTAATAAGGCATTATTCTTAACGATATCATTAAGCTTAATTTCTGTTGGTACTATAATATATTCAAGAGATGCTTATTTAACCAAATTAGAAGGTATAAAAAACGATGGCGTTTGGTTTAAATCCATATCGTCTCGAGGTGTTTGGGGTTGGATTTTAGGGGTTATTTTAACAGCATTCTACATTGTATTATATTTTTATCCGCAATATTTAGGATTAGGTAAAGACGGTGCTTCAAATACAGGCTTAATTTCATTTTTTGATCCTTTAAGCAACTTATTAAGTGGAAGAAATGCCAGTCAATGGTTTGTTTACGGCACCTTATATACTGTAGCTATTATGGCTTTTGGGTATAAATTCATGCTTAAATATAGGCATAACAGGTATCAACAATTGCGAACTGCTTCTGTCATGTTTTTTCAATTAGGCTTTGCCTTTTTGATTCCAGAATTTATGTATGTCATGAATTCTGATCTTCCTTATTATGATTTAAAAAGTGTATGGCCACTTAACTATTATATTTTTGATGAGTGGTCTGTGAAAGCTTTTCTTTCTAATGGCAATATTGGATTAGGGTTAATATTATTTGGCATCGTTTCTATTTTTGTTATCACACCTATATTGACTTATAAATATGGGAAACGTTGGTATTGCTCCTGGGTTTGTGGCTGTGGAGGATTAGCCGAAACTGCTGGAGATTCTTTTAGGCAATTATCTTCTAAAAAAATGTCTGCCTGGAAATTAGAACGTTGGTTAATTCATACAGTACTTGTATTTTCTGTAGTTATGACCGTAGCTATGGTATATACCTATTTAGGTTATGATCATAATACCTTTTGGCTAACTAAAGGGGTATTCATTAGTTTAGTCATTGGGTTCTTAACTTTAGTTTTTGCTGGCGTTATGTATTTTAAACGTCATGAATTTGGTAAAGATGCCAGATATGGAGCCATCGGTTACTTTGTAGTTATTGCTTTATTGGTAACTATGCACTTCACTGGCACAAGTGAAAATGTCTTTTTTATAAAAGGAAGTGCTTTACGTTCTGCTTATGGCATCTATATAGGTTCAATATTCTCAGGGGTAATTGGTACGGGGTTCTATCCTATTTTAGGAAACAGATCCTGGTGTCGTTTTGGTTGCCCAATGGCTGCAATTTTAGGATTCCAACAACGTTTATTTTCTAAATTTAGAATTACAACTAATGGTGGGCAATGTATTTCATGCGGTAACTGTTCTAATAGTTGTGAAATGGGAATTGATGTTCGTGCCTATGCTCAAAAAGGTGAAAATATAGTACGCTCTAGCTGTGTAGGTTGTGGTATTTGTAGTGCTGTATGTCCAAGAGGTGTTTTAAAATTAGAAAATGATAGCATGAAAGGGCGTATTAACCCAACAGAAATATTATTAGGAAACGATGTAGATTTAATGGATTTAGTTAATAAGAAATAAAAAAGTTTGCAGTTTTCAGTCACAGTTTTCAGTTTAGCCCTATTCGTCACTTTAGCTGTTGACACAAAAAAATAGATGTTAACAAATTTCAAATCAATAGAGGTTTTAAATTATCCCACTAAAAAATATAAATTTGATATTGAATTATAAAGACAAATTAAAGTTAGCTTGTCGTGCTGAGCTTGTCGAAGCATAATCTTTTTAGAATGAAATCTTATTACGTATACATAGTATTATGCTCAGACAACACCTATTACACTGGTATGACTAACAATTTAGAAAGAAGAATTGATCAACATAAATCTGGTTATAGAAAAGATAGTTATACGTATTCAAGACGACCAATCGAACTTAAATGGTATTTACAGTGTACTAATCCAACAGAAGCTATCAAAATTGAAAAACAAATTAAGGGATGGTCTCAACGAAAAAAAGAAGCATTAATTAACGAAAATTGGAAAGATTTAATTGAATTCTCAAAAAATTATACTGAATATGAACATCCCGATAACCGAAAATAGTCCTCGACAAGCTCGGACTGACATTCCGTTATTTAATTGTCAGCTTAACTAAATGAAAAATAGCAAATTGAAATTGAAACAAAAAGACAAATTGAAACTATGCTGTCATGATGATCTTAGCCTTCCCATAGTTTTCAGAAGAGTAGAAGCATATTTTTTTGTTAATGCTTTTTCAAAAAACTATACACTTCTTACTTTGTATATGATTTTCTTTTTCACTTTATCAGTTTGTGCCCAAGAATTATATAAAAAAACATATTACGATAACGGGAATATTAAATCTGAAGGATGGATAAGTAATAATAAGAAAATAAAATATTGGACGTTTTATTATTCAAATGGACGTGTTAAAAAAGAAGGCCATTTTCAGCAAGATAAACCTATAAAATATTGGTATTTTTACGTCGAAAACGGCAAAAAAAAGTCAGAAGGTCATTTTATCAATGGTAAAAAAAATAATTGGTGGTTGTTCTATGATACTATGGAAAAAATTAATCATAAGTGCCAATTAAAGGACAATCAGAAAAATGGTTATTGTTTGATGTATAAAAACGAAAAGCTGGTTTCTGCTAGAAAATATAAAGCTGGTAAAAAAATTAAGGAGTGGACGGATTACAGGTCCTTCAGGAAAGAAAATAAACTATCTGATCTTCAATGATTCATATAAAAGTTATTATACCTGCTTATAATGAAGCAGAATCAATTGCCAATGTTATTAAGGATATTCCAACTAGTGTTGATGAAGTTATCGTAGTGAGTAATAACTCTACTGATGATACCGAAGTTAATGCAAAAAAAGCGGGTGCAACCGTTTTAACTGAGACCAATAAAGGTTACGGCTATGCTTGTTTAAAGGGCATGGATTATATCGCAAATCAAAAAAAGAAACCGGACATTATTGTATTTTTAGATGGTGATTATAGCGATTACCCTGAAGAATTAACCAAAATTGTCGACCCCATCGTAAATGATAATATAGATTTTGTAATAGGTGCACGAATAAAGCGACTTAGAGAACAGGGTTCTATGACAGTACCTCAAATTTTCGGGAATTGGCTGGCAACTACTTTAATGACATTATTTTTTCGTGCAAAATTCACAGATTTAGGTCCTTTTAGAGCCATTAAATATGAAAAACTATTAGCACTTAATATGGAAGACAAAACCTATGGCTGGACAGTAGAAATGCAATTAAAAGCACTAAAGCAAAAATTCACATATACCGAAATACCAGTTAATTACAGAAACAGAATAGGGGTTTCAAAAGTTTCAGGTACGGTAAAAGGTGCTATATTTGCAGGCATAAAAATTTTAGGTTGGATTTTTAAATACAGTATTAAAAAATGATTCCTCAAACTATTATAATAGTCATATATACCATTGCTCTTTTGCTTATATTTTTATATGCATTGGCACAATTAAATCTACTTTTTAATTATCTAAGTGCTCAAAAAAAATGTGATGATTGCTCAAAATTCGATCTTAAAAATCCGGACGAAATTCCGTATATAACGATACAACTACCTGTCTATAACGAAATGTATGTTATGGAACGTCTCCTAGACAACATTGCAGAAATAGATTACCCTAAAAACAAGTTAGAAATACAGGTTTTAGACGATTCTACCGATGAAACTATAGAAACCACACGCCAACAAATAGAAACCTTAAAGGCTACAGGATTAGATATTAAACACATCACCAGAACCGATCGTAGTGGTTTTAAAGCAGGTGCACTTAAAGAAGGGCTGGAAGTTGCCAAAGGCGAGTTTGTTGCCATTTTCGATTCTGATTTTCTTCCTAAAAAAGACTGGTTAAAACGTACAGTTCCCTATTTTAAAGACAAAAGTATTGGCGTAGTACAAACCCGTTGGGGGCATATTAACCGTAACTATTCCATTCTTACAAAAATTCAAGCCTTTGCTTTAGATGCCCATTTTACGCTAGAGCAAGTCGGTAGAAACAGTAAAGGGCATTTTATTAATTTTAATGGCACCGCTGGGGTATGGCGTAAAGCGTGTATTATAGATGCAGGTAATTGGGAAGGAGATACCCTAACCGAAGACCTTGATTTAAGCTACCGCGCTCAATTAAAAAATTGGAAATTCAAATACCTTGAAGATGTAGAAACACCTGCCGAGCTTCCAGTAGTTATAAGTGCAGCACGCTCACAACAATTCAGATGGAACAAAGGCGGTGCAGAAAATTTCAGAAAAATGATGTGGAAGGTGCTAAAAAACCAGAACATATCGGCTAAAACGAAAGTGCACGGGCTATTACACTTACTTAACAGTACCATGTTCTTAAACATCCTAATAGTCGCTGTACTAAGTATTCCCATGCTATATATAAAAAACGAATACGCCCATTTAAAACCCTATTTTTATGTGATGAGCTTTTTTGTACTAAGTACTATTATCTTTTTTGTTTGTTACTGGATTATGTATAAAAAAATCTATGGAGGTGGTATAAAAAACTTTATAAGCTATATAGGCATGTTCTTTGTGTTTTTCTCAATAGCTATGGGCTTTTCATTGCACAATTCTATTGCTGTTTTAGAAGGGCATTTGGGTAAAAAGAGTGAATTTATAAGAACACCGAAGTTTAACATCAACACATTAAAAGACAGTTGGAAAAACAACAAATACATTAAAAAAACAGTATCGGCACACGTTATTTTCGAAGGGTTACTTATGGCCTACTTCGGTTTTGGTATGTACAGTGCCTTTATTGTGGGTGATCAAGGTGGTGATTTTGGGCTCTTCCCCTTTCATCTTATGCTATTTTTAGGTTTTGGCTATGTATTTATTAAGTCTTTGACTTCTAAGGTGTAGAAGTATTTTTCCTAAAAAAATAGTAACTATTATTCCAATTCAAGGACAAAAATACCTACAATAAAACAATTAATTGTTCAAATTAATATCCCCTAACTCAATAACCTCAAAATTATCTAAAGTGACTTGTTTTAAGTTCTTAAGGTCATCATTATCCCATTTTTCATGAGGAGCGCCTGTTATAAACATATCAGATCCAACATCTGCAAGCATCAATCCGTATTCTTTCATGGCGGTAAGAATGATTTGATTTGTTTCAGAAAAACTACTGATATCGTAATCTGCTTTTAATCTTAATCTACCACCAAAAGGTAATAGTTCGTTGCTTGTATTTCCAGAAACGAGATGCCTCGCAGGGTGCACATAACCTTCATATATCTTACTTCTACCTATAGTAAAACGTATAGGGTGATCTATGACACCTTTTTCTATTTCCGGATATCTTACTAATAATGGAAATATAGGTAAACCCGCAGCATCTGCAGAAGTCCAACCATCTGGTCTAAATTCAATTTTGTTTAAATCATATACAGCTGCTGAAGAAGCTTCAAAACCGTCACCCACTTGAGAGGCATTATATAATTCGTATAACATACCATTTTCTACATCAACAGAGATAACATGACTATCACCTGCTCCATTGCCTTCTATAGGTGCATTTAGAGGAATAGGAAATGGTCCTTGGTCACTTTCGTCTCCATAATTTCCATCATAGCTATTAGCTCTAAAAGTTATAGGCACTTTGGGTTGACTCCCATCAACACTAACATAAGGAACTCCGATAGGAGCACCTTGCCACTCACCGCTACCAAAATCTGAAAAAAGTCCTTTACCAGTACCAATATTATTGATTATTAAATCTGAGTTCGCATCAACAGGGCTATCAGAAATATCCTTATTTAAAGGATGCGTTACTGGAAAAATCTGAATATTTTCAACAGTATCTATATTAGCTGTTGGATCAGGATCATCAATTTTATCATCAGAATTATTAGATGAGCATGCGGTTATAAAGTTTAAAGCAAAGCAAAAAGTAGTCAAATAAAAAGTGGGATTTTTCATGAGTAGGTAAGTTATTTATTCAATAACGTTTTATTGGTTTTATTATTTTATAACATTCAAGTAAGTAAATCTATTTTAAAACCGACCAACAAATAATATTATATTTGGTACATGCTTTTAAGCTCAGCTTTTTTTAAACTAAATAGGGCACCATTATTACTAGGTGTGTCATGTTTGTTATTTTATATAACCTTTGCCTACAATTTAATTAGAACAGACTATACAAAGCTTATTATGCTATATGCTGCTTTGTTCTTTCTATTCTACAAATTGGTTCAAATTCTAAAACATAATATCTCACTTTTAACATGGATTGCTTTTGGGTTTCGAGCGGTATTTATATTAGCCATACCTAACTTATCACAAGATTTTTATCGCTTTATTTGGGATGGACAAATGACATTAATAGGATTTAATCCTTATCTAACTACTCCTGATTATCAAATGAGTCTAGGAATTCTATCAGGTTTTCCGAATCAAATTGAATTATATGAAGGTATGGGGCCTCTAAATTCTAGTCACTTCACCAACTATCCGCCAATAAATCAATTCTGTTTTGTGCTTGCTAATCTTTTTCCAGGACAAAGTATACTTAGTTCTGTCATTGGGTTGCGTTTGCTTATTATTACTGCCGATTTTGGTACGCTCTATTTTGGTAAAAAACTACTTAAAAAACTCCATATTCCTGCTCATAATATCTTTTGGTATATTTTAAATCCATTTATAATTATTGAACTTACAGGAAACTTACACTTTGAAGGGGTTATGATATTTTTCCTTATCTGGAGCTTGTATTTATTATACTCTGATAAATGGCAATGGGCTGCGGTCGTTTTAGCATTATCGATTTCTGTTAAATTAATTCCGCTAATATTTTTGCCTTTGTTTTTTAAGTGGTTCACATCGACTCCAATAAGTTCTGAAATTCTAGACGACAAAAAAGATTCTTCGTTATGGCTCAGAATGACAAAATTGATATCATTTTACACCATTGTTGTAATTACAACGCTATTATTATTTGCACCTTTTTACTCACCAGAATTTATAAATAACTATGCGCAAACGGTCGGCCTATGGTTTCAAAATTTTGAATTTAATGCTAGTATTTATTACATAGCCAGAGAAGTCGGGTATTTATTTAGAGGCTATAACGAAATTGCCATTATTGGTAAGATAACACCCATTATTGTAGTATTGTTCGTTTTAATAATGACCTTTTTCAGGAAAAACAAAACAACTATTGAACTTATAACTGCTATGTTATTGGTATTATCTTTTTACTACTTTACCACCACCACTGTCCATCCCTGGTACGTAGCAACCCTTTTAATACTATCAATATTTACCAAATATAAATTCCCATTGGTTTGGAGTTGTGTTATTATATTAAGTTACTTAGCCTATATAAACCTTAATAAAGCAGACAAATCTGAAAACCTGTGGGTTATTGGTTTAGAATACGTTATTGTTTATGGAGTCTTTATTTGGGAAGTCTTCATAAAAAAGAGTCATTCCCCAATTAGTTCTAAACGCTGGATTCTATAAATAGCTTGATCTGTATCATCAAAATCTTCTATAAACTTTAATTTAAAAGATTTCCCAATATAGGAGTTATCATTTTTTAAATCGTAATGATAAAGTGCTTTAGGGTGAATTTCTTCAAAATCTAACTGTACCCCATCATCAAACAAAAACGTGTAAAAACCGTCTTCGTACTGTTGAAAAATTGCTGTTTCCATTTACAAATGATTTAATAGATAAGTATTACTCTTCTTCATCAAAATTTGCATCTGGTATTGGTGGATTTGTAGTATCGGTATTTTCTTCATCTCCAAAATCTGCCATAGCTTTTGCTAAATACGTCCCTACTTTAACCAAATAGATAGTATCCTCAGTTTTTACTTCAACAGCTTCAATTAAATCATTGTGTGCATTTCTAAATGAAATGATGTGGTCATCATCATATCCATCTGGGAATTTTTCAACTAAAAGATTTAAAATATCCTTATTAAGCTTTTGATAATCTACAATAATTCGTTTCATTTTCTTAAAATCGGTTAAGTTTTAATATATTTTGGTAGTGTTAATATACAAATTAATTTCTGAATTTGATTCAAATAAACAAATTTTAATGGGAATTTTCTCTCAAAAACAAGTAGTGAAAATCTATATCTATGCAGGGTAGATATTCTGGAATAATGGGAAGCTAGCTCTAAAATTCGGTTACTTATCCTATAAGTTGCTTTTGAATTTGACTTCCTAATTTTCAAAAGCCCGAATATGTAAACATATTTCATAATGCTCAGCTAAATGCTAATACAAATGAAATATAAAAAATTTAATTTAAAGTTTTTTTAAAATTATTTTTATGAAAAATTTTGAAACTAAAGACAATTTAATTTCAATTGTCTATAATGAACTCTTCTCAACAGGTTTTATCTCATTTTCGTTTAAACCCAGATTATGTATTAAAACTTCGTTATGAAGGTTGAAAATCCAATAATATCTAATACTTTCTAAGTTTTAGCATAGCTCCGCTCTGTTAAAACTTAAAAATATAGAAAAGTTAAAGGTTTTGAAGCAGTTTCAGACTGTAATAGATTTTCTATCATAATCTGGGTTTAAACAAAAAGTGAAGACGAATTCATTTTTTGGGTTGTATTCATAAAAAAAGCTACCCATAAAAAGGTAGCTTAAACTATCTATTAGTGCTGTTTACAGCTTTTCCAGTTTGGTAATTGTATTAACTTCTGTTTTTACATCAGTTCCATCAGCACTCTTGGTTACTACAACTTCGGTTGTATAAGTTATCTTAAAACTTACACCAACTAAAGTTTGAGAGTTTAAATCGAAATCGCTTAAAACTGCATCATCAATTTTCTGGAATGACAATGTATCCGTTTCGCCATTGCTTCGAATTGTAAAACGATATGTACTATCTTCATGGCCATCGTAAACACCATCTACTTCCTTAGAATCTTGAATAATCAACTCTCCATTCAAAGGTACTTCTGTCTTAAAACTTGATAATGTAAAAAACATCATCATAAAACTGCATAACATAAATAAAAACTTTGTTCTCATTTTGATAAAATTTAAAAATTAAAATAAAATAATTTACAGGAGTTAACCTGCCGGTTAAGTTCATAATACACAAACAGTTTTACGTCTAAAACCGTTAGTAGTTATTATATTATTAGGTACGCCTCAACTTTTTTTTTAGATTTCACAAAACGATTTTTAACTAAAGATTAACAAAAAAACAGCTCAATCTGGATTAAATGTTTTACAAAAAAACAAACCTCTACTTGATTCGTTTTAGACACTAAGTAGAGGTTTTAATATTTAATATTTCTAATTCGCTATTCAAAACAATTAGAAACGTAACTATAAGAAAATGAAGTAATTATTTATAGCCTGGCTTATATTATAATTTCAAAGTAAAAATGACATGACATTATTTATCAGCGATAATTCACAAAACCATTCATGTAAAAATTATTATAGATTTAATATAAAACCTAAGCAGTTAATTGCTAAAGCATCTGTAAAGTATTTAATTCTTGCTCTGTAAGATGCTTCCATGAGCCACGAGGGATGTCTTTTTTGGTAAGATGACCAATGGCAACACAATCTAAATTTTCAATCTCATACTTTAAATAATTGAATATGGTGCGGATGATTGTGTTTCCTGTATTTTTAACTTTAAGGCCTATTTCTTTTTTTGAAGCGCCATCAATATAACTAATCGCTTCAACAGTAATTAATTTTCCTTCTACTTTAAAGCCAGTTTGGATTTTTTTTAAATCTTCTAGCTTTAAGTTTTTATTTAATTCTATATGAAATAAACGAGGCACACCATTTTTAGAGTTTGTAAACTTGTCTACAACAGTGTCATCATTGGTGAATAGTAATAAGCCTTTAGAGTTTCTACCTAAACGGCCAATTGGTTTTATTCTGGAACTTGTTGCATTGGCAACTAAGTCCATAACTGTTCTACCTTTCCCTTCACTAGTTGTAGTAGCAAAACCTTTTGGTTTATTAAGCAATACGTAGGCCTTTTTTTCTGGGTTAATACGAGCACCATCATAACGAACCTCATCACCTATTTTAACTTTGTAACCCATTTCTGTAATCACTTTCCCATTTACAGAAACTAAGCCAGTAGCAATATGAACATCAGCCTCTCTACGAGAACACATTCCAGAATTAGCCACATACTTGTTCAATCTAATCTCGTTAGGATTAGATGGTTTTTTATTTTGCTGAGCCTCGTTCTTCCTAAAAGGCGTATTTCCTTTCGCAAAACTTTTCTTGAAGTCTTTTTTAGAACTTTCTACTGAAGTCTTTCCTTTTCTTTGCCCACCTTGTTGCTTATTCATTACTCTAAATTTTTTGCAAAGATACAGAAAGACTAACAGCTTTCAATCACCAAAATAACAAATAGACTTTTTATTATTCAGATCCTATTTAAAACAATCTGAACATTAATCAACAAAATATTGAAACTCTTTTATAGAAATGATATGGTGCATAACCACTTCATAATCAATCAACAACAAATACCGATCAAAATTTGGAGTTAGCCATCACAAACACATACAAATAACCTAAGTTATTATATGTATTTACATTCCTTAAATTCTTTTTGAAATTACTTTTAATTTTATTAATTGGATTGCACTATAGTTTCTGTTCCTCTTGATGTAACAGGGTCTACATTCCATGAGCAAGCTTCAATGGTTTTTATATCAGTTAATTTTATACCAGCAGGAATACCTTTATTTGTAGCTTCAAATGTCACTTGATAAGCATTAAAGTTATTGGCATATGTCTCTTTTAAATCATAATCTACAAAAAATTGTAGTTTAGGGTCTCCAGAATTATTTATACAATAAAGTTGATAAACATTAAAATTAGGTGTCGGAAATGAAGAATCAATAAAAACAATAACATCAATTTGAATTTGATTATTTTTAATTATAAATGATTCAACTAAAGGAGGTAATGGAGTCTTTGAACTTTTGTGTGAAAAGGATATCTCGCCGCTCAATGAAGCAGAATTAATCTTTATTAAGTTTCCAGGTGGGCTATTCAATACATCTTTTGAACTTGTTACATTCATAATTAAATAATTTTAGATTAAAATTTATTTTAGATATTACTTTTTGATTTTTTATAAGAAAGTATGTTTAATCGCTGCTCTATAAAATGAAACTTATACTCAACAACTTTTTTAGTTTTTGCAAAACAATCATTTCACATACTAAAAACTTCAAAAAAAGACATTGTATGCATTATTTGATATGTAATCAATAACCTACATAGTGTACGAATATAGCCAATTATTGCTTTGTAGCAAAAAAAGTAAAAAGAATTGTTTTTTTAAATAAAGAATTTCTTGAAACCAACAGTCCTCTGTAGGACCATAAAGGTATTTCACTTGTTTCATACCCAATCAAGTTGAGCACAAGCTTTTACATTTGGGTCAAAAAACAGAAATTCTATATTTAGATTCCCATTCCTGCGTGCCTTTGGCTACGGTGTACCCACATCTTTTTAAGCAATTATTCTCACTATAAATTGTGATTGCTCTCTAAACCTTGAAGATCTACTAGTACTAAGTCACGAATTTCACAAATATGCATGAATAGAACCACTTGAGATTGAGGATTATTATACTCAACATGAGCACAAATCAGACTTTTAGTTTGCAAAACCTGTCGATAGACAGGAATATTAGTGTGACCTACTTGATAGACAGGTTTGTGTATTCGTGGCTAGTTTTTTAAAATTATTACATGTTATTCATAAAAGTTTGTGGGTACACTGTAGCGGCAGGCGGCAGGTTCACGGGAATGACAATTTCAATGGAAATCTCGAGGTTCGAGGAATTCTTTTCGATTAAAAGACAGTATATCTATTCTTTAGAATCTCCTTTAAATACAACCGTTGACTGCCGTTCTCTATTTATAGTCAACTTCGTTACATCTGGTCTTGAATAATGTCCTACAGGGTCAAAATTTTGACGTTCTTCCAACACACGATTAAAATCGATTGTTTGTATAATCAAACCTTCTTTATGCAAAACAGGTTCAACAACCCATTCACCATCTGGTCCTGCGATACAACTTCCTCCATTAGCTAAAACATCTGGAGCCTTTTCTAATATCTGATTTAAATGTGGTGTGTCTTTTGGAAAATCTTCTTTAGTCATTAAACTAGATACCGATATTACAAACGAACGTGATTCTCGGGCTATAAAACGCGTGATATCTTTTGTATTATGATCACCCCCTGGCCATACAGCAATATGCAAATCTTCACCCAAGCCATACAAAGCAGCTCTTGGTAACGGCATCCAATTTTCCCAACAATTTAATCCACCAACCGTAAATTGTTTTAATGGATGTACTTGCAAACCATGACCGTCTCCAGGAGACCATGTTAAACGCTCATCATAAGTTGGTTGTAACTTTCTATGTACCGATTGAATACTTCCTTCTAAATTAATATATACTAAAGAGGCATAAATACTATGTCCTCCTCTATCCAACGGACGTTCTATAATACCTAAATAAACAGCTATTTTATGTTTTTTTGATAGCTCACAAATAGAATCTAAATCTCCCTTTTCTATACAAATAGCATGAAATACATAATGTGCATGTAATTCTTTATTTACTGCTTTATCCCATTCTGCACCTCCCGTCAACGCTAGCCAAAATGGATAACCTGGTACTAAGCCCTCGCCAAAAACAATCAACTCTACGCCTTCTTTGGCTGCATCTATAATTGATTGCTCCACTTTTTTTAGAGTGCCTTTTTTATTTAACCAAACTGGTGAAATTTGCGCAAGTGCTACTTTAAGTATATTTTCCTCCATTAAATTCTATTTAAAACGACAGTAATATCAATCAGCAAAATACTAAAAACACCTAATACAATGATGAATTTTAACGTATTATGAAGAATAAGGTAATGTGTTTTCGTTTTAGATTTCCAAAGCAATACCAGGAATCCGAGTAATAATAATGTACTTAAATAAAAATATAAATACATATGCCCTACTTCATATTTAAACAATAACAAATAAGTTGGAATTAAGGTTAAACCAGACAAAAAAGTTAACATGTACTTAGAAGCTTTTTCACCATATGTAATTGGAATGGTTTTATAATTCTGAACCAAATCTCCTTTTATATTTTCCAGATCTTTAGTGAGTTCTCGTATAGAAATAACTAGAAACAAAAACATCGCATGCACAAAAATGACCGTTTCGAAATTTTTATAATACATAAAAATGGCAAAAAATGGCGTAATGGTTAAAATAGCTGAGGTTAGATTTCCAATAAATGGAAGCTTCTTTAGCTTATGGGAATAAAACCAGATACCAAAAATGTAAATAGAAAAAAATACAACAGCTTTAAAGGAAACATAGCTAGCCATAATAACCGCTAAAAAATTCAAAACAAAATAAAATGAGAGCTTAGTATTTTGACTTACTAATCTATCTAATCTGGATTTAATGGGCCTATTGATTAAATCTTTCTCTGAATCATAAAAATTATTTATAATATATCCTCCCGCTATTGTTACAGATGAAGCTAAAACAATCATAAATAAATTAAGATCGAAAACGACTTGATTCAGCGGTTTGTTATGTGCTAAAATATAGATGGATGTTAAATATTGCGCAATAACAATGATTAAAATATTATAACCTCTTACAACAGAAAATAAACTAAAAAACTTGAGTAAAATATGTTTTTGTTTTCTGTTTAACATAAAAAACTTAATATTTGAAATTCTGAAACATGTTCAGAATGATAAGCGAAGTTTAGAAGTTATAAACGACTTCTAATTTATAAGCACTAAGTGATTGTTTTGCTCTATCGATATCTTCTGTAAACCCAAGAATATAACCGCCGCCACCAGAACCACAAAGCTTTAAATAATATTCGTTTGTTTCAATACCTTTTTTCCAAAGCTCGTGAAACTGTTGAGGAATCATAGGCTTAAAATGGTTTAAAACGACCTTTGACAAGCTCTTTGTGTTTTTAAATAATGATTTAATATTTCCATTTAAAAAATCGTCAACACAAGCATCTGTATGTTTTATAAATTGGTCTTTGAGCATGCTACGAAAACCTTCCTGCTTCATGTTTTCCATAAAAATGCTCACCATAGGTGCTGTTTCTCCAATAATGCCACTATCTAATAAAAAAACCGCATTTTTACCTTCATTCTTTTGAGAAGGTATACCTGTTGCTTCAATATTATCTTTAGAATTGATAAGAATTGGAATGCTTAAATAACTATTCAATGGATCCAATCCAGAAGATTTTCCGTGAAAAAAAGATTCCATTGCTGAAAAAATGGCTTTTAATTTCAACAACTTCACTCGTGTTAAATTCTCTAAAACTGTAATTTTGTTTTGAGCATATTTATCGTAAATAGCAGCAACTAAAGCGCCACTACTTCCAACACCATAACCTTGTGGGATAGAAGAATCGAAATACATACCAGCATGGACATGCTGTTTTAACAACGTAATATCAAAAGTTACTAATTCAGGATTAATATTTTCTAAATAACTAACAAAACCCTTTAAACTTGCGTTTGATTCGATAGCCGTATTAGAAGGGTTTTCATCTGTCTTTAAAGCACCGTTGTAAAAGTTATAGGGTATAGACAGTCCTTTGGAATCTTTAATGATTCCATACTCTCCGAAGAGTAATATTTTTGAGTAAAAAAGCGGTCCTTTCATATCATATAATTGAAAATTGACAATGCAAAAATGACAATTAACGTTGTTTTGAGGCTTTAATAATACTTATTAATAATCTTAATAGTTCCTTAATACCTAATTGAATACTAAGATACTCAGAATTATTTATATAATCCGTTTCATTCAGTAAATCTAGCCAATATTCCGTTTCGTTAGCTTCTTTTAAAGCAATTGATAATTTATGAATAAAATCTGCTTTGCTTTCGGCATGTTCTGCTTCTCTAACATTTGCTCCAATAGATGTTCCTGATCGCAATAATTGTTTAGAGATTACAAACTCCTTTTTTTCTTCAGCTAAAAACTTATATAAATTAACAATTCTAACTGCAAAACGATAGCTTTTGGATTTAACAACATTATCCTTCTTCATTGTCAATTATCAATTTTCAATTGTTAATTGCTTTGCTCCAAAACCAATTCTATCGCAAATATAATGCCCATTTTGACAATATGCAACTAGTTCATTTTTAATAAACCCACAAACTTGTTTACTTTCATTTTTAGGATACAAAACATGAACATTAGCCCCAGCGTCTAAAGTAAAACATACTTTAGAGCCTGTTTTTTTTCTAAACGACCATATTTTATTTATTATTTCTAAGGTATTTGGTTTCATTAAGATAAAGTATGGCATACTGGTCATCATCATCGCATGAAGTGTCAACGCTTCACTTTCAACAATTTCTATAAATGTATCTAAGTCGCCTTCTTTAAATACGCTTATTAAGCTAGATAGATTTTCATGAGCTTGTTTAAAACGTTCTTGTGCAAATGGATGACCGTACATTAAATTATGACCAACCGTACTACTTACTTGTTTTTCGCCTTTATCAACTAATAAAATAGTGTCTTGATAATTTTTAAAGTTTTGGTGTACTTCAAATGGGTACTTGACTCCAAATAGATCTGAACTTCCATCAATCTCGTCGTGTTTCCCCCAAACTACTAAATCACCTTCCAAACTTCTACAGGCACTTCCTGAGCCTAAACGTGCTAAGAAAGATGCTTTTTGAAAGAAATAATCATCAAAATGGTCTACGTCTAATTCTTCTTCTATACTCATTAAACACAAAGCTAAAGCGCTCATACCACTGGCAGAAGATGCAATGCCAGAACTATGAGGAAAGGTATTAGATGTTTCGATTTTAAAATAATAGTCTCTTAAAAATGGTAAATAAGCTTCTATACGCTTGAAAAAAGCTTCAATTTTCAGTTTAAAATCATCTTTTTTATCTCCATCTAAAAAAACATCAAACGAGAAATCATCTGAACTTTCTTTTTTAGAAAAACTCAAAGTTGTTGTTGTTTTACAATTATCGAGTGTAAAACTAACCGATGGATTCTCTGGAATTTGGTGTTCTTTTTTACCCCAATATTTAACTAAAGCAATGTTACTTGGTGATGACCATGTAAAACTTCCGTTTTCAATAGAACTTGTATAGGCTTTAGGAATAAATCGTGTTTCTTGCATTCTAATTTAAATCTACCGACAAAGACCATTTAAATAGACCTCTATAATATCGATAATTAATATTTGGCAAAAATAGGAAATATCCAATTGGTCACCTATTTGCAAATTATAATTTGACGCAACCAAATAAATACTTTTGTATCTAATAATAAACCATGAAAAATATAATGAAAAAAATTGCTCTACTTTTTGCCCTTATTGGATTTATTTCATCTTGTTCGAGTGATAATAACACAGACTCATTAAATGGAATCTGGCATCTAATAGATGTCACATGTGAATGTGCTCCCGTGGACTTTCAAAAAGGAGAACATATTTGGAATTTTAATTTATCAAGCAACCAGGTAAGTGTAGTTAATAATCCTGATGAACCTCTACAAATACTAGATACAGGAAGTCACAATTTTTCATTAAAAAAAGGTAAAATAACGATTCTGTCGGTAGAGTATGATTACTATTTTAAAAATGGAAATCTATTCTTATCAGATCACCCAGAAGTAGATGGCCCTTTAATGGAATTCACCAGAAATTAAGATACGTTTAAAGACAATTCTAAAAGCTTTATCATCGTCTTATAGTTTCTTGCTGTTGCTGTTGTTTTCAGTTTACGCTCAAAAAAATTATTACTGTATTTTGCCTTTCTATAACCTGTAGAACAATAAAAATAAATACAGTCATTCGTGATTGCAAACTCTTCATTTGGGTATGTTATTTTTGCAGCTTCGTTGATTAAATCTATGTCTGGAACGCTATACAACAGCGTAAAATAACTGTTTATTTTTTTCTCTTCAGGAAATGGGCAATTATCAAAAACCTCCTTTAAATCTTGATGGGTTTTAACAAGAATTGGTACTTCAAAACCGAAATGTGTTTTGATAGCATTATGTATTTTAAACGCTAACTTTTGTAAATCCTCTTCTGTTGATTTAAAAATCACATTCCCGCTTTGGATATAAGTCTGTACTTCCTTTAAGCCAGAATTAGAGAGTAACTCTCTCAACTCTGCCATGGGAACTTTTTTTTGCCCGCTAACATTTATTCCTCTTAAAAGTGCGATGTATGTTTTCATAATAACTTCCCTCCTAACAAGGAGGGATTGAGGGAGGTGTAAAATTATTTTCTTCAAATTTAAAAATATAATCTTCAATGGCACGAAAAACGTTATCAATATCTTTCAAAATTTGATAGTCTGAAAAGCGCAATACATGAATCCCAAGTTCATTTAATTGTTTTGTTTTCTTAATATCTTTATTATAAACTTCTAATATTTCATGAGAACAACCATCACATTCAATAGCTAACTGCAATTTATTACAAAAGAAATCTACAATAAACTCATCGATAGGTTTTTGTCTATGAAAATCATAATTATGCATTTGATTTCTTCTCAAGTAAGTCCATAACTTTATTTCGGCTTTTGTTGAATTATTGCGAAGTTGTCGAGCTAATTCTTTAAGTTTTGGATTATAATATACTTTCATATATACTGATAAATTAATAAGAACACACCCCTTAATCCCCTCTTATTAGAGGGGAAATACTATCGTGCAATAGACTTAGCAGCAATATAAGCCCCTGTCCATGCATTCTGAAAATTAAACCCGCCTGTAATGGCATCTATATTTAAAATTTCGCCAGCAAAATACAAGTTTTCACAAAGCTTACTTTCAAAGGTTTTAAAATTAACTTCTTTTAAATCAACACCTCCAGCAGTAACAAACTCTTCTTTAAAGGTGCTTTTACCAGTAACCTTAAATAAGGCCTCAGTTAATTGTAATGCTAAAGCTTCTAATTGTTGTCTGTTTATATCTGCCCAAGTTGTTGTATTTGAAATATTGGATGCTAATACAAATTGTTGCCATAACCTTTTTGGCAATTCATATTGAGCAAATTTAAATACCATCTTTTTTGCTGATTTTTGTTTAAATTCCTTTAAATCATCTAAACAATCTTTAAAATTTTGTTTTATAAAATTGATTTTAATTTGAAATTTATAATCGCGTTTTGCCAATTCTAAAGCACCAAATGCCGAAAGTTTTAAAATTGCCGGAGCACTCATTCCTACATGGGTAATAAGCAATGGTCCTTCTGACTCTAAATGACTATCAACAACTTTAATGGCTACATTTTGAGCTACAACACCTGGAATATCTTTAATTCGAGGATCCTTAATATCGAAAGTAAACAATGAAGGAACTGGTTGTAAAATAGCATGTCCTAAACTTTCCAATAAACTCCAAATCTTCGGATTGCTACCGGTTGCTATTAATACTTTTTTTGAAACAAACGCGTCTTCGGTTGTGTCTAATTCCCATATGTCTTGCTTCTTTTTAATAGATTTCACCGAATGATTATATAAGACGGTAACACCATGTTTTTTTGTTTCACTTAAAAAACAATCAATGATGGTTTGAGATGAATTTGACACAGGAAACATACGTCCATCGTCTTCAATTTTTAATGGCACACCTCTTTTTTCGAACCACTCCATAGTATCACCCGTCATAAACTGATGAAAAGGTCCTAATAATTCTTTTTCACCTCTCGGATAATTTTGTACTAATTCAGAAGGTATAAATTCCGCATGCGTCACATTACAACGTCCGCCTCCAGATATTTTTACTTTTTGAAGCCCTTCTTTGCCGCGTTCTAAAATGGCTACTTTTAAACTCGGGTTTTGCTCAGCAATATTAATGGCTGCAAAAAAACCTGCTGCTCCACCACCAACAATAATAACGTCGTATGCTTTCATATTAAAAATTACTGTGTAAATTTAACATTATAAACGATCACAGCCTAAATGAATAAATTTCTTTTATCATTAATACTATTAGCAGCTTCCTGTAACCCGGAAAGTAAAAATATAATTGCGGATTTACCTGAAACCTTACGCGAAGTTTCCGGAACAGAAACAACTCCAAATTCAGATTTAATCTGGATGTTAAATGATGGTGGAAATGCTTCAAAGGTTTATGGTTTAAATAAAAAAGGGGGTATAAAAATAGAGTTGAAAATAGATGCAAAAAATCACGACTGGGAGGATCTAACGTCAGACAAAAAAGGTAATCTTTATATAGGTGATTTTGGAAATAACTTAAACAAACGCAAAAACCTAAGCATTTTAAAAGTGAATGCAAACGCTTTAAAAAACTCTGGAAAAATTAACGTTGAACGTATATCCTTTAAATATGCAAACCAGAAAAAGTTTCCTCCAAAAAAGAAAAAGTTATATTTTGATTGTGAAGCTTTCTTCCATTATAATGATAGCCTCTATTTATTTACTAAAAGTCGGGTAAAAAACGATTTTGGTAAAACACATTTATATAAAATCCCCGCTAAAAAAGGGAATCATATAGCAGAGTTGGTTAGTACATTTAGTTCTTGCGACGATTTATATTGCTGGGTAACCTCAGCTGATATCAGCGATGATGGAAAACAAATGGTTTTACTAACTCAAAAATCATTTTTGGTTTTTAGCAATTTTACTTCAGACGATTTTTTTAATGGCACTCTTAAATCATATGACTTTAAAAATGTATCTCAAAAAGAAGGCATTTGTTTTAAAGATAAAAACACCCTTTACATTACTGACGAAAGGGCGCATGGTGATGGCGGGAATTTGTATAAGTTTAAGCTGGAATAGTTATTTTCTATTTGTCTCCTCGAGTACTTCGGCTTTAGCCTATCTTGAGCATAGTCAAAAGGTTATTAAATAAATAGGTCTCGACTGCGCTCGACCAGACACAGCTTTCAATTAACGTATTAAACTTGAGCAAACTCTAAACAAATTCCGTACAAAAACTCAGGATGACAAATCAAAACCCAAATCCCATTTTAAAAGCTAAGCGCAAACCATCGTCACTATTAAATGCTGATAAATTAAGCGTTATAATATCTGCTGCATTTGCAAAAATACCACCTCCTATAGATGTGTTCCAAGTATTAGAATTAAAGCCAGGATTATTATTCAAAACCATATTGTTTTCAACCCAAACACGTCCATAATCAAAACCACCATAGATCCCAATATTTAATGGTAAAAGCCCTGTTTTAACTTTACGAAGGTTTAAACGTAAATCCGTACTTTGATAAAATGAGTTTTCGCCAGAAAACCTTTGGTTTCTGTATCCACGAAGCCCGTCATCACCTCCAATACTTGCAGCCTGATAAAACTCATAATCATCACCAAAAATAAAATGGGCCTTTGCCATGGTAGCCAGAACAAGTTGTCCGCTGGAAACCAATTTATAATCAAAACCAAGTTCTGGAATAAAATAGGCAAACCCAACTGAATCATCTATATTGGATTTGTACCCAAACTGTAAACTTGTTTGCATTCCTAAAGTTGGAAAAGCCTCGTTATCTTTATTTTCAAAAGTATAAGTAGCGTCTGCTCCTATAAAATCTTTATGATTATCCTGGCCATTTGCTGTATAAAACGTGTTTATAAACCGATCACTAGTCTCTTCTACTTCAATAGACTCATAGCTCAGCCCTAGCTTAAAATGCCCACCTAAATCTCCCCTCCAATTTAATGAGGGTGCTAATTTTAACGTGCTTAATTTTACACGGTTGTAATCCATATCAAAATTAGCTTCATCATCCGCATTTAAATTGGGTGTACTATTACCAAATCCGAAGAAATTAATGGAGTAATTAGGGCTGGTATATTTTGCATTTAAAGCCAAATTCCAAGAAGCAATGACATTGGCAAATTCACCATTATATTCAAAATCAAATCCGCTTGTAGCAAAATAATAAGCACCGGAAAACGTGTGTTGCGAGCTAAACGGATTGCGCTCAAACCCATAATTAGTGAGTGTATTTATAAAGCCTATTTTAAATCCGTCGTCCGGATTAGCTCCTAATGTAGGTATAAACTGGTTGGTATTATTTTTTGGCTTTGTATAATCATATATATTGGTTTCATAATCATCTGTTAGATTTTTACTCCCTTTATTAGTCGTAAAATCGCTCTTCTTAGACTTAAAATCATAAAGAGCTACTTTTTTACCATTTTCAATAGTATATGTATCATTATTTTGCCCACCAATAAGTCGAAGTTTTATTAAATGGTCACCTTTCCCAATTACTTTAAAGACATCTTTATCATCTAAACCATAAATCCAAATTTCTTTCGTTTCTTCTCTTTTGTATGTTCTTTCAAAAAACACTGTATCTTTTTTTCCATTTTTAATACGGTATGCTGTTAATTTAGTCTCACCATTTATCATTCGTTCTATTTCAAACAAATCATCTTTATCTGTTCCCTTTATTACCGCAAATTTGTTTAGTACCTTATAATATCTATCTGCAATTGTTGGTAAATTTTTAATTCTGGACAGCAATGTGCTTTTTATTTTAGTAATCGTTTCATCTCTCACTTCTTCTGGAAATGCCTTAAAAGCCTCATCAATAGCTTCTTCTGTTAAATTCTTTTGAATGAATGCGACCTGCTCATCCCATTGTTTCTTTTTGGTTTTATTAAGCAAGGTCATATCTAATGAAAATGGGCTAAAATTAAAACCTTTAACATTTCTAACATCATCCATAAAGCCTTCCATTAATTTTAATGGCGGTATAATTCTGGTCGCCAATTTCATTAAAGCACCGTCTCCCATAATAGAGAATGCCTGATCTCGATCTCTTGGAATGGGTTTATAGATAACTTGACCTGATTTTTTATCTTTAAACTCTGCCCAACGCCATTGGTCTACATGTCTATCCCAATCGCCTATAGCCATATCGAACAAGCGCGCCCGTAAATACATGTCATCATCAACTATATATTTTTCGTCTTTACGAAGTTTTTTCATTAAATCGTCGGTACTCTCTATCTTATTAGCATTTCCAAAGCTTTCAAGGTTCCTATGTCCATCAGAAACATGTTCTTCAATCATGTATAATTCATTTCCAAAATCCTTATTAAAATCTGCCAGAGCATTTTGCTTAGGGATATAATACAATACAGGATTGGTATGAAACAAGTTAACAGCATCAGACAACCCTCCAGTAACAAACGGTGCATATGGGTGAGACCCTGTGTAAAAATCTTGTATTAAACTTTCGGTAGCTGTGCCTTCAAACTGACCTTCGATATACTGGTCTTTAAAGGCCATGGCTTGCAAATATACTGTGGCGCTTTTTCGAATTGCCCGCATGACATACCTTTTCCCTTCTTTATTTATTAAATGAAGAGATTTCGATTGATGTCCTCCTCCTTTTCTATATGGTGAAAGTCCACCGAATAACGTATCCAATTTTACCGTTGGCACATTCAACTTGGTTCCGTAATATTTACGGTAACGTTCTCCCCAAAAAGATTTGTAAAATCCACTTTTAGTTACTTCTTCTTCCGTATAAACAGATGCTATTTTTTCTTTTGGAAACGTCGTATTATAATTAAGATGTTTTTCTTCTTTATCGGCAGAAATCACTTCTGTTTGAAATATTATTTTGTCCTCTTTTGCTGAATAAAATCGCACATATGAAGATCCATCTTTAAATACATCTAACCTAGCAAAACCTGCATCACTGGATGAAAATTGATCTGAAACATTTCTTGTTGCAGTTGCTTTTGATCCTGCCCCACTAATAATTTGCGGTAAATTATCTTTTACCAAATATTGTAAACTATGTTCGTGCCCAGACACAAAAATTGATTTTTCATTTTCTTGAGCTAAGGTGACAACCCGTTTTTTAAAAGTATTATATCTTTTATTTTGAAGATCTGCTGGAGAAACACCAGTGGTTTTTCTAAGAATATTTTTTAAGGTTCCTAAAACGGGAATGGGTTTCATATGAGAGGTAAAATCATATTGCCCACCATGAGGCCCATTGCTAAACATGGGATGATGCATAGCAATAACCGTGGTTTTACCTCGTGCTTTTTTTAGTAAACTTTCCAATTCTTCAAAAAATTTGGCTCTTGTTTTTATCTCGCAATCGTCATTTATAGTTGGGTGTTTATCCCAATTGGTTAAATACCATTCAGAATCGATAATAATCATGACTATATGATCATTAATCTCAACTTTTTCAATAGGGCAACCATTTTCAGGTAAGAACGTATTTTTGCCTAAAGCTTTCTCAATATATTCTTCTTGTCTTTTTAAACCTTTTAACCCGTTACTATACCAATCATGGTTTCCCGGAATAAAAATAGCCTCTCCATTAAAATCTTTAACAGCATTTGTTTGCACGACCATTTGATGTTCTGCAAACGCTCTACCTTCTTCATTCTTTTTAGGCATCCCCTTTGGGTAAATATTATCTCCTAAAAACAATGCGGTACTTTGTTTTGCTGCCTTATTTAATTCAACCTTAAAATCTCGTAATGCTTCAGATTCTGACCCCAAAGCTGAATTTCCAGCATCTCCAATTAAATAAAACGAATGTATAATCTCTTTTTCTGGAGAAGAAGAGCTTGTATTTGTGCTTTTATATTGTGGTTTATATGTAGCGCAAGCACTGAATATAAACATGATGACTAAAGTTAGGATGGTTCTATATTTAGTATGCATATGAGGGTTTTGTGAGTGATTAAAGATAATAAATAAAAGGTTTATTCAGATTCCCGTTTTATTCATTGTTTTTTATTTTATATTAATGAATTCATGAATCTTGCGATTTCACGAGAATGACAATTTCAACGGAAACCCTGCCTTTTCCGGCAGGCAGGCTCGACGCAAAACATCGAGGAATCCTTTTTCGATTAAATGCTATTTAATCATTTATGATGGTGGTATTAAAAACAACTTCACTTGCAATAGTCTTATGCACAGGACATTTCGATGCAATTTCTTTTAAACGTTCTTTTTGTTTTTCATCCAAATCACCAACAAATTTCAGCTTTTTACTAATATGATCCAAGTAAGTAGGAGTTTCTATTTCTAAACCTAAATCATCACTGTGCTTTCTTGAATGCGTTACATAAACAAATACCTCCTGTAAATCCCATTGCTTTCGCTGTGCATACATCTTTAAGGTCATGGCTGTACAAGCGACTAAGCCTGCATTGAGGTACTCATAAGGTGAAGGCCCAAAATCATCTCCACCAATAGAACTAGGCTCATCTGCAATCATCGTATGGTTTTTAGTTTGAATGGCTGTTGTAAAATGGTCTTCAATCAAATTTAAATGCCCTACTAACTGCTCCCCTTT
The DNA here is from genome assembly GCF_030540825.1 of Flavivirga spongiicola. Classification (NCBI taxonomy): domain Bacteria; kingdom Pseudomonadati; phylum Bacteroidota; class Flavobacteriia; order Flavobacteriales; family Flavobacteriaceae; genus Flavivirga; species Flavivirga spongiicola. The sequence continues at coordinate 1,209,290 of NZ_JAUOEO010000001.1, forward strand.
AGTTTCAAGCATTTTATTTTCTTTAAATTCAAAATAACGTTGAACCCAGGTACCGATTACATTTCCCGCATATTTACTATCACTTGGGTTTGATAATAAATGGTCGGCATTATCAAGCGTTACAAAACTTTTTGGATGATGTGCATGATGGTATAACTGTTCTGCATTTTTAATCCCTACAACGGTATCTGTGGGTGCATGTAAAATTAATAATGGTTTTCGTAATTTCTTCACAATAGAAGGCAAATCGGTTTTATCAAAATCTTCAACAAAGTCCTTATTAATTTTAAAAGGGCGTCCTCCAATATTAACTTCTACCTCACCTTTCTCTTTAATGGCATCTATACCATGGGAGAATAAATGTGTTACATGGCTTACCGTGGCCGGTGCTCCAATAGTTGCAACTGCTTTAACGTTTTCTAATTGGGAAGCTGCCGACAATACTGCTGCGCCTCCTAACGAATGACCGATTAATAGTGAAGGCGCTTCATAGTTAGAATTCATATAATTGCTTACGGCAATCAAATCATCTACATTGGCAGAAAAATGGCTCTCTGCAAACTCCCCCTCACTTCTACCTAAACCCGTAAAATCGAATCTTACGACTCCAAAACCGTAGTTCGTTAAAGCTCTACTAATATTTTTTACGGCACTTAATGAACTTGTACATGTAAAACAGTGTGCAAAAATGGCAAAGTAATTTGGTTTTTGATTTGCCGGTAACTCTAGATATGCCTGAAGTTTTAAACCTTTATTATTTTGAATATTTAATTTTGAGCTTTTCATTTTTAAAATCTTTATACTGTAGTCGTAGCTATATGTGCTACTTTACTTTGGTTAATTTGATAAGAAAATTTTTGTACCAAGTACTTTAATTTGGGGGCAATAAATGTTTTACAAAAGGGTTTATTCGGGTCTTTTTGATAATACTTTTGAATAGCTTCTCTTGAAGCTTTAAAAGATTGGAAAGGATAGACTTTAGTAATTAATTTATAGTCAAAGTCTTTCTGAAAATATTCAATAACGCATTCCAACTCCTCTTTTTGTGCTTCTGAAAATGTGTAAACAGCAGACCTGTATTTACTTCGCATAGAATGGTTGCTTGTACTTTTATGTGTATGTAAATGAATTTCAACAAGTGTTTTTAATGAAATATCTTCAGTATTGAAATGTACAATGACAGCTTCTGAAAAACTACTATTTTCTTCGACTGAAGACACATAACCTTGTTCAACTTTTACAACGCCTTTTAACGATTGAAATACAGCCTCTGTGCACCAATGACAACCACCTCCTAAGGCTATTTTTGTTAATTTCATATACTTCTAAGAATAATTCAAGAATGTAAATTTTGATTATTTGCTAATCGGTCTTTTCTAATTTTTACAGCTTTAAACGCATAAGTAATAAGTAAGGTAATTGCCATAAAAACAAAAACGATTCCTGTATATAAAGTAATATTGGAAATACTAACAATAGATTCGCTTTCAAAAATCCTCCAAAAAATAACCGATAACACATAACTCCCTGTTGTTAAACATAATAAAGAATTCGTTCTTGTTAATAGGCTTAATTGCTTTATTTTATGTTTAGAAATTTCATGTTGAAATACAGAGCATTTTCGAGTCATTAAATTATTAATTTCTGAACTCAAGTTTAACATTTGAGTAACGGTCGACAAGATTAGCATACCTAATCTTGGAATTATTTTTATTGGTAAATACCAGTTCATTTTTCTGAATTATTATTGTTTGTTTTAGTTCCAGGTTAGTTGTTTTCGCTCTCCCCAATAATTAGCTGAATCTATTCTATAGCTTTTAAGCCTGTTTAAGTCTTCTTCTGATAAAGTAATTGTATTCATTTGAAGGTTAGATTTTAAATGGTCATCATTTGAAGCTCCACTTAGAACCATACTCTTATTTATACTTTGTTGACAAAACTTCAAAGCAATTACGTCTACTCCAACATTATATTTTCTTGCAAACTCTTCCAGAACCCCATATAATTTATCATAATGTTTATAACGCCTATTTCTAAAGAGCCTTCCATTAGCCAAAGCTTCTTTGATAATGATTTTCTTGTCTTGATTTAAAAGTGTCTCTGATATGACGCCTAAACTTTGATCTAACATATTATAAGTTACCTGAAATGCATCAAAAAGTGGCTTCCCATTTACTAAAACATCTAAAGCTTTTTTAATAACCTCGACTTGATTATCTCCCGTTGTTGTGATACCAATTTCTATTTCATATTCATTCTTTAAAAATGCTAATCGGTTTAAAATAGCTTCATTTTTTAAAACACCCGTTTCTAGAGTTGCAGAATGTATTTGATACGCTTTTAAATGAGGCAAGAATGCCTTTGAAACTTTCCATTGCTCATTTAATTTTTCTAAACTATGTTCTTTAACCTCATGTACTTTAGCATTAGCATTAAAATTTGCCACATAAGTATATCCCCATTTTGTTGCAATTTGAATATCGCTATCTTTTTTTGTTTGTAGCCATTCTAACAATAAATTTTCTGCTAAACCATAACCTGGCGCTGTATCAAAATACCTAACACCTAATCCGTATGCTTTTTCTAAAACAGAAAAACTTTGTTGTTTAAACGTTTTTAAATCTGGATTAATAAACCCTTTTTGACGTAAATTAATATATTGTGGTCTGCCTAAAGCAGCTGTTCCTAGACCTAGTTGCATGCGTTATTATAATAGTTTACTATTTTTTAAAAAATGAATTACTTTTTGTTTTGACATTTTATGCGATGATTTATATTATATTTTAGGACGCATATAACATCTAATAAAATACACCTTTAAATTAAAACTTTGTCATGGATGTTTCACAGGGTTTTAAACTTTCAGATAAACTTGTAATGTAATAGTTCAAACTAATAAAATCTTTACCTCCAAGTTCTTCTGCATATAGTTTAATACTATTTCCTTTATTGAACTCTGCTCTAGTCACACCATACTTTTCTCCTTTATATATAACTTCAGAATATCCTATCGGGATGCTTCTTATATATTGTAAAACTCCCATTATGAACTACATGACAACATGGAACATCCTACTTTATGTCTTGCCCAATCTGGCCGTTTAACAAACCATTTTTCGTTCTCTGGTTGCTCATCATATGGTTTTCTAAGTAACTGAAACAATTCATCAATTAATTTGTAATCGCCTTTATTAGCATCATCTATTGCCAATTGTGCCATATAATTACGAAGTACATATTTAGGATTAACTTGGTTCATTTTCTCCTTTCGTACTTTAGAAGTTGTTTCTTCTTTTTGCAAACGTTCTGCATAATGCTTGAACCATGTGTTCCATTTTTGTCGTATTGTATCTGATACTTCATTGGGTACATAAAAAGCATTTTCAATTACACTTAATCCTTTTGAAGAATTATTAGCAGAAAAGTTACTCAAAGTTCTAAAGAAAATGGTCATATCTGTTTCTGTTAATTGTAAAGTTTCTTCTAAACTATATATTAATTCGGCATCACTTTTCTCATAAGAAAACAAACCTAATTTACTTCGCATCATTTCTAAATATTGGTCTTGTGCTTTCTTATTATAAGACTTCAAAATACGTTCTAACCCTTCTGCTTCTCCTATTAATGGATATAATGCATTTGCTAACTGATATAAATTCCAAAGCCCAATATCCAACTGCGCTCCATAACGATAGCGTTTAAATTGATTATCTGTAGTGTTAGGTGTCCAATTATGGTCATAGCCTTCTAACCAGCCATAGGGTCCATAATCTATAGTTTGCCCAAGTATAGACATGTTATCTGTGTTCATAACACCATGTACAAAACCAACACGTTGCCAATGAATAAGCATCTCTAAAGTACTATCTAAAACAGCTTCAAAAAACTTTAAATACGTTTCTTTAGAAGGCTTCCCTAAATGTGCAAAATGATGCTTAATTGTGTAATCTACAACTGCTTTTAACGTCTCTTCATCTTGTTTTGCTGCAAATATTTGATAATTACCAAAGCGTAAAAAGCTTGTTGCTACCCTGCAAACAATAGCCCCTTTTTCATAAGCCGCATTTCCATCATATAGCATATCTCTCAATACTTCATCTCCTGATAATGCTAATGACAATGCTCTTGTTGTAGGCACACCTAAATGATGCATCGCTTCACTACACAAATACTCACGAACAGAAGACCTCAATACTGCCAAACCATCAGCTGTACGCGAATATGGTGTTTCTCCCGCTCCTTTTAATTGTATTGCCCATAGTTTATTATTATGCTCAACCTCAGCCAAATTAATCGCGCGACCATCCCCTAATTGTCCTGCCCAATTACCAAATTGATGTCCTCCATAACACATGGCATAAGGTGTTGTATTTGGCAATACACTATTCCCTGTAAACACCTTTAGAAATGATGCACTATTAACTTCTTTTTCAGACAAACCTAAAGCAGATAGCATTTCGGGAGAAACATGCAGCAATTCTGGTTTTTTCGTTTTTTTAGGTGTTACATACGAGAAACAAGCTTTTTTTACCTGTCTTCTAGAATTCTCAAGAGTCGGATCTGCTGGTAATTCTTTTGTAAATGTATCTTTTACGTTAAGTTGCATTATGTTGTCTTTCTATCTAATATTCAATAATTTTATTCCACTTCTCACTTCTAGAAACAACGGCTTTTATATAACTACAAACCACTACAGCCTTGTAACATTCATTAGTAAGTTGTTCTAATGTTTTTTCTACCAATACTTTGCCAATGCCTCGTCCTCTTAAATGATAAGGCACTTCAGAGTGTATAAGATACATTTTATTATCACGTAACTGGTAATCTATTTTTGCGTTTTCTCCATTAATATCTAATGTAAAACGCTTATTTTCTTTATCGTGAATTATATCTAACCTACTCGGGATTAGTTTATTTAGCCATTTTTCTAAATCTTCTTTATACGGATTTCTTAATTTCTTTTCACCAATGGTTATAGTTGGAAAATTAAGCTTTCTATTTTCATAAAGGTTACGCAATTCTTCGGCATGGTCTTTATTTTTTTCTACATCTAAAAACTGATATGGCAATTCAGTTTTGTCTAATAAAATTTTATAATAATTTGTTTTATGACAACCCGCAGCTCCATATAATTTTATGGTTGGAATACGATTCATTTTTAAAGTGTTTTTAAAAACTCTATAGCAGCGTCTGGGTTTAAATGAAAATCGCTAAACACGACATTATCATGCTTATCTATAAATAAAAACCATGGTGTTCCTCCTGTTTTATAATTAAACATGATATTAGATCCTGACCTTCCATAATCTCCTGGATCATGTCCAAATGGTATTTTTAAATCATACTGCTTTTGGGTTTCTACTATTTTTTCATAAGTATTGGAATCATGTCCTTCAAAAACAGTCTGTACTGCTAAGAAAGCAACCTCATCGTTATCTTTTAAAGCTTCCACCATTTTCTTTAAATCTGGCAAACCTTTACTATGACATCCTGGACACCAACTTTGAAAACAATAGACTACTTTGAATTTGCCCTTAAAGTCTGAAAGCTTAATGGCTTCTGTTTTATTCCCCTCAGCGTCAACCCATTGATTCACATCAAATTCCGGAGCTTTAAATACTTGTTTTTCTTCTGCTTGATTTGACATTTTATTGCCCTTTCTTTTAAATATTTATACCACTCTTTATTTTAAATAATTTCTAATCCCATAACTCGCCAAAACCCCTTCTCCAGTAGCAGCTGCTACTTGAGCGATGGCGCCTTCTCTACAATCACCTGCAGCAAATATGCCATTTACTGAGGTTTCTGCTAAACCTGTAGTTTGAATAAACCCTCTATTATCAAGGTTTACAATATTTTTAAACGATTGTGTATTTGGAATTAACCCAATAAAAATGAATACACCGTCTGCCTCTATAACAGATGCTTCATTAGTGTCATTATCTTTTACTTTTAAACCTTTAAATAGTCCTTTTTCATCTGAAATAAACTCTAGTGAATTCTTATTCATATATGTCGAAATATTCTCTATAGTATCCAATTTTTCTACATAGGTTTCTGATGCGGAAAAATTTTCAGATCGATGTACTATTTTGACACTTTTACAGAATCCTGCTAAAAAGATACCTTCTTCTAATGCCGAATTCCCACCGCCAATCACAATAATATCCTTGTCTCTATAAAAAGCACCGTCACAAGTGGCACAAAAATGAATTCCAGAGCCTATTAACTCTTCTTCATTAGGAATACCTAATTTCCGATATGTAGAACCCGTAGATAATACAACCGATTTTCCTAAAAATGTTGTGCTTTTTGTTTTTATTGAGAATATATCATCTTGTTTTTCAATAGCAATAACTTCTTCTCCTGTTTTAATAACGGCTCCGTATGTTTTTGCTTGTTCTTCCATTTTCTCCATTAATTTAGGGCCTGAAATAGATTGAAATCCTGGGTAATTTTCAATTTTTTCAGTCAAAAAAGCATTTCCTCCAATAGTAGACTTTTCTAATATCAAGGTGTCAAAACGGTCTCTTTGCGCATATATAGAAGTTGTTAATCCTGCTGCTCCACCTCCAATAATTATGGTATCAAAAATTTTATGTTCCTTCTCAACGTTTATTGAAAGCAACTCTGTTAGCTTAACATTATCTGGGTTTGTATATGGAATATCATCAATTAAAATGGTTGGAATAGTTCGTTTCCCATTATTAATCTCCTCAACCTTTTGAGTGGCCCAATCGTATTTATCTACATCAATAAATTCAAAGTTAATGCCATGATCTCTCAAAAAGCTTTTGGCTCTCTTGCAATCTGGACACCAATCGGCCCCAAATAGTTGTACTCTGCCTGTTTCATTAATTCCTAAAACTGAAGCTAACTCAACATTATCAGGATTTGTATACGATTTGTTTTTAATTATAAGGGTTGGAATAATTCGCTTTCCATTATTAATTGCTTCTACTCTAGCTGTTGCTTCCTTATCTAAGTCTACATCTATAAAGGTATATGCAACATTATTTTCCTTTAAATAAGCTTTAGCTCTTCTGCAATCTGGACACCAATCGGCTCCATAAAGTAAAATATCATTCATTAGTTTTAGTGTTTAAAAAATAGACTTCCAAACACATACTGTTTGGAAATCTATTTATTTCTATTTTAATTTATCTGCGTGAAGCTTACGCAGTTTTGCCAATTTAGGCGTAATAACGAAACTACAATAGCCTTGTTCTTGATTATTGCTGTAATAGTCTTGATGTTCTCTTTCGGCTTCATAAAACACATCTAAAGGACTAATTTCTGTAACCACAGGATTTTCATAATAAGGAGTCATTTCCTTTAAAACAATCTCAGCAATCTCTTTTTGCTTTTCATTATGATAATAAATCACCGATCGGTATTGTGTGCCTCTATCTGCTCCTTGTCGATTCAAGGTTGTGGGATCGTGAGTTGTCATGAAAATAACTAACAGCTCTTCATAAGAAATTGTATGAGCATTAAACATTACTTGTATCACTTCCGCGTGCCCTGTTAATCCTGAACAAATTTCACGATATGTTGGATGTCCTGGAACATTCCCTCCAGAATAACCAGACACTACTTTTTCTACACCTTTTACTTCTTGAAACACAGCTTCTGTACACCAAAAACAACCACCACCAAATGTGGCTAACTCTAAATTTTTATTTGCCATTGATTGTCTCCTTTTCCAATTGCATAGATTCAGAATTTATACAATACCGTAACCCACTGGGGTCTGGACCATCTGGGAATACATGCCCCAAATGCGCATCACAGGTATTACACATCACTTCTACTCGTACCATCCCAAATGCTGTATCTCTTTCATACTTAATAGCATTTTCTTTAATAGGTTGTGTAAAACTGGGCCAACCCGTTCCTGAACTAAATTTAATAGTAGAATCAAACAAAGGCGCATCACAACAGACACAGTTATATTTACCTGCATCATGTGTACTACAAAGTGCACCACTATGAGGGCGCTCCGTGCCTTTTTGTCTGGTAATTCTAAATTGTTCTGGGGTTAATTGAGTGCGCCATTCTCCATCTGTTTTTTCAACACGTCTGTCTGGAGTTGGATTTCCATTTACAGAAAAGTTGATTACTTCTTTCCAAGTTAGCATAATAATGTTTCCTTTCTTTTTTAAATTAAAAACTCAAGATGAGTCCAATATTAATATGCTTTTACCTTAATACTAGTCTAATCTAAGTTTAATTCCTTACAACCTGAGTTCGACGTAAGGAAAATGAGGCTGTTTACATAAGATCCTGCATCATATGCTTACTCGGACAAGTGATTTTATAGGTCTCTGAAACATATTCAAATCTATTAATTTCAAGCTAAAAGTCAATAAACATAAATGTAAAGTAACATTGAAATATACGACAAAATATAGCGTTTACTCTTCATTAATTAAAGTTTAGTATTTTTACTGAAAATCATTTCTTTTCTATGGACAATCTTATTGCTGAAGCAGAAAAATATGTCATTCAATATTTAAATGATAATCTTGATAACAAGTTTGTTTATCATAATTTATCACATACACAAAATGTAGTCAAAAAAGCTAATGAACTGGCTGAGCTTGCAAATTTAAAAGAAACAGACAAATCACTTTTACTATTAAGCGCTTGGTTTCATGACACTGGTTACACCAAAAGCATAGATAATCATGAAGCTGAAAGTGTGAAAATTGCGGACGCTTTTCTAAAAGAGCACAACGTGTCTGAAAACGATATAAAAAGTATATCCGATTTGATTTTAGCTACTAAAATGAAATACGAGCCAAAAAATGAACTGGAAAAAACAATAAGGGATGCCGATTGTGCTCATATAGGAAGCAAAAAATTTGGCGACATTACCGAGCTTCTTAGAAAAGAATGGGAGCTTGCTTGCAACAAGACACTCAGTGATGAAGAATGGCTAAGTATGAATATTGATTTTCTATCTAATGATCATAGATTCTATACTAATGAAGCTTCCGCAAAGTGGGATAAAGTAAAGAGTAAAAACCTAGCACAGTTATTAAAAGCTCAAAATAAGCTAAAGCAGGACAGCACCAAATTAAAGTATAAAAAAGAAGAGTTAAGTTTAAAAAAAAACAAAGTCGCATTACCAGAACGAGGTATTGAAACCATGTTTAGGGTGACTCTTAAGAACCACATCACTTTAAGTAATATTGCAGATACGAAGGCTAATATTTTATTATCGGTTAATGCTATAATTGTATCTTTAGTCCTTTCTAACTTAGTTTCAAAATTAGACAATCCTTCAAACCAATATTTAATTGTTCCCACAATTATTTTTGTATTGTTTACAGTTATATCTATTGTGCTATCCATTTTAGCTACTCGCCCAAATGTTACAAGCGGTAAGTTTACTAAAAATGATGTTGCTAATAAAAAAGTTAACTTATTGTTTTTTGGTAACTTTCATAAAATGAGCCTTAAAGACTTTGAATGGGCCATGGGTGAAATGATGCAGGATAGAGATTATCTTTATTCTTCTATGAAAAAAGATCTATATTTTCTCGGATTGGTTTTAGATAAAAAATATAAAATACTACGACTCACCTATAGCGTTTTTATGGTAGGTATTATAGTGAGTGTTCTTTCTTTTGCTATTGCATTTCAATTTTTTTCTGGTACTACTGCTGTATAATTAAATTTCGAAACACCATTGATTGAAAATAAAGATTTTGAAGATCTAAACTATTCAGAAAAACCTTTAGACAAGGGAGAATATGAAGATTGTAGATTTACAAACTGTAATTTTGTGAATGTCGATTTATCAAACATGTCTTTTACAGACTGTCAGTTTACCGATTGCCATTTTAGTTTAACCAATATAAATCACTCGGTACTTAATGATGTTTCCTTTTCTAATTGCAAATTATTAGGCATTCATTTTAATAACTGTGACGATTTATTTTTATCTATTTCTTTTGATAATTGCAATCTAGAACTTTCCGTATTCTATAATCTAACCTTAAAAAAAATGCTTTTTAAAAACTGTAATTTAACAGGAGTAGATTTTACTGAAACCAATTTAACAGGAGCTACTTTTCAAAACTGTAATTTAAAGAATGCTCTTTTTCAAAATACAACACTGGAGCGTGTTAACTTTAATACAGCTTACAATATATCGCTAGACCCCGAAAACAACAGAATGAAGCATGCTAAATTTTCAAAAGAAAATATTGCAGGATTACTGAGTAAGTATCAAATTAAAATAACTTAATTCCTGCGAAGGCAGGAATCTCATTAAATATTAAACGGAGACATTTTTCCACGCATTGCGAATTGCATCGTTACACTAAGGAAAGTAGTATTTAGAGGTAACAGATTCCTGCCTCCGCAGGAATTTAAGCCTTAATTTCCTTCATTAAGTCTTCATAAGTATAGAATGCCTTATCGTTTTCATCCTTATGATATAACACACTTACCCGAATCGCTTTTAGCCCTGTAACAGCTTGTAAATCCTGAAGTTCTAGGATTTCAATATCGGTATCTAAATAATGTCTGGATTGTAAAAATTTAATATATCTTAAATACTCTCTTTCGTCTTGTTTTTGAGAATATACAATACTAATTTTTCCTTTTTGAGTAACGCGTTCTGTGGTTCCTTTTATGTAAGCTTTATCTACTCGTTTTTTTACAATTTCGTAACGGGCATTGTAAGTCCCGTCCACATCAAACTGTTTTTCATCCATTCTAAAACTTATAGATAAGGGCTGATTAAATACTAATATCATAGATGCGACATCTAGCGATACCGGGAAGCTTGATTGCATTTGATAATATGAGTTTTCCATTTCACACATCACCTGTAATTGCCACAAACGTAAATTATATAAATAGATAAGGTTAAAACTATCCTCTCTAGTAATAGATTCTCCAACATACATATTATGTTCTACCCCATCTGTTTTAAAACGTTCAAAATAATGCGGATACATTTGTTGCGCCTCTACTTGTTTTGCATCTAAAAGGGATGCCATTTCTTTATTAATCACTGCAATAGTATCATCATACTCTTTTCTATGTCTATAAAGCATATTTACTTTATCATCAATACTATCAAAATAGGCATCAATTTGCTCTTTTAATTCATCTATTGTATATAAGTGTTTAAGCACCGGTTCTATATCTCGTTTAAAAAACTCAGAGATTTGTTGTTCACTGTCTACTTGAAAATGGTCACCTAAACCTTTAAGATAATTATCGGTCTGATATATAAATTGATCATAAATTGGTAAGCCTTCTATTTCTGAAGCACTTTTAAATATTCTTTTAATGGCTGTTAATTGAAGTGTTAAATCTTGCTGTGTGGCCTTATTTCGTGCCTCTGACGATCCTTTAATATCAATTTGTCCATAAAGTGGGTAGATGTTCTCGAAAGCTATCTTTTTAAAAATAGCTTGTTCACCACTCATTTCTGACTTAATAAAATTCTTCGCCTCTTTTTCAAATCGCCAATGTACACTTGGATGAATTGAGGTACATTCTTTTTGTATAATCGCTTCTATTAAATTCTCTTCATCACTTTTTGATCGTTCGACTGCCGATACAATAAAAGGCATAACATCTATTAACTTATTGGCATTTATACTATTAAGCACTTGTGGCTTATTAGATACTATTTCCAGTATCCCCATTAAACCTTTATCATTAGCTATAGGTGCAAAAATCGCACTTTTAATACCTTGTTCATGTAATGAAGCTATATGTGGTGCTTTTCCTTTAGATAATTTAAACATTTTATCTACATCTGACACCGAAAAATATTTACTTTCATTTAGCAGCCTATTATATGACCAACCACATAAAGCACCTTTGCAACTAGCGTTTTCCGAATTGTTCAGTAAAAAGCTATGCATACCAACACCATAAACACGTTCAAATGTTTGTTCTTCTTCATTAAAGATTGAAAAACCAACTTTTAAATCATTTATTCCTAAAAGAGATCTGAAAACTTCATGAAATTCCTCAATAAAACCTTCTTCTTTCCGCTTGTCTTCCCCTATAAGATTAGACTTAATATTAGATATGGACTGATCGTCTGTAACATCAAAAATATTTGATATAACGAACCCTTTGAATATATAGCTATTAGGAGGAAACTTTTCTTTCCAAAGCTCTATGTTTTCAAAATTATCCAATAATTCATCATAATCTGCTTTAGTAATTTTTTTTGCAATCTCTGTTGGAACAATTTCACAAAAATCTGCATTATATAGTATTTTATAATAACGAAGTATCCCATTAGCATCAGGTATTTCGTAATAAAATGGTCTTTTAAAATTCAAATTATAGCCATAGCAAAAATTTAAAATAATGGTACATGCAATAATATATGTATCATCTTCTGGCATATTTTTCATTTGAAGCTCAAAATCGTCACCAGCAGTTTTTATAATACTTTTAAATCTTTCGGATGAATTAAAAATCAAATTGTGAAAAGGAACGGATGCTGTTTTTATTTCATTTTTAGTTAGAATAGGACTAAAAGAATCTTCAAGAATGACTGCTATCTCTTTTTCTCTTTTTTTTAATATTGAAAAATCGCTAAAACCTTCTTCTAATTCAGGATATGCATGAGCCGTATTTAAGATACGCTTCGCTCTAGCTGCTACAAATTCATCATCACTTTTAGCTAAAGCTTTATAATGCTTAAGTAGCAAATCAAAACTCACTTTTAAATTTAAAGGCGATTCGATATTATCGTTAATATCCATAGTATGGGTTCTCTTAGAATACAAAGTTACAAATTATTGCTTTAGTCGATATAAACTAGACTTGATAACATCAAAAATGTTACAAGTTTAAATGTTAAATTTATTATATCTTTTATCTAATTTCAACGGAAACCCCGAGACTGAGCTTCGGAGAATTCTTTTGATTAAATTCGGCTGAATTGTCACTATTTAAAAACCTTTAGCTAATAAAAAACTATGATGAGGCTCTCTAAAAAGTCTTTATAAGATAAATGAAGATGTCATAATTTTACATATATTTATCTGAATATTAACCAATTAAAACTAAAATTATGTTTTCAAAAACAAATTTAATTTCAACGATTATTACCACCATTTGGGGATTTCTTGGCGGCTGGGTACTTTGGGGAATTATAGGTGATCCCATGCTGACAGATCATACTGTTACCTCTGGCCTTATGAAAGAAATGCCAGACATGGCTTTGCTAGCTGTTGGTTGTTTAATTGTAGGATTCGCATTTTCAACTATATATTCAAAATGGGACCGAGGTACATACAGCTTTTCTCATGGTGCTCAATTTGGTATATGGGTTGGTATTTTAATAGGCCTTGGTAGTGGGCTTATTGATCACTCAACATCTAATATTTTAGACCTACCCGGAACGATTATAAATGCCATTATTTATGTTATTCATTTTGCAATCATGGGTATTCTTGCGAGTTTAGTTTACGGAAAATTTGCTTCTGAAGATCAGTAATACCAATTCAAAAAGAAAAAGGCTATTAGAAAAGAAAAACGTTTGTCATATTGAGCTTGTCGAAATATTTTTTCTCTTTTGGAATGAATATCGGTTTCGACAAGCTCAACCTGACAACGTAATTGTAATGACTTTTCTAATAGCCTCTTTTACCTTATACGGTTAAAAGAAAACTATTTACTGATTTCCTTTTTTATAGTCTTCTAAAAATTTAGCTAAACCTATATCAGTTAACGGGTGCTTAAGCAACCCTTTAATTGACGATAAGGGTCCTGTCATAACATCAGATCCTAATTTAGCACAATCTATGACGTGCATGGTATGACGCACAGATGCTGCTAAAATTTGAGTATCGAAAGCGTAGTTATCATAAATTTGTCTAATCTCAGCTATTAAATTCAAGCCATCGGTAGAAATATCATCTAATCTACCAATAAACGGAGATACATAAGTAGCTCCCGCTTTTGCAGCCAACAATGCTTGCCCTGCAGAAAAAACCAAAGTTACATTGGTTTTTATTCCTTTATCTGAAAAGTATTTACAGGCTTTAATCCCATCTGCTATTAATGGCAATTTCACAACTATTTGTGGGTGTAAAGCTGCTAATTTTTCTCCTTCTGATACCATACCTTCAAAATCGGTAGAAATCACTTCTGCACTTACATCGCCATCAACTAAATCACAAATTTTTTGGTAATGTGCTAAAATATTCTCAGCTCCTGTAATACCTTCTTTTGCCATTAATGATGGATTTGTTGTCACACCATCTAAAACTCCTAAAGCTTGAGCTTCTGCAATATCACCGAGATTGGCCGTATCTATAAAAAATTTCATTTGCTTGTATTTATTATTTTATCTGTTTAAATCTATTTCTTTCAAAGGGCTAATACCACTTTACATTTGTATTTACCGTAATAAACCTCCCTTTTTTCCTTTCTATTTCAAAAGAAAAAGAAACCATAACAAAGGCTATGCTTTATTTTTATTATTCATATAAAGAAAAAAATCATCATTTTCTTTAACGACAAATACAAATGTAAAATGGTATAACATAATTAAATTTTAGCCATAGATGTCTCATTTAAATACTCAATTACATTTTGGCATACTTTTTCTCCTGTAAAACCAAACTTCTCATCTAAAACACCTGCAGGTGCTGAATAACCAAAATGATCGACTCCGAAAACCTTGCCATTTTCGCCTACAAGCCCTTGTAAATTCACTGGTAAACCTGCTGTTAAGCCATATAACGGTTTTCCCTTTGGAATAATACTTTCCTGATAGTCTTTAGATTGTAGTCTAAACACGCCTTCAGAAATTATTGAAGCAATATTCACTTTAATATTTTCTCTTTCTTCAAGTAGTTTTGCAGCTTCAATCAAGGTTGAAACTTCCGATCCGTTAGCAATTAAAACAACATCTGGGTTCTCAACTTCTTTCACTAAATATCCTCCTTTTTCTGCTGCTAAAGCTTCTTGATATCTTGATGAATCATTAGCTGGAATATCTTTAACCCCTTGTCTTGATAATATTAAACCTGATGGGGTATTACTGTTTTCTAAAGCCATTTTCCATGCTACAGCTGTTTCTGCTGAATCCGCAGGACGTAATGCTAAGAAACTATTTTTACCACTATGGTTTTTTAGTTTCTCTAACAATCTTATTTGCGCTTCTTGCTCTATCGGTTGATGTGTAGGACCATCCTCTCCAACACGAAATGCATCATGTGTCCAAACGTATTTTACACCTAATTCCTGAATACCACTTAAACGAATCGCTGGTTTCATATAATCTGAAAACACAAAGAAGGTTGCTACTACTGGAATAATACCACCGTGTAGTGCGATACCGTTTGCAATACATGCCATGGTTAGCTCGGCTACACCAGCCTGTAAAAATGATCCACTAAAATCTCCTTTTTGTAATGCATGCGTTTTCTTTAAAAACCCGTCGGTCTTATCACTATTGGATAAATCTGCCGAAGATACAATCATGTTCTCAACATGCTCTGCTAAATACCCAAGTACACTAGAAGATGCTGCTCTGGTAGCTAATCCAGCTTTATATTCAATAGATTCGAAATCTAAATCTGGAAGCTCTCCTGATAAAAAGTGATCTAATTTATCTGAAAGTGCTTTATTGTCTTGTCTCCAAGCTTCAATAACTGCTTTCTTTTCAGCCGCTTTTGCTGTTTTCTCTTTTATTAATGTGTCGTAAAACGCACTTACATCCTCATATTTATCAAAAGGGGCATCAGGATTAGCACCTAAATTCAATAAGGTTTTTGTATAATCTGCTCCTGTTTTACTAATCGGCTGTCCGTGTAATTCACAGTACCCTTCAAACATACTTCCGTCTGCAGTTACACAACCTTTCCCCATAATAGTTTTACCTATTATTAAGGTTGGTTTTTCAGTTTCGTTATTTGCATCTGTTAAAGCCTTTCTAATAGCATCATGATCATGTCCATCGATAGTAACAACCTTCCAGCCCCAAGCTTCATACTTCATGGCTGTATCTTCGGTAGTCACCTCATCTGTTGATGTTGATAACTGAATGTCGTTAGAATCGAAGAACATAATAAAATTGTTCAACCCTAAATGACCTGCAATTCTACCAGCACCTTGAGAGATCTCTTCTTGAATACCTCCATCAGAAATAAAGCCATATATTTTGTGGTTCATCCAATCTCCAAACCGTGCCTGTAAAAACTTTGCTGCGATGGCAGCTCCAACACCCATAGTATGTCCTTGTCCTAATGGTCCCGACGTATTTTCTATACCTCTGGCAACATCTACTTCTGGATGTCCAGGTGTTACAGACCCCCATTGCCTGAAGTTTTCAATATCTTTTTTCTCATAATTCCCTAAAAGGTAATACTGTGCATACATTAAAGTAGATAAATGCCCAGCATCCATAAAAAATCGATCTCTAAACGGCCATGTCATATCTGACGGATCGTAATTGAAGAACTCAGAATATAAGATGTGCATAAAATCGCCACCTCCCATAGGACCACCCGGATGTCCTGAATTCGCTTTTTCTACCATAGCTACAGCTAATGCTCTAATATTATCTGCCGCTTGCTGATCAATTGTTCTGTTCATTTTAAAATTATGGTTTACGTTTAATTTTACTTAATAGATTCCCAAAAATTAATTAAAGAAAAACATAGATTTTTATCTAAAAAATTCTCCTTTAACATAGTGGAAAAATATATTTTGCAAATATATAACCTTTAACCTGTTAGGTATTATTAAAATTGAATAATTTAATAACAACTGTTAATATGTTTGTTAAACGTATACTTTCTCTTAAGTAATAACTATAAATAATATGTTCTATGAATAAAAATAATATGTTTTGTCATTCAGAGCACAGCGAAGAATCTCATCATGTTCGGATCAAATGAAAACAAAGGATACACATATAACTATTACGCTTATATACTAATACTTATATACTAATAACCAATGAAACGAAAAGGAGTTTCAGATTCTTCAGTCGTTCCTCCTTCTGAATGACATAATGACTTCATTTTTCATGGGAGCAGTGTCATTCAGAGCATTCCGACAGTTGTCGGAGTCGAAGAATCTCACAATCTGATTTGCCTAATGGGATTCCTCCTTCGTCGGAATGACAAAATTGACACATTCTATCCATAATTTACTGACATTCCCCGGCAGGCAGTAAATCTCATAATTATAAGATTTCTCAAGTTTTCTTGACAACTAACTAACATTTACTCCTAAAGGCTAATTATTTTCCATGACTCCCATTAACTCTATAGAGAAGTTATCTTTTGCCTGTATATAGGCCGCTTTAGGAATAATAGTCGCTCCCACTTTTTTCTTCTCAAAGGATGCTGTCATACCAAAATCTATCTTTTTAAACCCAAGTTTGGTAGCTCGTTTGATTGTTTGATACAATAGCTGTCTATAAATCTGATGTTCATCGGTATAATTGTAATTCATACCAATAAAGGCAGGCGTATATGTCTCTCCCATATTTTTGTAACAAAACATAACCCCCACCGGAACATGTGAGTTCCCTTCGTTAAATGCCTCTTTTAAATACAACGTTAAAAACTCCCAATTAGGATGCTGCGACATCATTGTAAACAGCTTTTTCGGTAAGGGAAACATATTCAAAGCAAGATTATGCTTATTCACATTGTTATACAACTCGTAAAATTGATCTATTTGTTTTCGATTAGGTCCATCATTGTATACGACCTTAAAATGGTCTTCATAAGGTTTGATATCTTTTTTAAAGTGTTTTCTGGAGCGTGTGGATAATGACTCCGGATATTCATCCATGGTTTTCCAATAAAGGTCAAGTATTTGACACGAATCAGGCATTACTGTCTTAATGAACCCTTGTTGATGAAATAATTGACTAAGTTCATCATCGTGTTCAAAATCTCTTAACACCAACCAATTTGAGTTACATTGTTGCTCCAGATCTTCAATTTTATCTAACATCTGTTTCATTGCTAATTTCCAATGTGGATGAGATTTATCCAAATACAGATGTTCTCCTTCCGTAAACGGCGACCCCATACCCAACACTTTAGAAGTTAGATAATAAGGATCATTTTTTCGTATTTTCTCTAATTTAATAGAAACAGAAATTGGTGCAAGCATATCTTCTTTCCAAAGAGCATACGTAAAAAATGTAGCTAGTATAGGGGTATTCATTTCATCTTTAATTATGATATAGTGAAAGTCCCAGTTATTTTCATCACGCTCATTTTTCGTAAAAACGTTTTCAAGAAAAAGTAGGCCATCCCAATCAAAAGCGCCTTGTTTCCCCATAAGGTTGTTCCATTCATCTTTATCGATGTGTTGAATGGTGTTTTCATATCCAATACAAAATTCTTCAACGATCTGCTTTTTTGGCACCTCATTTAAAATGGGTAGTTTAAAAGCTATCCGTACTTTATCCGGAGTGGTATAGGTCTCTTCTAAAGCTTTTGGGTAATGATAAACCATAGCATCTACCAGACTTTTTATTTCTTCTGCCTGGTTATGTCTGGAAATAGTAATTCTCACGCCAGTATTCTTTACGGGTACTGCTGGAAATATTCCTAAATTCACAAAAAACCCTTCTTTCATCAATCTATTCACAAAATTATATCCAGTAATAGGCATTCCAGTACCTATATAGAATACCGGTGAATTATTTTGTTCAACTAAAGGCAAATCTGTATTTGCTAATAATGTATTAAACAACGTAATGCGCTCTAACAACTCATTTTGAAGCATATAAATCTCAGGAGAAAGATGAATATCGACGGACGCAATAGCTGCAGCAACAGAAGCAGGTTCTAATTGAGCTGAAAAAGTTAAAGGGCCTCCAAAGGTTTTAATTTTATGGTATCTTTTCTTATCAGTGCATACAGCAACTGCCCCACTAGCTCCAAAAGTTTTGCTTAACGTTCCAAACAATAATACATTATCGGGTAATTCATCCAGTTTACTAAGTACATAACCCGTTCCATTTCTACCTGCCCAGCTCATTCCGTGAACATCATCTAAATACAGGTGTAATTGTGGATATTTATTACATAGCTGCATAAGCTCATTTATGGGAGCAACATCTCCATACATAGAATAAACACCGTCTGCCATATACCAGATCTTTTTGTATTTAGAAGATAATTTTTTTATTTTATCTTCCAACATGCCCAGATGGCTGTGTCTAATCATCTCAATAGGTACACTACGGGTTTTAAGCACATTAGATGCGCTTTGCACACTCCAATGTACCTGATGATCTAAAATAATAGCATCTCCATCATTAACAACACTGGGAATAACTCCAAGATGCCCAAGCGTACTATTTTTTGTAATAATAACAGGAGCATTATACAACTGTGTCACTTTCTCTTCAAGTTTGCGATATAACGGATTTGAAATATAGCTTTTAGAAAGCGGAAACTGTGTTCCATATTTATAAATAGCATCCATGGCAGCTTCTTTTAAACGCTTGTCCTGTTCCAGACCTAAATAGCCTGTTGTTCCGAAATGAAAAAGATCTTTTTGCTTTACTCTTATTTTTCTACCCGTAAAACTATCTCCCTCTGCGTATAAATGTAATACGCCTTGTTTTTTTGCATCTGTAAATACCTCATTAACGGTATCCAAAAAGTTATTGTGCTTAATTTTTGCCATTTAATGGTACATTAGAAGGTTAGCGAAATTTAGATGAAGTTAGAGAAACCCATAAATTCGATTCATGGAAGCATATAAAACTATGAAAATTTATAACCTAACCTTATTATAATTCTTAGGATTCAAGAAAAAATCCCTTACAGATAAGTTTTTATCCCTCTCAGGTAAGTTTTATTTGGGTAAAAAAATATATTACATTTTTAATAACTCGGGAACAAAGCCACTAACCAACTGAGATACAAATAATTGAAACTTCCTGAGATTAAAAAAAATACTTTCTAAATTGTAAAGTAAAAAGTACATCAAAATTATTCCTAAGGGGTTAAAAAGTACGGTTTTACCCCAGCTAATTTAAAATAATTGTATTTATATTTGTTTTATAATAGTTTGTTTTGTTGTAACTTGTCTCACTTTACAAGAAAGGCATTTCTCTCTTAAATGAATTAAATTAATACAAATAATTAATAATAATACGTATATTTAAATTTAAATAAGTTATGAAATTTTCGAAACCCCCAAATTTTAAAATACTTTGAAAGACCTTATAGAAAACGAATACGCGAAGTTTTGGACAGAAAAAGACATCCTTTATTTTGTTTATAAAAAAGGAATCTCTATTGACCTGTCTGCAGCCATGAAAGTTGTAGAAGACCGACTTTTATTGCAACAAGGTAAAGCATTTCTAATCTTTTGTGATATGAGAGGTGTTAAAAGCGTAAATAAAAGTGCAAGGGACTACTTGGCCATAGAAGGTTCGGTCTTAATCAAAGCTGTTGCTTTATTAGTCAACAACCCATTGACCAATACCATATCTGGTTTTTATATTAAAACTAGTAATCCCGCTATCACGACCCAGGTCTTTACTAAAGAGGAAGAAGCTTTAGAGTTTCTAAATAACCTCAATAGTGAATAGTATATAAATTTGTAAAGCTTATACTCTCTTCCCGCTTTCAAATAAAATAGTCATTGATTTTTCCAGTTTTTAACTGTATATAAATGCATCAATAATTAAATCAACACAAAATGATGATGACATCTGTAATTTCAGTTTTATTCGTATTTTTTTAACCTAAATTTTAAAATAGTTTGATAGCCCATATAGAAATAGAAAATAAGTATGCTAAGTATTGGATTGAAGAGGACATCCTTTATTTTGTTTATAAAAAAGGAATCTCTATTGACCTGTCTGTAGCCATGAAAGTTGTAGAAGACCGACTTTCATTGCAACAAGGCAGGGAGTTTTTAATCTTTTGTGACGCCAGAGGCATTAAAAGCTTAAATAAAAAAGCAAGAGACTACTTTGCACTTGAAGGCTCAGTACTGATGAAAGCTGTGGCAATATTGGTCAATAATCCATTAAACAATGCCATCTTAAATTTTTATATTAAAACCAGTAACCCCACTATCAAGATTCAGACGTTTTTCGAAAAAGAGGAAGCTCTAGAATTTCTAAACAATCATAGATAGTTTTGACCAACGTGGATGTATATCCCTCTTATTTTTCTTGTTAAAAATAATATTAAATCTATTGAACATTAAATAAACCTAAATGTAGTAATCATGATCGATGATGAAACTAATAAGGAAAGAATAAAACAAATCCATACCATGCTTATGGAGTTTGCCAGTGGAAATTTCGCTTACAATATTGAAAGATCCAACTTGGATGATGATATTGAAGCTCTTATAGCGCTGGTCAACATGACCTTTCAGGAAATAAAATCCTCTTTTATCCATCAAGGTTATGCAAACCTAAATGAAACTTATAAGCATTTGGTTCAAATGTTCTTTGTGTTAGATCTGGAAGACACTATTATTGCTTTTAATTCTCGTATAAAACAAATGCTGTTTTTTGATGATCATGAGTTACAAGAAAAAGCATTTTCTACATTTCTAACTCAAGACTCAAAATTAGCTTGGAATGGTTTGAAATCTAAGTTAGCTCATACAAACCTAGATGCTCATGAGGAATTTATTGTACTATCCTTTAAAACCAAACAACAGTTAATTCTAACAACAAATTGCCTGGTAAGTAAATTTGTTGATCAGGTCAATCAATCGGAAAGAATCGTGATTACATCGATTGAAATTATTAAAAACAGTACGGAAAGGGATACTGAATTACGAAAAAAGGTGAGTTTGGGAAAAGATAAAGTAACAAAACGTCTCCAGACTGGTAATAAAAGCAAACAGTTAAACCTAAGTTTTTCTGATATTAAAAAAATCCGAGAAGTACATGACCATATTATAAACAATTTAGACAAACCACTAGCTCCATTGGTAGAATTAGCACATACCTTTGGAACCAATGAATACAAGTTAAAGTATGGATTCAAGCAATTATACGGGCAAACCGTTTTTCGCTTTTTAATAAATGAGAGACTGAGAAAAGCCAGTGTATTAATTCAGCATACGGATACGTCCATAAAAGAAGTGGCACATGTAACAGGCTTTATCAGTGCGCCCCATTTTTCTAAAGCTTTTAAGGAAAAATATGGTTTTACTCCAAGGGATTTGAGAAAACGACCCAATGACCATTTGGAATAATTAGTAAGAATTTTACATAAATTTTATTTCTTTAATGAAATAATTTTTATTTTTTTCAGTTTAAAATAGTATTAAATCTCTCGAACAATGAACTCATTTTGACTTTTAATGTTTAACCGAAAATGAGATAAAATTTGTCCAGATTAGGCACTTTTTGAAAGGCATAGCATCGCTATGGATAATAAAAGTAACGAAATAAGTGCGAATTTTAGCCATTCCTCCCGGCAGGCAGGTTTTAGGAAATAGAAAAAGTCAAAATGAGTTCAATAAATAAACCTATATATTTATGTACAACGATGAGACTAATAAGCAAAGAATAAAACAAATCCATACCATGCTTATGGAATTTGCCAGTGGAAATTTTTCATACAATATTGAAAGATCCAATTTGGATGATGATATTGAAGCCCTTACCGCACTGGTCAACATGACCTTTCAGGAAGTAAAATCCTCTTTTATCCATCAAGGTTATGCAAACCTAAATGAAACTTACAAGCACGTGGTTCAAATGTTCTTTGTATTAGATTTGGAAGACACCATTATTGCTTTTAATTCTCATATAAAACAAGTGCTGTTTTTTGATGATGATGAGTTACTAGAAGAAGTGTTTTCTACATTTCTAACTCAGGATTCAAAATTAGCCTGGAATGGTTTGAAATCTAAGTTAGCTCATACAAACCTAGATGCTCATGAGGAATTTATTGTATTATCCTTTAAAACCAAACAACAGTTAATTCTAACAGCAAATTGCCTGGTAAGTAAATTTGTTGATCCGGTCAATCAATTGGAAAGAATTGTGATTACATCTATAGATATTATTAAAAACAGTACGGAAAGGGAAACTGAATTACGAAAAATGGTGAGTTCCGGAAAGGATAAAAATAAAGCAACTAAGCACTTCCAGACCGGTAATAAAAGTAAACGGTTAAACCTAAGTTTTTCTGATATTAGAAAAATCCGAAAGGTACATGATCATATTATTAACAATTTAGATAAACCACTTGCTCCGTTGATAGAATTAGCACATATCTTTGGAACCAATGAATACAAGTTAAAGTATGGATTCAAGCAATTATACGGGCAAACCGTTTTTCGCTTTTTAATAAATGAAAGATTAAGAAAAGCCAGTATATTAATTCAACATACGGATACGTCCATAAAAGAAGTGGCACATGCAACAGGCTTTATAAGTGCGCCCCATTTTTCTAAGGCTTTCAAGGAAAAATATGGTTTTACTCCAAGGGATTTAAGAAAACAATCTGGTGATGTGTTAGGGTAGTTAGTTGTTAGGTGTTGGTTGTTGGTTGTTGGTTGTTGGTTGTTGGTTGTTGGTTGTTGGTTGTTGGTTGTTGGTTAAAATATTAAATCCCAAATGGTCACGAAGTAAAAAGTATTAAGTATTATTTACAAAGCTCTGGATTCTAGCTTCTAGCTTCTAGCTTCTAGCTTCTAGCTTCTAGCTTCTAGCTTCTAGCTTCTAGCTTCTAGCTTCTAGCTTCTAGCTTCTAGCTCAAAATACTAAATTCCAAATCAAAATAAAAAGTATTAAGTTCCGTCTTCCGTCTTCCGTCTTCCGTCTTCCGTCTTCCGTCTTCTAAATATCAAATTATCTACTGTTTACCACTAAAACCACCAACTGAACACTGAGACTGAACACTAAATACTCCATGTCTCGCTAAGAAGCAAAGGCTTGAAAATAGACTCTGGATTTCAAACCACACTTTAACAAACTGAACACTGCCTACTGCCAACTACATACTACATCCATCCTTTTCAGACAAGTTTTAATCCATTTGAGTTAAGTTTTATCTTCGATATTTGTTCTATAGTTGTTAGTTAGTTAGTTGTCTTTTCAACTTCGGTTGCGTATGGTCTCCATTATTAGGGTTTTGGAGATTAAGCGTAACTGATTTTGAAAAGAACAAAATATAAAGTATTGGACACCAAGTTCATAGCATCAATTGATAATCATATTGCTACCCATTAACCTGAGCTTGACTATTATTTTACTCAAATTCAACATGTTAACTATATCTATGTCAGATAGAACCTTTCGTCTTAGCTCAAGACAGACTAAAGTCGAGGTCTATTTAATATCTGGAAAGTCAACAACCTCTCTACTTTAATTTATCTTGAGTACTTCGACTGCACTCAGCATAAACTGGAGACAAAAGGTTCGAGAAGACAAATAGAACATATGTGCTTTTGTTTACTATAACTATAAAATGGTTGCTAACAAAACGATTTTTATTTTTAATGTAAGAACGATGTGCCATACAGATCATGTAATTAATTCATTACAAAACAATTAACTAAAATTTAAACGTGTGAAATATTGTTTTTTTGTACTAACAATGCTCTATCAAACCATATCTTTCGCACAAACGAAACCGTTTAAAATTTCCGGAACTTTAATTGCAGAATCTGATAAAACTCCTTTAGAAGCTGCAACTATTTATTTAAAACGTGTTAAGGATAGCTCATTAGTTACCTATACCATTTCAGACAAAAATGGCAAGTTTTCTTTGGAAGGCAAAACAGCAGATACCCGTTTAAACTTTTACATCTCTTATGTTGGATATCAAACCTATTATCAAACTATTCATTTAGATCAGGAATCCATTAATTTAAACACCGTTGGACTGAAAACAGATCTTAATGCATTAGAAGAAATCTTTATAAAAGTTAGCCCTCCGGTGGTCATAAAAAAAGACACTTTAAAGTTCAATGCGGCGGCTTTTAAAACTAAAAAAGATGCCAATGTTGAAGATTTATTAAAGCAACTACCAGGTGTAGACATTAATGAAGAAGGGAAAATAACTATAAATGGTAAAGAAGTGGATAACATTCTAGTCAATGGAAAACCTTTTTTCAGCAATGATCCCACTATAACGACCAGGCATTTAAGCAAAGAAATCATTGAGAACATTCAAATTACAGATACAAAAACCAAGGCCGAAGCTTTTGCCGGAGACGAAGGAGATAAAGAGAAAAAAACGATCAATCTCGTCATAAAAAAAGAAAATAATGATGGTGTTTTTGGACAAGTTGCAGCTGGTGCAGGAACCAATAAGCGTAATAAGTTTGCCGGTATGCTTAATCTTTTTGATAATGATCAGCGTATTAGTCTCCTTACAGGAGGGAACAATATCAATTCGCCCGGATTTAGTTTCGGAGGTGGCCTTACCAGCGGACAAGGCATTACAGTATCTCAAAATTATGGCGTCAATTATGTCGATAAATTAAAAGAAAAGAGTGACATCTCTGCTAATTATTTTTTCTCTAATAGCCGTACAGAAAATGAGAGCACCATACAACAAGAAAATATTCTCCCCGATTCAAGATATCATTCCAATTCTAATACAAAATCATATCATGAAGGGGATAATCATAATGTTCGTTTAGGGTTCAACATTGAAGTGGATTCTACACTTTTAATCAATATAAACCCATCATTTAATGGTACCAAAAACAAAACAGAAAGCACTTCAAATGAGGCATCCAGAAATGAAGAAAACACTTTAACAAATCAATCCAGTACATCTTCATTTTCAGAGACTTTAAATAAGAATTTCAGTAATCGTTTAAGTATTACAAAACGATTTGGTAACAACGGCACCTATTTAAGATTCAATATCTCAAATAAATATAACGTTACAGAGTCTGAAAACTATTTAAATTCTGAAACCGCTATTTTTGGAACGAATCCGGAAACCATTAATAGAAATCAATTTACGGATGGCGACCAAAAATCAAAAGGACTCAATACCAATGTATCCCTCAGATGGCCGTTAATAGCAAAAGCATTATTTTTAGATCTTAAATTTAATTACAGAAACGACAAACAGGAAAATATAAAGCGTACTTACGCTTTTGATCCGGACACACAAGATTTCACTTTATTTGATGAAGCCCTAAGTACAGATTTTGAATATACGAACACAAGAAGCACACCTGCTTTAAGACTCACTTATAAAAAAGAAAAATGGTCTGCCAGTTCTGAAGTAGGTTATGTATATAGAACTTTAGAGCATATCGATTTTTTAAGACCCCAGTTAAGTTTAACACGTGATTTTGAAACCATAGAGCTACGGTCTCATTTTCAGTATCAATTTAACCCAAAATCATATGTATACGCCAGCTATGGTTTAGATAACACGCCGCCACAATTATCGCAATTAAATCCCTTTCAAGATGTCACTAACCCCTTAAATACGATAATTGGAAACCCTAACTTAAAACCGACAAATACGCATAGTTTTTATTTTGGGTACAATACATTCAACTTTCAAAAACGCAGTGGTTTCTTTAGCCACGCCTATGCTAATTTAAGCAACAATCAAGTAGTTACTAAAACAACTATTGATGACAATTTTGTACGAAACACAAGCTATGCTAATGTAAATGGAGGGTATAGTTTAAATGTTGGCAGTAGCTATAATAAAACGGTGAAAATAGACAGTTTAAAAACACTTAAATATAGTGTAGGTCTGTCTGCAAGTACAAACAGAGCGGTTAACTTTAATAATGCCGTACAATATGCTTCAAACAATACAGCTCTAACACCCCATGTAGGGATCACCTTTGCGTGGGATGCTATTATGAGGGTGGTGCCAAATTATAGACTATCGTTTAACAAAACTACATTTGATCTGGACGATTTTAAAGATCAGGAGTTTATCAATCATTCGGCCGGATTACAAATAACAACATTTGTTCCTAAAAAATTTGAATGGCGGCACGACATTAGTTTTAATTATAATCCAAATGTTGCTGAAGGTTTTCAAAAAAGTGCCTGGTTTTGGAATACGACCTTAGCCTATTCTATGTTCAAAGACCAAGGGACTTTGTCTTTAAAAGTTTACGATTTATTAAATCAAAACACAAACGCCAGACGTATCGCCACTCAAAATTATATCCGGGATTCTCAAAGCAAGGTTCTTAAACAGTACTTTATGCTAAGTTTTAGTTGGAAGTTTAATAATTTTTAGAGAATATGCTCATCTATATCTTCAAACAAGACGTCACGTCAAATCAATCGTCATTGTGAAGCCGTCTGTCAGAAGCTATGGTATATCCAGATCTTTTATAAGAACATTTATTTTTATGCTCTTAATACATTGAATCATTAGTTCATTTCTTTTATCCAGATCTTTTTTGCATTGCCCAAAAAAGAAACAAAAAAGTCTAGCCTTGGGTTTTTCGGCGGTCAAATGAGTTTTTAATGTCTAAAAGAAATGAACTCGCACTATGTTAATTTCTAGCTTGCAAACGCTATCTCCCAAACAACCTTCCCTGATCGTTTGTTTTCTTTTGGCAAAGCTCAAACAGCATTTCTTTTTTAACGCCATCTTCAAACATTTGACGCTCGCCTACAAACCCTAGGGCGTTTTATCTACGATTCATGTTTTGATTATTTTATTAACAGATTAATATTTGTGGGTATATTATAACTGCCAACAGACAGGGAGGAGCAATAAGTCTGCACTGAACCTTTTTGGCTTTTAGTTTATACTGAGAAGCCGAAGTACTCAAGACAAGCTAAAGTGTAACAATCTTTTATTGAGAACTCAAAACAATTCTGTCCTAAATAAATTTAAATTTTATAATTGAAATCATTAAGTTGAATAGGAACTTGGTCAGACTTCAGAAATAATGAGCGTAAAGCGGAAGTGCCAAGCGCAGCTTGAAGCATGTAGCTTTCTAAGCGAATGGTGCGCAGCAATTTCCTATGTCTGACTTGATTTTTTTGGCTCGGTTTATCCTGAGCAAAGTCGAAGGGTTTTTTTATCAAGAAAAAAATGAACATAGATTATAAAAAATAAACTTCTATTTTAAGTTTTAGCTCACAACAAACTAATAATACAACTCTTAAATAAAACCTTACAAAACGTTTAGGATGCTATTGAACTCAAAATATAAATTGAAGTAAACTCACAAACAGATTCTCACATTTTGACTACGCTCAATGCAGGCAGTCGCACTCTGATACTCCTCAGAATGACCTCATTCTTTTTGACAAAACCAGTATAATATCGTTAAACCCGCATTATGCATTAGAACTTCGTCATGAGACTTGTAAATACAATAAAGCCTAATACTTTCTTGATTTCAGCATAGCACCACTATGGTTAAATCAAAAAGTATAGCGAAGCACTAGGTTTTGAAGTAGTTTCAAGACGTAATAGATTTTCTAATGAATAATGCGGGTTAAATCCTTTTCAGATAAGTTTTAATCCATTTGGATTAAACTATATCATCGATATTTGTAATGGTTAGTAATTTTTGTCTTTTTGACTTCGGTTGCGCCCAATCACCATTTACTGGAATTCTACTGATTGCGCGTAGCCGAAACAAAAAATATTCTTTTTTGTTTCAAATATTCATAAGTCAACGTGAATAATATTTAAAAGTTATAAAATAATTTCGAGTGAAATTCAAAAAGAATTTAGCATTGATAAAAATTCTGTCATAAATAAATTTGGAGGCTAAATTTTATAATTGAAGTTAATAAAGAATTTTTTGAAACGAACTATTCTCGAAGCAGAACCATAGAGGTATTTCGTTCATTTCATACCCAATCAAGTTGAGCACAAAGTTTTGGCCTTTGGGTCAAAAATCAAAATTCTGTATTTAGATTCCCGCCTTCTCGGGAATGACAATTTCAACGGAAACCCCGAGACAGAGCCTCGAGGAATTCTTTTCGATTAAGTTGAATAGGAACTTGGTCAGACTTCAGAAATAGTGAGCGTAAAGCGGAAGTGCCAAGCGCAGCTTGAAGCATGTAGCTTTCAAAGCGAATGGTGTGTAGCAATTTCCTATGTCTGACTTGATTTTTTTGGCTCGGTTTATCCTGAGCAAAGTCGAAGGGTTTTTTTATCAAGAAAAAAATGAACAGAGGCCATAAAAAACATCTCCATTTTAATTTTCAACTCATAAAGGAGCATTATTACTACCCTCAAAAGAACACTTTAAAAAACATTTAAGACACTATTGACCGAGAAACATTTCTGTCATAAATAAATTTGGAGCCAAATTTTATAATCGAAGTCAATAAGCCGAATAGAAACTCGGTCAGACTTCAGAAATAATGAGCGTAAAGCGGAAGTGCCAAGCGCAGCTTGAAGCATGTAGCTTTCTAAGCGAATGGTGCGCAGCAATTTCCTATGTCTGACTTGATTTTTTTGGTTCTTTTTTTTATCAAGAAAAAAATGAACAGAGATCATAAAAAACATCTCCATTTTAATTTTCAACTCATAAAGGAGCATTATTACTACCCTCAAAAGAACACTTTAAAAAACCTTTAAGACACTATTGACCGAGAAACATTTCTATCATAAATAAACTTGGAGGCCAAATTTTATAATCGAAGTCAATAAGCCGAATAGAAACTCGGTCAGACTTCAGAAATAATGAGCATAAAGCGGAAGTGCCAAGCGCAGCTTGAAGCATGTAGCTTTCAAAGCGAATGGTGTGCAGCAATTTCCTATATCTGACTTGATTTTTTTGGCTCGTTTTATCCTGAGCAAAGTCGAAGGGTTTTTTTATCAAGAAAAAAATGAACAGAGATCATAAAAAATAAACTAAGATCATAGAGCGAGTTCTTTTTATCTGTGGTTGGGGTTTCTCCATAGCATTTTAAACAGAATTTTAGTAAGTCTATACTTTCATGCCGGCCAGACAGATTTGATTCTTTTCGCTGCAATGGCAAAAAAGTATAATATATTCATTAATATTCAGCTATAAATACAAGTGTTCCCTGAAGTCAAAACAAAAAGACATACTGCTACCCATAGATTGTTATACCTAAATATTTAGCATAAAAGGTATTAAACCCAAAGATCCCGCTTTTCCAGCAGGATTAGCCCCGCCTTGGGCGGGACAGGTTCAACTATCTGTTTTGAATGCGTTGCTTCGCAACTTTTAAAAACAGAGTTTTCCTGCCACGCAATAAGCGTGGACTAATAAAACCAAGTTAAAAGACATCCTTTTCAGACAAGTTTTAATCCTTTTAAATTAAATCTTATCATCGATATTTGTTACGGTTAGTAATTTTTGTCTTTTTGACTTCGGTTGCGCCCAGTCCCCCATTTTATTGGAATTCTACAGATTGAGCGTAGCCGAAACAAAAGATCTCGCTGGATACTGAAACAAGTTCAGCACATGAAGCGAGATTAGTTCAACTACTAATTTTGAAGACACTGCTTCGCAACTTTTCAAAATTGAGTTTCACTAATAAAATATTATATTAAGTTTTGCTTAGAAATCTAATCATTTTTTTTAAGTCAAAACTCAAAAAACATGTTCCTACACATAGACTGTTACACCTAATATATTTAACATAAAAGATGTTAAATCTAAAGACCCCGCTGGAAAAGCGGGATTAGTTCAACTATCTATTTTGAATGCATTGCTTCGCAACTTTTCAAAATAGAGTTTTCCTGCCACGCCATAGGCGTGGACTAACAAAACCAGACTTATAAGACATCCTTTTCGGACAAGTTTTAATCCTTTTAAGTTAAGTCTTATCATCGATCTTTGTTTAGTCTGATATCTAATTTCGGTTGCGCCCGATCGCCTTTTTTTATAGGGATTCTTGGGGATTGAGCGTAGCTGAAATTTATCCTATAACTTCAAATAAGGTACGAATTTATATTTATAATGCCTAATAAATAAAGAAAATATTTGTATTTTCTTACTTTAATCGACCTCAATTTCTAAGTGAATCAAAAAAGACAATTCTATACTCTGAGTCATTTATATCAATCTAAATTCTTTTTTTTCATTTAGTTAAACCCACAATTAAATAACGGAATGTCAGTCCGAGCTTGTCGAGGACTATTCTCGCTTATCTGGATGTTCATATTCAGTATAGTTTTTAGAAAACTCAATTAAATCATTCCAATTCTCATCAATTAGCGCTTCTTTTTTTCGTTGAGACCACCCTTTAATTTGTTTTTCAATTTTAATAGCTTCCGATGGGTTAGTACACTGCAAATACCATTTTAGTTTGATTGGTCGTCTTGAATACGTTTAATACCAATTTAGGCGTAAAATCCCGCATGTCGCCTCGTTCTTTTTAAATCTAAATGCCTTGTTCATAAATTCCGTAATGATGTTATGCAATCTAATCACAGCGTTTTTAGATTTTAATATAACATCGGCTTTAATACGGCATTTTACGCCCAAATTGGTATAGCTATCTTTTCTATAACCAGACTCATGTTGGTTAATTCTTCTTTCTAAATTGTTAGTCATTCCTGTGTAATAGGTTTTGTCTGAACAAAGTAATATATATACGTAATAAAATTTCATTTTAATTTCAATTTGTGCTTCGACCCTTCGACAAGCTCAGGGTGACATCGGAACTTCTTTTTGTCTCAATTGTTTCGACTAGCTACCATTGGTCTATTTTTAAATCATTTTTTCGAGTAAATTACAAATATATTATTCCATAATCTAAATAAAGAATTTCTTGAAATGAACTATCCCGAGGCAAGCCGTAGGGGGTATTTCGCTCGTTTCTTTTTGACCTAATGGTCAAAAACCGAAATTCTGTTATTTAGATTACTCATGCATTTTATCTCATTAAATAGGAAATCGTGAATGCTTTGCATTTCCGGCTTTATTCATTGTTTTTTATTTTATAATAATGAATTCATGAATCTTTCGATTTCACGGGAATTATAATTTCAATGGAAACCCCGAGGCAAGCCTACGGAGAATTCTTTGCGATTAAAACTCAACACAGGTTTCGACATGACAACCAGGTTCTATTTTACATTCTGAGTCATTTCGAACACAGTGAGAAATCACATAATTAATGGCTAAACCTTGATATTTTCAAGTCTTATATAATTCAAAAAACGACTCTGATGAGATAATTACTAATAAATTACAACTAAAGGATAAGCCTGATATTTAGACAGATACTGAAACAAGTTCAGCATTAATTCAACTTACAATTTTGAGTTCGTCTTATAGACTTCTCAAAATTGAGTTTCATTAATTAATCCCTCTCAGACATTTTTATCTCCCTTTAAGCTAATTTGCATCACTTACATTTGTGACAGATTTAAATTTCATACAATAATCCCCCTAAGCTGGGTAGTACTAATTTGTAGTTGTCCTGAATTTACTTTTCAAATTAATCTACCCAGTTTTAATACACTAATAAAATATAACGAAAGTGTAAATCTGAGATTTAGCTCAATGCTGAAATACTGAAACAAATTTAGCACAGAATTTCACTAGATGCTGAAACTAGTTCAGCACTTAGGGTTCAGCATTAATTCAACTTACGACTTTGAGTATGTCTTGCAGACATCTCAAAATTGGGTTTCATTAATCCCTCTAAGACAAGTTATCATCCTTTTTAAATAAGTTTTATTTGCGATTTTTGTAAGAAGTTACCCCAAATAATAAAAAAGCAATGGTACAACGCGTATTTACACATAAAAAGACCAACAAGAAACTCATAGCATTTGATGACAGGGAATTTGAAATGGAAAATCCTATTAAACAATATGGAAATCATGTTATTGTAAAACAAATGATTTTAAATGGGGTTCCAAAAGCCGAAATGACTGGTGAAAAACCTTTTACTGCTTCAAGTAGCGACATATTTAAAAGCGCTCACTTACATTGGCTAAACCTAAAAAGTGACTTTCAAAAAATAAATATTCCAGGAAATTTAATGCAGCTTTTAAAAACCGATATAAAAACGGATCAAGAAAAATTACCAGAGCTATTTCTACTTCCTCAGGAAGTTTTAACGGCTTTTATTTTTAAGGGGTATCATGAGTTTGGCTATACATTAAGCCAATATATTTCAAGGGATTACAAAAAAGGCTCAAAATCGGTAGCCAAAATCATCGATTGTGGTGTCCACTGGTATTGCTTTCTAACCACTTCTAATGATCTCAAAAAAAACATCGTAAAGTTTCATTACCTATCCAATACCTTTGGTATAGATAGAGCTGATCTTGTTAAACAAATAAAATCAGGCGAATCCTTTTCCAAATTAAACAACCTATCTCTAATTACTTTATAATAATATTGTAATGAAGTGTTAAAGATTTACTGTAACACCCCAAAAAAAGCCAGAGCCATATCTTTTCTTAAATTTTTAGAATTCTTTTCAAAAAACAAGTGTGTTCTGGTTTTTTTCTTTTTAACTGAAAAATAATAGTGTTCAACTAGATTGAGTCTTTGTGTTATTTGGCAACGATTTGTCATTTCGAACACAGTGAGAAATCCCATCCTAAAGGTATCTGATATGACATTGGAAAGTATATATTAAATACATTTATTATGAAAACAATATTTTTTAAAATCGTTTCACCTACTTTTGCTTTAATGTTAGCTGTAATTACTTCTCTTGCTTTTTCTTCTGTTGAAAATGGTATAACAAAAGATTGTCCAATTACCAAAGCTTAGTATCACCATGGGCCTGACGACATGTGTATGCTGGTAGAACCTGTTAAATGTGATACTGTTGATCATGATCTTGGACTTTGTACTGTTACCATACTTAATAAAACTGAACAATTATATGGTAAAGACTATAATGGATCTTGTGCTAATATTATTTTGTACAAGTGTAATCCATAATAGTAGTTTATAATAATCAGAAAACACATTTTGGTCATTAAAACTGAAAAATTAAAATGATAATAGACTTTGAGAACCATTTGTCATTTCGAACGCAGTGAGAAATCTCATAATACAAAAACATCAAGATTATGTGATATTTTGATCGTTTCCCATTTTAACATAGCACTTAAAAAAGAATAAAAAGTAACAATTTGTCGTTTCGGCTGAGTGAAGCATGAGCCTTTCGACTCCGCTCAAGGTAAACTTTCAAGAAATCTCGACCTAGCAATATCTCATAAAAAAGTTACTCTATCTTTTGTTATCTATAAGGTTCGGAATGTTTCTTAAAAAATTATCTATTAGCATTTATAAAAAATATAAATTAGAGATCCCGCCTGAGGCGGGATTAGTTCGGCTTACAACTTTAAACGAGTCCTGCAGGACTCGTTTAAAGTTGTAAGCCGAACTAACAAATCCCTCTAAGGCAAGTATTTATCCATTAAAAATAAATTTTATCTCGCACCTTTGTAATATTAATAAACAACTCATTATTAATGATTATGAAAATTCATAGTAAGTATAAAAATGTTCTGTTAGAATTTATTTGTTTCCTGTATATACTCCTATTTGTATATGCAGCATTGAGTAAATTACTGGTTTTTGATGAGTTTAAGATTCAGATAGGGCAATCTGCTATGCTTACACCTTTTGTAGGTATCGTAGCCTGGGTGATACCCTCCCTTGAGATCCTGATCTCCTTACTAATACTTATTCCACGGTTTAGGTTATTAGGAATGTATGCTGCCTTTAGTCTTATGGTTATGTTCACCGCTTATATTTTTATTATTTTAAACTTTAGCAATGATATTCCCTGTTCTTGTGGGGGGGTTCTTGAAAAACTAGGATGGACAGAACATTTAACCTTTAACATCGCTTTTGTTCTTTTAGCCTTTACAGGGATACTCATTATAAACGGACAAAAAAATTATCCAACCCCAAAATTTGCTTAATAATGACAAAAAAAAAGCTTTATATATCTCTTTTAATTTGCACCATTGGTAGTATAGGTCTTATGACTCTTTTATTTGCCTTTACACAAAAAGAACTACAGCGAGACACTAGCTTTCTTCGTGGATTCTTGCCTACCCCTCCAAACAAAGTCCATCAACTAGATCTCGAATACAACGGTTATTATATTGCCGGAACTGCCGAGGACAAGATTTACCTGAGCAACACAAAGTCTCCATTATATCTCATAGCAATAGACACAGCACTCCAAAATAAACAGGAAATTCATTTAACTATAGATCAGGATAGCCTGCCACTTCGCTCTCCACAGGTACGGGTGATATCACCTTATTTCTTTTTGATGGACGGCACCATTCCTTATGTCCTTAGAGGAAACACTACAGATTGGAAAGCTTATTCCATATTGGAAAACCGACTTTATTTCACCAATGCTGAACCCATAGACTCGACTACTTTAGCCATACGAACCATAAGTAAGAAGACTCAAGAATTTACTCTGGGTACCATACATCTTTCAGACTCATCTAAAATGACGCTCTCCCATAAACTTTTACAAAAACAAGTAGATGGTATTTTTGATGTCGATGGCACTCTTCAATACAATCGACAGAGAAAGCAGTTGATATACACCTACCGCTATCGCAATCAATATATTGTGGCTAATGACAGTCTGGAATTACAATTTCTTGGAAAGACTATAGATACCATTAGCCAAGCTCAAATAAAAATAGGTACTATATCTTCTAAAAATCAACAAAAAATGGCAGCACCTGCTCTTAAGGTGAATAAATACAGTGCGACCTCTGGGAATTACCTATTTGTAAATTCCAAACTGCTTGGAAACAGAGAATCTCTGATATTATGGAAAAAATCATCTGTCATTGATGTGTACAATATTGTGGATAATAGCTATAAATTTAGCTTTCATGTGGAGGATATCGGGGAAAACAAACTTAAATCATTTTATGTACTGGATGATAAATTTATAGGTCTCATTGGGAATCATATTGTTATTTATCAATTAAGGAATCTTTTTAATAACATAAAACCTTCTTCCTTAACCAATCAAAACAATAAACAAAAAACCCAAAACTTAAACTCCAATACCAAAAAAAATAAACACTGAAATATCGGTAAAAAATACTGCAGTCAGGGCTAAGACCGAAAACCTGTAAAAAAGAGTAGGTCATTAATTTTTAAATATCTATATTATGAAATCTAAAATTTTTAAAATCGTTTTACCTGCTTTTGCTCTTATGTTAGCTATCACAGCTTCTCTTGCTTTTACATCTGTAGAAAATGACGCAGCAGAGCAAACCCCTTTAGAAGGATGGTATCTGAATAACGATACGCCTCCTGTTTGTACAAAAGTTATTACAACTCCTCCTGGATCTGATGTAAACTGTCAAACATCAGGTGCTGACGTTTGCACTCTTTTTATACCAGGTCAAGGGCTTAAAACTATTTATGCGGATAACCAATGTGATAACCTTAGAGTATTATTTAGGATAGGATCTTAAATTTTATAAAAATTTGAGAATAAGGTGCCCCTTTTGGGCACCTTATTTACTAAAAACCAACGAAGGCAAAACCATAGCGACATACTTCGACAAATTCCTTTATTTTTATTTTAATTTAAAAAAGAAAAAGGAAGTTCTGAGACAGAGCGTCAAAGAGCTCTTTTCGGAGTAAAAGTATAATCTATCGACTAAAAAACATGATCAATCAAATTATAATAGCAATTACCCATGCTTTACCTCAAAAAAGTTGTCTCTATAAATGACTAATTCAAAAACAACAATTAATTGTAAAAAAGATTTAGAATCATTTAATCTATGCTTATTTTCTTCTAATCCATAGACTATTATTTGGATTTTTCACCAAAATAATCCGT
The DNA here is from genome assembly GCF_030540825.1 of Flavivirga spongiicola. Taxonomy (NCBI): domain Bacteria; kingdom Pseudomonadati; phylum Bacteroidota; class Flavobacteriia; order Flavobacteriales; family Flavobacteriaceae; genus Flavivirga; species Flavivirga spongiicola. The sequence continues at coordinate 1,246,023 of NZ_JAUOEO010000001.1, forward strand.
CAGATCATTTTTTAACGTACATACCCGCCCTATTTCAAAAAAGGAAAGGATGTTCTTGAGTTCTTAACCTCTTTAACTCAATTAATCGTAAGACCATTTCTGTTCGTTTTTACATTGCTTTTTTATATTTATTAATTAGCCTTTATTTTCTCAATAAGTTTTAAGGTATTTGTTGGGTCTGCTCCAATATTTTTAGCAATCTTAACAGTATTATTAGCTACTTTAAGAGCCTCTTCTTTTCTTCCAAGCTTATACAGCAACCTTGCCCGAGTATCTAAAAATGCAGTATTGTAATAATCATTTTTTTCGTTCTTAAGTGCTATATTCGTCCATTTTAAGGCCTCATTCAAAGCATTCTCATCGGTTATAGCTTCGTTTTTATAAAATGTCATAGCCCAATTATTTAGGGCAGAATTACTGTTTAACAAGTGTTTGTTAACATATTCGATACATTCTTCAGTATAACGTTTCCAGTCTTTATCTCTTTTGGCAATTTCCTTTTTTTTAAAAAAAGTTAAGTAGCTCACTTCATTCGAATAAAAAATTAAATTTATATGAGACAATAATTGATCCATTTCTATATCTTTCCTATCTTTAATTAAGGTCGTCATATTGCCCTTGTAGACACCAAAGAGGGTTTGATACACTAAAACATTGCCTTTTATCATTTCAGATTCAGATTCTTTATTTTTCACCAAAAATTCTATAACATTGCTATAAGGGTTATGTAGGTACTGCTTGATAAGTCCAAGGTTTTCTGACGAAATCCATTTTTTTTGTCCAATCATAGCAAAGTACCATAACGCAAGTTCTTCTGTTGGCAAATCTCTTTCTTTTAAAATAGCAAGATATTTAAGGATGAACTCACGTTCTCTATTGCCATTATTGTATAATGAAGATTTGATGGCTAACTCCTTTTCTGAATCTAACGCTTGCTGTCCAAATTGTAAAAAATCATCTTTATTCAAAGCTTCACTTTTCCTATTAATTTGCTTTCCTTCTTTATCAACAAATAAAAGGGTTGGAAAGCTGCTGATATTGTATTCTTTTGCAAAATCTAAACCTTTTTCTTTTTCAGCGTCAACTTTAAAAGAGACAAAGTTATTATTGTAAAAGATTCCCACTTCTTCATCGTTGAAAGTGTTTTTTTCCATCCATTTACATGGACCACACCAAGTGGTGTAGACGTCTATAAAGATTAACTTCTTTGCTTCTTTGGCTTTACTTTTTATTGAAGCCCAATCTGATGTTTCAAAATTGATACCTTGCGCTAGTATTACGCCATATATTGAAAATGCTGACAAGAAAATGATTGTTTTTTTCATTTTATTTATTTAGTATATTTAATATTTGATAACTGTCCTCTCTATTATACGATGATGAATTTAACTCTTAAATTTTATTTATTTCTAATAAACATAACTCAAGATGTGAGCTTGTAGAGACATCATTAATATCCTGCTGTATTACTTTTTTAATAGCGCTTTTAATATTAATTAAAGAATTAAACAAGTTACTGCGAGTATAATTATTAAATCTATGAATAGCGCTTCCAATATATCTATTTTTAATGTCTGCTTCAATATACCCTTTTAATACAAGTATGTATGTTAATTGAATTTCCTGACGATATGGGTTTATTTTTATAATTTCATCTTCCAGCTCTTTCCATAATCCTGTGTGTAAATCGTTTAGAAAATCTGTCATTTTATAGCCTTTTTTTTCACCTGTTAAATCAATTTCTTCCATGTTTTTTAGTCGTCTTGGTAATAATAAGTTTTTAAGCACTTCCATTTGTCTTTCTGATATATTATTTAGAGTACCTCTGGTTTCAAATCTTCTTGTAATTTCTGGGGATGCCATCCATAAAGGTGGATTAAAAGCTTCTTTGATCAAGAACGCAACGGCTTCTTTTTGACGGCTAACTGGAATAGCAGAATGATCATACACTGGACCTTTCTGATTGCCGTTTTTATATTGAGCTGTATATCCTCCCACCAAAGACACTACCAATTTCATTTGGTCTACCCAAAGATCGAGTGTTTTAGTATATAATCGTTTTAATATTGCGTAGTTCCTTTCATTACGAGTAGCTTTAGGAATCAACTTAATAACCCGTTTTAAATTCTCTATCCCTAGAGCAGTCGCTCGAACCGGGTCATCACTCTCTACGACTTCGTTTGTGGCCTGTGGCCCATAGCTAGCACCTCCCCATCTATACCATGGTATAGAATCCTGTTCTCTAATGATGGCTTCCAAATAGGGTAATTCGTCATCGGGGGTATTAATATTTTGAAATACTGTATACCCCCAACGAATAGAATAGAGGTCTGTAGGCCCTACTTTTTGTTTTAACAGTTGAAAGGGTATACTATCCTGTGGCTGTACTATAAAATTTTCTCTAGCATAATTCATGATACTGGGAGTATGCCCCATCTCCTCTAACCATTTTTTATCGCGCATTTTTTTAAAGGGATACGTATACTCCCCATAACTGCCATCTTTTAACCCAAAAACATGACCTGCTTCATGAGCTGTAAGCTTCTGAATTAATTCGCCCATTAAATCATCTGGAAATGGATATTGCTGTGCTCGTTTATCTAATGGGCTACATCTTGTAAAATATTGATCTACTAGAGAATTAGTTCTTCCTATTATAATATCTCCCTTAAGGATTTCTCCTGTTCTTTTGTCTATAACAGTGTGTACACTTCCACCCCCTTTGCCTTCATACCCTCTGTATTTCGATCCGTTTCTCCATCGAATAAAAGAGTACCTCATACTATTCACTGAAAAATTTTTATCATTAATTGGAGGCTCTTTTACTAAAACAGCTTTTTTAAAACCTGCAACTTCAAATGCGGGTAGCCATTCTTCTATACCAGCTTTTATATAGGGTTTCCATTTGTCCGGTGTTATCGGGTCAAAATAAAAAACAATTGGTTTGATGGGGTCACTTAATAATTGGTTTTTAATCTTTTTTTTCAAGCGCCATCTTGCAATAGAGGCTCTCCCCTTAACACGAGAAAGATTCCATTCATCAGTAAAAAAACCCATTCGATAGTCGTACAGTCGTGGCATCATAGGTTCTGGAAGTAAAAACAAACTAAAATCAGATACTTCTGTTAATGGTCCATGTTTTGATGTGAATGTCTTATTTGTTTTAACTTCTATGGTGTTATCAAATGCCAATACCTTATTTATAAAAGCTAAATCACTGAGTATAACCTTACCTCGAGCAGATAATGGTTTTGGGGTATTCAAAAATAAGTTTGTTACATCAATAACATAACTTGAATCGTTACTACCTAATGCCAAAATTGGGAAGGTAATTGGTGTTATTGTTATGCTTAATTTATCTTTAATTAACGGAATTGTATTGCCCACTTTTGATTCGATCTCCGAAATAATTAAATGAATTGCATTATTCCGTTTTGTCCATTTAACTTGACTTTGGTAAAAAGGCCTGTGATGTCTTACAAACAACATCTCTTTATTTAGCATTGCCGAAGGAAGTTCTAAATAGAGCTTATTTTTAAGGAGGTGTGTCTGTAAAAACCCCTTTTGTGTAACAGCTTCTGATGTAATGACTTCATTGTATGGTTTTATATTGCTATTTACTTCTTGAGCGTAACTGCTTATTGATATGTATATTAATATGAATGTTATATATTTTTTCATTTAGTTTACATTAGTTAAGTGACTCACTTTCATTTTTACTATTTGATATTAGATTTTATTTAGGATGTAACCCCCTAACACTTTTTTAAAAAAGATTTACTCATTTGAAATTTATATTTGTAATTTGTGTTAGCTCCTTATAGGGAGATCTCTATCCTCGCAGGGGAAGATAAAATCAATTATCAGTAGCCATCATTTTGAACTAAATTTGGATTTAACAAAATCTCTGATTCTGGGATAGGGAATAAAATGTCTGTATCTCTCCATCCTGATTTTATAGGTGCCAATACTTCGGCGGCTTTCCCCATTCTTTTTAAATCAAACCAACGGTGACCTCCTTCTGTAAAGAGTTCTACCTGCCGTTCATGGAGAATGGCATCCAGCAATTCATTTGTAGTAGCAGCCGTTGTATTGGATAATCTTGCCCGGTTTCTAATAAAATTTATATCTTCCTGTGCTCCTGTTATTTTCGCAAGCTGTACCCTGGCTTCTGCACGGATTAAGTATTGCTCTGCTAATCGAAATACAATGGAGTATTCTAATGATGCTGCTACCTCTTCTCCTTGTGCATTTGTTATGGTAGTAGGATTAACCCCCTCTTTATACTTATATGAATGACGCCATGTACCATTAGTACCTGTGACCGTTCTAATCCATTTATCCCTACGCAGATCACGATCAAAAATATTAAAAAATTCAAATGTATTTAAAAGTGATGTACTCAATACAGGCTTACCAAAAGGATTATTTTCAAAAATAAAAGAAGCTCCTTCTAGAGAATTCTTCCCTTCTATTTCAGGTTTAAATTGCCATATCGTTCCTAATGCGTCTTTTAAAAATACCTGGTTTAAATCGGGTTCTAATACAAACCTGTCAATAACTTTGGATGCCATAATTTCAGCATCCTCCCATTTTTGGGTATATAGATAAACTCTTGCTAATAGAGCATCTACAACTGCATCGTATACACGTATCCCCTCTCCAGAGATATCATCGCCCAGCAGAGTGGATGCTTTTGTTAAATCTATAATAATATTAGTATATACCTCATCAACTGGCATACGGGACACGGTAGTGTTTGTTATATAATCAGTTGTGGTAATATAGGGAACAGGTCCAAATAGCTCAACCAATAAAGTATGCAAATAGGCTCTGATAAAAAGGGCTTCTCCTGTAAATTGATTTTTATCTTCTAAAGTCAAAGAAGTAGAATTCTCTACTCCATCTACAAAAGCATTGGCTAGAAAAATCAAATTATAAGCATTATTCCACCAACCTTCAATTCTGGAATTTGTTGCCAAGAGCGTGTGATTATAGAATGAGTTTGGGGAATTGGGAATTGACACCTCGGGATCCAATTCGTCAGTATACCACCCTATTATTTCATACAAATCATTTACCAAAAAGCTATCACGTAATTCAGAATAAATCCCTTTTAATGCGACCTCCACTGTTCCTGCATCCTCAAAGACAGTCTCTGCTGTTAATTTGTTTATTGGAAGGTCTACATCGACAAAATCATCACAGCTAATTAAAAAGAACATGACCAAAACTAGTTGTAACACCCTTATAATATTAGATCTGCTATTTATGTCAACTCCTAAAGATTCTATTGTATGTGTTATAAGTTTCATAAATCTGTTTTTATTTTTAAAAGCTCAAATTAAATCCTAATGTAAATTGGCGTAATGAAGATAACGTTGCAGAGGTCTGTACTTCAGGATCAGCTCCGTCGTATCTCGTAATTGTAAATAGGTTTTGACCTTGTAAATAGATGTTTATATCCATATCTTTAGTGTAGGCTTTAGGAATGGTATAGGTTAACGATACATTTCGTAACCGGATAAACGAGGCGTCAGTCACTCCCCCATTACTTCTCCCAATCCCATACCTAGTCCATGCCATAAACGCTTCATTATTAGATATAGAAGCAAAGCGTTGAATTGGGTTTTCATCACCAGATTGCTGCCAGCGATCTAATACCAGTTCAGGTTGATTTACTGCAAATGTACCAGGAGGAGAACTAAGTTTACTTAGATAACTAAAGCTTTTTTGTTTTGTATATTGGAAAAACACATCAAATTGTAAATTTTTATACTTTATGGTATTACCCATACCTCCAAAATACTTTGGTGTGAAATCCTCAAACCATTGTTCATCTTCTGTGTTTATAAAACCATCATTATTATAATCTTCATATTGATAGATGCCAGTCTCTGGATCCACTCCTAAAAAATGATAGAGCTGCTGTGTTCCTAAAGGCTGCCCTATCACAAGTTTACTTTCAAACGTAGACCCTTCTAATCCCGGAAATGCCACTAGTTTGTTTCTATTGGCTGAAATATTAAAGGTAGTGCTCCATTTAAAATGATCATTTTGAATATTAACTGTACGTAAATCAATCTCAATACCGGTATTTTCTACTACGGCATCAAAATTAGTATTAATATCGGAAAAGCCAGTTGTTCCAGGTAAAGGCGCATCAATGAGTTGATTGGAAGAGCGGTTACGATACCAGGCTGTAGTAAGGAATATACGATCCTTAAAAAAACCCATATCCAAACCAACCTCCAGCTTTTTGTTTGATTCCCATGCAAAATCAGGGTTAAACAGACTTTTAGGTAGTAAACCCGAGCCGTTATAGTTTCCATCTACTTCATAAATCTCATAGAATTTGTAATTACCAACAGAATCACTACCTGTAATACCATAACTGCCACGTAGTTTACCAAAACTTAAAACATTATTATCTTCCAGAAAACCTTCCTCTGTAAACAACCAAGCCGCTCCAATGGCTCCAAAATAGCCAAACCGCTTACCAGGCCCAAAACGAGATGATCCATCCCGACGCCCAGTAAGATTTAAAATATACTTATTCTGCCAATTAACATTTATCCTGCCAAAGAAGGATTGATATTTGTATTCTGAAGCTAAATTTTGTGAAATCCTTATTAAATCCGCTGAATTTATATCAAGTAAGAGATCATTGCTAGGAAAATCGTCTCCTCTTATTGTTAATTGCTGATCTTCACTTTGTTGAAATGTAGCCCCTAAAAGTAGTTTAAAGCTAACATCATCCCAATCCTGTTGCCAATTAATTTGTGGCTCTACAATCCAGGATTGGCGACTTCCTGTATTAGGAGTAATCCAAGACAAACTACTATCCCAACCTTTTTTAGGGTCAGCCACTGTATGCGGCTGTGCAAAATATGATTCTAAACGGTAATCGGTATAACCTAAACTAGTTTTAATCTCTAATGATGAGGTTAGATAATAGGACAGTACTGTATTAGCAATAAGATTACGCGTAATGGCATTGTATTTTGATTCTAATATAGCCAACGGATTTTCCCAAGTAGAATTTTCCCAATTTAAGCTACCATCATCGTTATAAAGCATTGGAGCATTTGGGGGTAAAGTCCGTGCTTTCTCAGATAAATCTGTGCCAGGTAAATTATTGCTATCTGTACTATAATTTACTGATGCATTTAAATGAAAATGATCGTTCTTTGATCTATGGTTTACATTAAATCGTACCGATGTACTTTTATACTTAAAATCTCCAGGAAAAACGGTGGTCTCACTTACATGACCTCCACTTAACAAAAACTGGGTATGCTCACTTCCTCCTGAAAATGATAGCTGTGCATTTTGCCTATAAGCAGTACCTCCTATAAGTACCTCCTGCCAATCGGTATTACGATCCTGATCCCATAAAAACAGGTCTGGATATTTAGACTCATCGTCTGGTGCTACTGGCCAAAGACCATCATTGATCAATGCTTCCCTTCGCATTTCTAAATATTGATCGGTATTTAATAAATCTACATAACGACTTTTACCTAAAGTTGTACTGATATCAAGCTTGACCTGTGTTTTTCCTATCCTGCCTTTTTTGGTTGTTATTAACACTACGCCATTAGCTCCGCGAGACCCGTAAATAGCTGTAGCATCAGCGTCCTTAAGCACTTCGACACTTTTAATATCTGCCGGGTTAATGGCATTTAAAGGACTTACTCCACCAAAAGTAATGGCAAAGATAGCATTACCACTGCTTTCCAATGATCCAGAATCATAAGGAACCCCATCAACGACATATAAAGGGTCGTTGGCAGTACCAAAAGTACCTCCCTCTATATCTATAAAATTTTGTCCTCTAATTCGAATGCGGTATCCCCCACCTGGAAGCCCTGTGTTTTGATTAATATTTACACCTGAAATATGCCCCTGCATAGCTGCTAAAGGATTATTAACTGGTTGCTTTTCTATATCCTTTGCTTCAATCTTGCTGATATTTCCTGTTCTTTCCCTTTCAGAAGTATTGTAATACCCTGCATTGATTGTGACTACATCCAATTGGCTTATGGCTTCTTTAAGACTTAAATTAATTACTGTTTGATTACCTACTGTTACCTCTAGGGGTTCAAAACCTAGAGATGAAAATACCAGTATATTGGCAGGGTCTGGTACAGTGATGACATACTGACCATCAAGGTTTGTCGCCACACCTCTATTGGTGCCTTTTATTAAAACTGTTACACCAGGCACTGGAAGACCTGATTGATCTGTAACTGTACCCGAAACCTGTCTCTGTTGGGTTTTAATTTTCTCCTTTATAAGAATGGTATTGTTCTTTGTGAAAATTATGTTTATATCGCCTGATGATAGACTTTGATTTAATAATGTATTTAGTTTTATCTTACCCTTTTTGAGTTGTACTTTGGGAAAATTTTTAAATAAATCGCGGTGATAAACAAACATATAATCTGTTTGTATTTTAACCATTTTAAATACCTCATCAACAGAGATCTCCTTATCTGAATCTATCACAATCTTTTCGTTTTGAGATAACACATGATTCGGTGTTAAGCTGAACAGCGTGGTACAAAACAAGAATATAAATGTTCGCATAATGATCTTAAAGAGTACTTTTCTTTTATAGAAAAGCAAATTATTCAATTCTATTTTTATAAATTTGAAAATCATTTAGTTAGTTAAACTTTTTTAATTAATTATTTGGATTTTAGGGGGATGAAGCATTCCATTTTTAGCGAGATGAAGCTTTGTTCCCTTTAATTTAATGTAATGCCAACCCGCAAGCTGACCCCTTCACTGAAAAAGTCCATTGGACTATTTTAACGTTCGGTCCGGTTTGAACTGTTTTCCTTCTTTTTAGTGAAACCCTGTTTTGACAAGCATAGAATGATGACAAAATAGATGGTTGAACTAATCCCGCCCTTTGACGGGATCTAGCTTGTTCTACAATATATATTGTTTAGATCCCGATATGAGCATCGGGATAAATATAACTAACAACTTTGAGTGCACCTTACTGGACCTCTCAAAGTTGAGTTTCTTGAGTTTCACTTACTTTTTAATAATCCTTTTAGTTTCTGTTCCTTGACTGGTTTGTATTTTTAAAAAATACAGCCCTTTTGACAAATGACTCATATCAATACTTTTTTGATTGCTTTGTAATACGCGTTGTCCTAAACTATTGTATAGGTCTATAGATTTTAAATCTGAAGCATTTTTTATATTAAGAATATCTTGTACCGGGTTTGGATAAACCACTGCTTTATGAGATTTATAATCTTGTTCAGTAGATAATAAAAAAGAGGTTTTTAGTATTGATAAATCATCAAAGACAAACCAAGAACCTGAAGATTCTACCGTAAAGGATGTGACATTCGTCCAATTCAAATTAACGGTCGCTGCTCCACCTGTTATGGTCACTATCTCTGTAGTATTACTTCCTCCTGTAGGTGTAAAGGTAAAATCAATATCTGAACCATCAAATATAGCAGCATCTACGGCCCTTATCGATTCAAAATCTACAGGCTCACTAAATGTAAATGTTATACTTGTATCGATAGGTAAGGAAGGAGGAGCTGTCCCTACCAACACTACTACATTTCCTGTGGTTCCTAAAGCGTCTCCTAAACCTCCAAATGTTAGATCTAAAGCGTCTGAAACGGTAAGGGTAACTCCATCTATAGTTTCTGTTACAGTGGCTCCAGTATCGATTGGAGCAGTATCCCAATCAAAAGTGATTGGAAGTGGTGTTGTCCTTGTAATTACCAAATCATCAAAGACAAACCAAGAACCTGAAGATTCTACCGTAAAGGATGTGACATTCGTCCAATTCAAATTAACGGTCGCTGCTCCACCTGTTATGGTCACTATCTCTGTAGTATTACTTCCTCCTGTAGGTGTAAAGGTAAAATCAATATCTGAACCATCAAATATAGCAGCATCTACGGCCCTTATCGATTCAAAATCTACAGGCTCACTAAATGTAAATGTTATACTTGTATCGATAGGTAAGGAAGGAGGAGCTGTCCCTACCAACACTACTACATTTCCTGTGGTTCCTAAAGCGTCTCCTAAACCTCCAAATGTTAGATCTAATGCATCTGATACCGTAAGTGTTATTCCGTCTATAGTTTCAGTTACAGTGGCTCCAGTATCAATTGGAGCAGTATCCCAGTCAAAGGTCGTAGTTTGCGCACTAATTGAACAAACGGCTATTAATAATGAACATAAAATTGTAATTTTTTTCATAATTTAGGATTATTTAATTGTTATTGTCTTATTCTTTCGTTTTCTGTATCAATTTGGTTGAAAAGTTCTAAGCGTCTGCCTTCTTTAATATCTAAAAAGCATCTGAGCTTTTGTTTTAGTGTCGAAAACCTTAGGGTTTTCTTAATTAGCACCACTGCTATTTTTTGTGAAAGTGCTTTTATTTTGTTGGAATTATCCATTCAAATATTTTAAATTATAAACTTATCTTGCATCATGACCACTTGTAAGTCGCCATTAGGTTTTACCTTTTTTTTATTTCATAACATGACCATACCATGATGCCATAACAAGGTAAAATTTGGGTGAGAGCATCATTTGTACTTCGATACGAGAGAGTAAGATGAGTTCTATTATAGTTAATACAATAAAAAAATAAAAGTGGGTGGTATAGTTTTTAAAAAAACATACAATTGTTTAATTATCAGTAGATTATTTGTGAAGACATCTTGATTTGTTTATTTGTTTAAATAATACGGAAAGCTACCTACCACCTACTTGTAATTGTATAACAAACAGATCGCTTTAATTTAAAAAAAGTTTCGCATTGAAGATACGTTTAATCTTTATGTTATTCTGAGGAACCTTTTCGTTAAGCTTCGCTAGGCATCTTCAATATAAAAAACATTTTATATTTCGATAATGCTCAAGTCAGGCTACGTTGAAGAGATTCAATCCTTCTCGCAAAAACCACGTCGTCTTTAGTTTTTACCAAAACTAAATCCACTCCTCCTGAAACCCGTATTATGCATTATAAAATCTATTACATCTTAAAACTATTACAAAATATAGCGCTAAGCTCCTTTTTTAAGTGTAACTCCCTGCCTTCGCGAGGCTACGGTGTACACACAAATATGAGCGAATAAGTATAATTTAGTCAAATGATAGAAACAATAAATCCACAGCATTTTTACCCTGATTATACGGGGAAATTAGGTGATCTGCGTTCAGAGCGGCGCGGTATGGAATTATGGGGCAAACTTAGTGAGCACCCAAGTTCGACCATTCGGCAACTAGCCAGCAATAAAGCTGAGCAAAAAGCATATTATAGATTTTTGAACAATGATAGGATCAATGAAGAAGACCTTATCAAAGAATCCTCAGGGCGTATGAGCAATCTGTCCAAAGGTCGTCACCTGCTATGCCTACAGGACACCTGTGAAGTAAATTTAAGTTCCCACAAAGGAAGGCTCAATGAAAATAGCGGCTTGGGGCAATCTGATAAGTCAGGTACAGGTCATTGTTTCAAACTACACCCTGGGCTGGTATTGGATATTCAGGGCTTAAATCCCTTAGGTTTTTCCCATATCAAAGTCTTTCATCGACCAGAAGAAAAGCCAGATAGAATTCAAAGAAACTACAAGCGGCAACCTATAATAGAAAAAGAGTCTTATAAATGGATTGAGGTCGCCCAGACAAGTAAGGCTATATTAAAAGAATCAGCAACGGTAACCTTCATAGAGGATAGAGAGGGTGATATTTATGAACAGTTTGCTATGGTTCCAGATGAAAAAACGCATTTACTAATACGTTCAAGGGCCACAAGAAACCTAAGCAATGGAAACAGTTTATACAAGGAAATCGATTCTGAGCCGGTAGCTGGCACTTATAGTATAGAACTTTCAACCGATAGGCGTAAAAACCAATATAAGAGACAAGCAGAGATAGCACTGAGGTTTAAAACATATGAGGTCATGTGCCCTGCTAATTTAAAAAACAAGGGCTATCCTGAAGCCATAACCTTGAGCTGTATATCGGTCAAGGAAATAAGTAAAACATCCAAGCCCATTAATTGGAAGCTATTGACCACCCATAAGATCGAGAAATATGAAGATGCCTTATTGATGGTAGAGTGGTACAATGCACGATGGTATATCGAACAACTGTTCAGGGTCTTGAAAAAACAAGGTTTTGGGATTGAAGAAACAGAGTTGGAAAATGGTTGGGCAATCCGCAAGTTGGTGATCATGCAAATGACAGCGCTATTAAAAATTCTACAAATGAATATAGCCTATGCAGATTCTGAGGGAGGACAACCTATAGAAGAGGTCTTCGACAAAGACCAAATAGAAGTACTAGAAATGATGAATACCAAATTACAAGGAAAAAGTATGAAGCTTCAAAACCACCATAACCCCCAACGAACTAAGTGGGCAGCTTGGGTTGTTGGACGAATTGGTGGATGGAAAGGGTAAGACTCACAAGGGCCGCCAGGTGTGATTGCTTTAAAACAAGGGTTGGACAGATTAGCATATATAATAGAAGGTACAAAACTAATAAAAGATGTGGGTACACCGTAGCTGTGATAGGCAGGTTCACTAAAACAGTCTCATTTTGGCTCAAACTGGACTATTCATTAAAAATCCGTTGAATCTATTAGTTCCGATCTCCTACGCGCCAGCTGGATCCCTTCGCTAAAATAGTCTACTGGACTATTTCTTTACATTTGATCCTGGGTTAAAAACGATTTTATAAGATTTAGACTCTTTTATCAATGCTTTTGTAAACACTTCTAGATCCTTAATTAGGATTGTATTTAATATGTCTTCAAAATTTTTAGGATCATTCATATTATAACCCTCTCGAAAGTAATTTGTTAATATATGCATATCATAGCTATTATAACCCCGATGCTTTTTTCTCTCTTTTAAATAATTCGTCCTTGTTTTATCCAAATCTGCTTGTGAAATAACCCCTTTTACTATCTTTTCTACTTCCTGATTTACAATGGTTATAAACTGCCCCTCCCTATTTGGATTACAATCGAAAGCTATTTGTAAAGAAGCCTGCTCGACAGGGCGTTTTGATATATTAGCTTTTGCACTGACACTATGTGTCCCTCCTGTTTCTTCTCTCAAGATTTCTGTAAGTCGTAATTGTAAGATCTCACCCAGTACCCTTGCTATTAATTCATTTTTCAAACTATAGGACATGGTATTCTGATAACCAATTCTTACTACACTTTTGGGAGGTTCCATAGGTAAAAGAATGTCTTTATCGATGGTATCCTGTAACCAGGGTACTGAATTGTCCTGCCATATTTCTTTAGCTCCATTTGTTGGTATACTAGCCATATACTTTTCTAATAATGGTCTTAATGCCCTTTTTTGAAGATCCCCTACTATAAAGAATTCGAAATCGGCAGCATTATTAAAACGTTCCATATACAGCGTCTTTATCTTATCAAAAGAAACCTCTTTTATAAAGTCATTATTAAGTAAACGCTGTTTAGGGTTATTGTTTCCATATAGAGTAGCCGTAACACTATCTTTTATCTTTTCATTAATGATATGGTTTCGTTGTGTGATATTATTTTTTAGATTTCTAATCAATTCCTGATACGCATCGGTATCAAATCTTGGATTTACAAAATGTAAATGAATCATTTGCATTAGAGTTTCAAAATCCTTAGTTGTTGAAGTACTACAGATGCTTTCTGTTAGATTGGAAAGATGGATATCAGTTTTAACGGTTTTATTTGTCAGTATTTTTGATAAATCTGTGGCTGAATAATAACCTAAACCTGATAGGGACATCATATCTCCCAAAAATTGTGCAGATGGAAGATCATTGTCTTTTACTAAAGACAAACCACCATAGCTTATGGCTTTGAGCTGTACATCGTTCTTGTTTTTATCTGCAAACTTGTAATGTATTTTTATACCATTGCTCAAGGTAAAGGTTGTTGATCCTGTGGCCTGTAACATGTTTTCGGATACGATATTTCCCTCTTTTATAGTCAAACCAGATATAAGCGTTTTCCCTATAAAGGAATCCATATATGGCATTAAAACAGTATCTTCTTCTATCTTTTTTACGTTCTTTAAAATTCCTTTTTTAATGGTTTGGCCTGTTTGGAGGGAATCATTTATGTTTAAGGATTGAGCATTACTATTTACAGAAAATAATAACAGTAGGACGTTAATGATCAATAAAAATGAAATTACGGATAGTATGCTTTGCATTTTGTGGTTGTTTTATGGGTTTAAAAGAGGTGTAAGACCGCTTTGCTGTTAGAACCAAGAACAAAGACTTGGTTCGAACTAACTGACAAGCTGAAACACTAACAAATATTATTTTTCTTAAATTCGATAATTTTAATCATACAATAATAATTTTACCACTCATTTAAGATGAGTTCAATTAAAAATGCAGTCAATAAAGAATTTCTTGAAATCGACTATCCTTGAGATTGAATCATACTTCGGCTACGCTCAACATAAACTCAAGTAGAAAGGCTAGCATAAATTAAAGTCCTACGACTCAGCACAGGTTTCAGCAACACTTAGCAAAATTTTATTGATTTTATACTCTGATCAAGTTGAGCTCATGTTTTAAATTTTTAGTTCAAAACCGAAATTCTGTTATATTTAGATTACTCATGCATTTTATTTCATTAAATTAGGAAATCGTGAATGCTTTGCATTTCCTGTTTTATTCATTGTTTTTTATTTTAATCGATAGTGTCTTAAACGTTTTTTAAAGCTTAATATTAGTACATTAAGTGCTAAAATTTAAAATAGGAATCTATTCTTATTATTTCTGTTCATTTTTTTCTTAGATAAAAAAACGAACCAAAAAAATCAAGTCAGACATAAGGAAATTGCTGCGCACCATTCGCTTTAAAAGCTGCATGCTTCAAGCTGCGCTTGGCACTTCCGCTTTACGCTCATTATTTCTGAAGTCTGACAAACTTCCTATTAAACTTATAAATATTAATTAAAAACTTTAGCTTCCAAATTTATTTAGGACAAGGTTATTCTATAATAATGAATTCATGAATCTTGTGATTTCACGAGAATGACAATTTCAATGGAAATTTAGAAGTTAAATCCCAGAGAATTCTTATTTTAATTAAAAAATATGGACAACCGAACTATGATAACGGTTGCCCGTATTTTACCTAAAACGTTGCTTCTAGAGTGACTAATTCAAAAAACAACTACGGTTTTATAAAATATTTATGGTTATTTTTCTTGTTTTTCTAATATCAACTTCCCTTCAGGTCTTAATTGACCGTCTCAGTAATTTATTCAATTACCAGAAACAGAACGAGTTTGTAACCCCCCCTAGCGCAAGCTGGCTCCTTCACTAAAATGATCCACAGGATCATTTTTTAACGTTCGACCCTGTTAAAAGGGAAAAGATGGTTTTTAATTCTTAACTACTCTAACCTAATTAATCTTAAAACCATACTATTTCCCTTTTTGCATTGCACTATTATATTTTATTAATGTCTAACTGAAACTCCCTTTGTTCTCTATGTCAACACGCCGGCTGACCCGCCTGCCTGTCGGCAGACAGGTTCACTAAAATAGTCCACTGGACTATTTCTTTACGTTCCTTCTCTATTTTGATTAGTAACGCACATAAATGATTTCGATCTTACTTCATGCATGATACATATCTGGGTGTCCTATAAATTACTATAATCCTTAGCCAGATTTAAATCTAAAGTTATTTTAACACAAAGGTTCTTTTCTTTTAAGGTTCGGGGAGAATACTATAATCTCTATATTTAGAGAACTCATCTTTACTTTTTATGATTTGCTACAAAATCATCCTGTTCTGCAACAGGGCAGGCTATTCATCTTTTTATTACATTGTAATTATATAACAACAAAGACTTTTTACGTAAACAAAAGTACGATTTTTCTTATAAATAAAAATCAATACGAGTTTATTTTTTTAGTTTTAGTTATTCTTTTTATTTAGATTCCCGTCTTTACGGGAATGACAATTATTTACTTAATAGTCAATGTCTTATCATTTATTTCATAATTATTGATGAAATTCGTGCTTTTAATAGCTATTAGAATATCTTCAATGCTATTACTTTTATTAAATGTCCCAATAAATCGTTCTTCTGTTTGCACCATATTTTCAATGACTACATCCATATCGTACCAACGTGATAGTACTTTTAAAATCTCCTTTAGCGGTTTATTTTCAAAACTAAAAACGCCATCTCTCCATGTAGTTTCGTTATAAACATCAACCATAGCTAAACTTATCTTATTAGTTTCTAGGTTAAGTTTTGACTGTTGATTAGGTACTAATACTTGATTTTTATCTGCTGTATTTATAGCTACTTTCCCTTCTACTAAGGTTGTATAAATATTTGCCTCATCTTTATAAGCTTTGATATTGAATTCAGTACCTAACACTTCAACTTCCTGAGACCGGTTAAATACCTTGAACTTGGCACCTCCATGGTTTATACTTGGTGAGACATCAAAATACGCTTCTCCATAAACAAGTTCTACCTGACGGGTTTCTCCATCATTAAATGCCACTGGATATTTTAGCTGAGATTCGGAATTCAACCATACTTTAGTACCATCGGATAATAGGATATAGAATTGACCACCTCTTGGGATCGTTAAGGTGTTATAGTTACTTTGGTTGTTGGTTGCTGGTTTTTGGTTGTTAGTTACTTTGTATATGATCTCTTCGCCGTTACTGGTAATATTATTTGATTCGTAAACTTGTCCTTTTTCTAAAGTGATAGCAGAGCCATCTTCAAGTGTTAAAATGGCTTTGTCGGTTCCTATCTCTATATTATTGTTTACAATGATAGGGGCAGCGTCAAAGTTTTGATCTTTATTTGTATTATTAAAAACAAAAGCTATTGATATTAATAACACCACGGAGGCTGCTACACCATACGTCCATAATCTGAATGGTTTTCTGGAACCTTGAATTTTTCTTTCTAGAGCCTTCCAATCTTTTTCCGTATCAATTTCTTTTAAAAGTTTTAAACGTTCACCCTCTTTAATATTTGTAAGCATTTGTTCTTTTATTTTTTCATCGAAAATCTCAGATTTTTCTAAATCGCTAGGGGCTTCATTCTTAATTAGTGAGGCTGCTAATTCTTTTGAAAGTGGTTTTATTTTATTGGAATTACCCATTAGAATATTTTAGGTTATATTTATTAATACAAAAAAAAGAAAAATCGGGTGGTATAATATAAAAAAAATATTAAACTTTGTTGAATTGTAGCGAAAATCAGCAATTTCTTGCCCTTCCAGTAGCTACAGTGTACCCTTCTGTTTCACAAGAACATTCATTTTCTTCTCTTAACATTGAATTTTTATTTTTTATTTATATCTTTTTTGCATCGCCCAAAAAAGAAACAAAAAAGTCTAGCCTTAGATTTTCGGCGGTCAAATTAGTTTTCGATGTCTAAAAGAAATGAACTCGCACTAAATTCATTTCTCGCTTACTAACTCTATCCCCTAAACTATCCTACTTGACTGTTTGTTTTCTTTTGACTATGCTCAAACAGCATTTCTTTTTTAACGACATCTTCAAACATTTGACGCTCGCCTACAAATCCTAGGGCATTTACCTCCAATTCATGTTTTGACAATTTTACAAACAGATCAATAATTTGTAAGCACACTGTAGCCATCCAATAGGCAAGTATTTTTATTTGATACTTTTTTGAGTTGCATAGCTGGTCTACGGAAGGAGAAAAGATAAAACTCATCTGTTGGATGGATAAAAATGGATGTAAAAGAGTCTTTTTTTAGCCAATTGAAAAAGCTTGAATGAGTTCATGTCATTTAATTGTTAAAAAACTAAGAAAGTCTCTTAATTTTCGGTAAGCCACTTTTTTATGGTCCTTGACCGTATTGATGGATATGGATAATTCATCTGCTATCTGATTATTTGTATAGTCTTCGATACTCAATCTAATAACCTGAGCAGCTTTTTCTGGCAGTTTACTGATGGCCTTATTTATAACGGCAGTAGTTTCTATAACAACGGCTTCAGACATATAGAATTCTTCCGCTTCATAGGCTTCCAGGTTTGCAAGCTCATAACGCTCCGTAGCTTTATACTTCTTGCTTTTTAAATAATTGAGACATTTATTTTTTACGGCTTTATAAAAAAATCCTGTTGCATGGTTTTCGTTTTGAAAAGTTATTTTATCTTCCCAAACTTTAACAAATACTTCCTGCACGAAATCTTTTGAGATTTCTAAATCGTTAAGATACTTATATGCAAACACACATAGCTGTGGATATAAGCTCTCAAAAAGTTTTTTATAACTCTTTAATGTAAATTCGTGGTTGCCTCCCCTCATGGCTTAAGTTAGAGATAATATTGGGTAAAACTAAATAATTATTTTATCAATTCTGTAAAAATGTACGCAATTATTTATTAATTTCATAAATAAAGCACCACAAATTTATTCAAAGAAGGCCTGTTTTTTCAATAAAAAACAAGCCTATTGAAACTGTAAAATAGGGCAACATGCATTTTAACTAACTCAATTACAAATAGATAAAATTATCAAAAGAAGAAATCCAAAATGTAAAATGCAACTGAATTTTGTTTTCTAGTATGGGCAGAAAAAATATCGAATTTTTAACAAGAATTTAACTACAAAATGATTCACTTAATTTGTTTTATTACTTATTAGTTGATGAAAAAAATATAACTATTAGTAAATTTTTGTGTTAAACTTTAACAATTTATACGAAGTGATTTTAAAAATAAAATATCTTTTTGTTTTCAAACTTGATGTCTTTTTAACCCTCCGGATTTTCATTCTGAAAATCCACCTCCCTTTCTAAAAAAGTGAGGAGCTAGTTAAATGCTTGTTTCTAACTTCCATTGACATATTTATCTAACTACATATATCAACGAATTCATGTTTTTATTCAATTATGCTTCGACCCTTCGACAAGCTCTGGGCAAGCTGAGCTCAGCAAGACAAAGAAACTTTAAATTGTCTTTTAGTTTTATTGATAATCAATAACTATTTATTTTGTCATTCAGAGCAGAGCTAACCTGCCTGCCGGTAGCTACGCATTACCCACATCTTTTTTCGGGATATAAAATAAAAGCTTTTTTTACTTACTTTTCTTTGCTCGTCCAAAGAAAAGTAACAAAAGAAAAGACGCCCTTTCGAGAGGAATTTCTTCTCATGCTGACGCTTGAGAAGAACCAAGCCCAAAACTTCGCGTCGCTCCAATGCAATAGCCAGCGCAAATGCTCCTTTCCATCGAAGCTTTTGTTCTTTATTCTTCCGAAAGGTCGGGGACAGCCTAATGGTCTTTTCTCTATAACTGGCAGAGAGACTTGATCTCCCTAAAAAAGAATTACCTCGGAGGCTGGCACAGCGGCCTATCTAGAATTCTGTTGTAAATTAGGGACAAGTGTTAAGAAACAGCCCAGTGGGCTGTTTTAACGAAGTAGCCAGATGACGCATGGTTAGCAAAGGCCTAGAGATAAAAAGCTGTTTGAGCCTAGTATTAGATTATTGATAGTCCAGTATTAATGGTAATTATAAAAGAGTAAGTAAATAAACAAAGGACATAGGGCGAGTTATTTTTATCTGTGGCTGGGGCCTCCGTAGCATTTTCAATAGAATTTTAGTGAGCCTAGACTTTCCTGCCTGCCGGCAGGCAGGTTTGGTTTCTTTTTGCGGCAATGGCAAAAAGAACATGATATAATTATTAATGTTTATTAATTTGTGGGTAGTCCGTAGCTACTTGTAGGAAATCTTACAATAATAAGATTTCTCATGTTTATCTTGAGCCTTTCGATTTTAGTTTATGAGTATAGCCAAAGTGCTCAAGACAGGCTACTTTTAAAGATTCATTAAAAAAAAACCTCGTCTTTAGTTTTTATCAAAACTAAATCCACTCCTCCTTTTTAAGGAGGAGTGCTTCTTTCAAATTTTATTTATATTCTTGTT
Organism: Flavivirga spongiicola; assembly: GCF_030540825.1. Classification (NCBI taxonomy): domain Bacteria; kingdom Pseudomonadati; phylum Bacteroidota; class Flavobacteriia; order Flavobacteriales; family Flavobacteriaceae; genus Flavivirga; species Flavivirga spongiicola. The sequence continues at coordinate 1,265,998 of NZ_JAUOEO010000001.1, forward strand.
TTGCCAAGAGTGACAAAACAAACAAAAAATTTATAATCTGGATTTAATGTGAATGTTCGGCTTCACTTTTCTTCATCTCTGCCATTAAATAGTAGGCACCACTTTGTGCTACTAATGTATTCCTATCAATAGTCTCAATAAAATCGAAAGCTACAAATCCGTTACTCATAGATTTTATAACCACTTCCTGCGGAGTAAACCTCCAAGTGCCATTATCTTCTTTTTCTGCAGTAAACACATAAAATGTTTCTCCCTCCTGAAAAACAGCATCTTCAGGCAAGGCTTGTTCTAAATTTTCATCAGTAATAACACGTGCACTGACATACATGCCTGGTATCAGGTTTTTATCTTTATTTTCTATTTCAGCATGAATATGCAAGGCTTTGGGACCTTCTTCAAAAGATTTCCCAACTGAATAAATTTTAGCGGTCATTTCTTCACTTCCTAAAGCTTCTATACTAAATTTCACTAATTGACCATGCTTTACTTTGTTCACATCTTTTTCAAACACCATTAAGTCTACATGAATATGCTCTGTATTTACAACTTCAAACATAGGTGTTTGCGGTTGTACATATTGTCCAGACTTTACCAGTACTTTTTCAATAAAACCATTTATCGGACTCTTTATTGGAGCTACTTGTGAGATATTACCGGTTCTTATGCTTTTTGGTGATAAACCCAATAAGCGCAGTTGACTCTCGAAACCTTTTACTAAACCTTTAGCACTCATATATTCCGATTGTGCTTGTTGGTAATCGCGGCCAGATCCTACTTGAGAGTCATATAATTTTTTTTGACGATTATAGTCTTGTTCTAAAAAAGTAAGCTTATTATACGTTTGCAAATAATCGGTTTGAATGGTAATGATATCTGGGTGACTTATATAAGCCAAGGTTTGTCCTTTTCTTACTTTGTCTCCTTCAATCGTTTTAATACTGCTAACATTAGCTCCTAGTGTACTGGTTACTACCGCTTCATTTTGAGGCGGTACTCCTAATTGACCATTTACTTGAATAAACCCATTCATGTTGCGTTTTACAAGCGTATCTATTTTAATGTTTAAAACATCTATTTGAGCTTGATTTAGGATAACTTCTTCTGTATGTTCCCCATGAGTACCAACAGTTTTCGGAGTATTTGAGTTTGTAACTGGGGCAACATGATTTCCTGAGGCATCGTGCTCGTGTCCATCTTTTTCTGAGTGATTTTTACAACTTGTTAATGTTATAAAAACCGTCAAGATTGCTGTGATATATAAATTTATTTTTTTCATTTTTATTGTTTTGATGTTAAAAAGTATTCCAACTGTATTTTACTTTCTAAATAGTCTTGAAGTATATTCCAAGTATTAATTTCTAATTGAATGGCCGCTTTCATATTTTGAAGAAAGGCTATATAATCCATAGCACCTTCCTTATATGATAAGGTTGCACCATTTCGCTGCTCTATAGCTAATGGAAGTGCTTCATCTTTATAATATTGCCAGCTTGCTTCTAACTGCTCATATTTTAAAAGCATAGCATAAAAAGTACTTTTAAACTGTGTTTGTTTAGCTATATTTTCTTGCTCTATAATAGCGCTATTAATTTTTGAGGCTTTAGATTTCCCTTTGGCTTTGTTAAATATTAAAGGGATCTTCACACCAATTTGAAAACTATTGAATCCGGATTGATCTGCTATTTTTTGAAATCCGTATTGTGCAGATATTTTTGGTAAAAACTGAGCGTTAGAAACCTTTTGTTGGGCATTTGCAACGTCCAATTGGTTTTGCCATAATTTGAAAAGCACATGGTCTTTCAGACTTGCTTCATTAACTAAAAGGTTATTATCGAATGTATTAAATGATGTTGGTGCTACATCATACCATATATCTGTAAATAACCACTGATTCAATTCCTGTAATGCCATTTTATAAGACACCAGCGCTTGCTCCTTTTTAAGTGCAATCAATTTGCCTTGATTCTTGGTGGCATTGTATTCTAGTTTTGAAATAGCTTCTGTTTCAAAACGCAAGTCTATGGCTTTATTTAATCCAGAAAATACAGAAAGTATCTTATTATAAGATTCAAATATTTTCTTAGTTGTATAGGCTTTTGCCCAAGCCTTTTGAACGTTCTGCTTGAGACTTAAAGTACTTAATTCCACATTTATTTTGGCGAGTTTAATAGTCTCATTCGCCAATTTATTTTTTGAAGAAATTCCGAAAATATCCATATCACTTTGTCCAATTCCTAAAGTGGTATAAGTCCCAGAATTATTATTTCCTATTTCTTCTCCCGATGTAAAAATATTGGTATCACCAAAATCCCAAGCCGTAGATTTTAAAGCTTTCTCCTTTTCAATAGAAAGTACAGCAGCTTTTATAGACGGATAGTTTTTGGATGCTAATGTAACGGCTTCTTCCATGGAAATGGTTGGTTGTTGTGCTTGAGCCATTCCGAAGCTAAATAACAACACAAAACTTGCTATAATAGCTTTATTCCCAGAGGTATTCAATTTTGGGAACATAAGTTCATCATTTTTACGTTCAATCCATCTATATAAAATGGGGATAACAAATAAGGTTAACAATGTAGATGTTAGTAGACCACCAATAACCACTGTTGCTAAAGGTTGTTGCACTTCGGCTCCTGAGGATGTTGATAGAGCCATTGGTAAAAACCCTAACATATCGGTCAAGGCCGTTAACAATATGGGACGAATACGCCGTCTTGTACCTATTCTAATACGCTCGTTAATATCTGTAACTCCTTCTTCTTTAAGTTCGTTAAACCCACTAATCAATACCAAACCGTTTAATACGGCGACCCCAAAAAGCACAATAAAACCGATGCCTGCCGATATACTGAAAGGCATATCCCGAAGCATTAATGAAAAAACACCTCCAATAGTTGCCAATGGAATAGCCATATAAATCATCATGGTTTGTTTAAATGATTTTAACGCCATAAAAATGAGGACAAATATCAGCCCTAATGCTATAGGAACAACCGTTTTTAATTTGCTAGTAGCACGCTCTAAATTTTCGAAGGCTCCGCCATAACGCACATAATATCCTGTTGGCAAGGTCACTTCGGTTTCAATTTTTTGTTGAATTTCTTCTACCAACGATTTTATATCGCGTCCTCTAACATTAATACCAACATAGGTTCTACGATTGGTATTATCACGACTTATTTGCATGGGGCCTGGTTTGTAGCTTATACTAGCCACTTCCTTCAACGGTATTTGAGTACCACTAGGCAAAGTAACAAATAGGTTTTTTACATTACTTAAATCCTGTCGCAACTCTTCTTTAAGACGAACCACTAAATCGAAACGCTTTTCACCTTCAAAAATGGTTCCTGCAACACCGCCAGCAAAAGCAGTTTCTATAAGTTTATTCAACGCCTTTATTTGTAAACCATATTGGGCTATTTTACTTCTATTGTAACGAATAGTAATTTGAGGCTGGCCAGAAGTCGCTTCTACTTTCATATCTGCAACACCATCGACAGTGGCTACTATTTTACCAATCTCTTCTGCTTTTTTTGCCAGCATATCCAAATCGTCACCATAAAGCTTTACAGCAATATCTTCCCTTACTCCAGTTATAAGTTCATTGAAACGCATTTCGATAGGCTGTGTGAATTCATAATTTACGCCAGGAACCTGCTCTACCATAGTTTTCATCTTATCAATAAGGGCTTCCTTGGTCATATTACTAGTCCATTCGTTTTGAGGTTTTAGAATGACAAAAACATCTGCAATATCCATAGGCATAGGATCTGTTGGCACTTCTGCAACACCTATCCTACTTATAATATCAATAACTTCTGGAAAATTCTGTTTTATTATTTTTTCAATTTTTGTAGTTGTTTCTATTGTTTCTGTTAATGAACTTCCTGGTTTTAAAATAGCATGAAAGGCCAAATCGCCCTCATCCAATTGAGGAATAAACTCTCCGCCCATTCTGGTAAAGGTAAATATGGCTAACGCGAGTAATACAACAGATGAAACAACAATGATTTTTCCTTTTCTTAAAGCTTTTACCAATATGTTTTCATATGTATCTTCTAACCAATGTACTATCCTGTCTCCCCAATATTTCTTTTCTGTTTTGGGCGCTTTTAAAAATAACGCCGTCATCATTGGCACATATGTTAAACACAATACCATAGCGCCAATCATAGCAAAACTAAAAGTTAAAGCCATAGGAATAAACATTTTTCCCTCTACGCCTTCTAAAGCCAGAATTGGTAAGAAAACGATAAGAATAATGAATTGCCCAAAGAAAGCGGTATTCATCATTTTTGATGAAGCACTATATGTCATGTCATCTCTATCTTTTGCCGTCATGGCTCCAGTTTTTTTAATCCGCTGATAGATAAGAAAAACGGCACTTTCTACAATAATGACCGCGCCGTCAATGATAATACCAAAATCAATGGCCCCTAAACTCATTAAGTTTGCCCAAACATCAAAAGCGTTCATAAGTATAAAAGCAAAGAGTAGTGATAATGGAATCGTAGAAGCGACTATTAATCCTCCCCGCCAGTTTCCTAAGAAAAATACCAAGATAAAAATGACGATGAGCGCACCTTCAACTAGATTGTTCTTCACCGTAGATGTTGTGTTTGCTATGAGTTTACTTCTATCTAAAAATGACTTTATGGTAACACCTTCTGGTAAGGATTTTTGAATGTCATCCATCCTATCAGTTACACTTTTTATTACAGTGTCTGTACTTGCTCCTTTTAGCATTAAAATCATACCACCGACAGCTTCTCCTTCTCCATTTTTGGTTAATGCTCCATACCGCGTCGCTTTACCAAATTGCACAATTCCTATATCTTTAACAGTAATGGGAATACCTTCTCTATTCGTAACTACAATATTTTTAATATCGTCTAAAGTACGGGCTAAACCTTCCCCTCTAATAAAATTAGCTTGATGGTTTTTTTCAATATAGGCGCCTCCCGTATTTTGGTTATTACTTTCTAATGCAGCATACACATCATTGATAGTCAACCCTATGGCATTCAATTCATTAGGATCCATAGTGACTTCGTACTGCTTAATACTTCCACCAAAGGCATTCACTTCTACAACACCTGGAACCATCGCCATTTGCCTGCGAATAATCCAATCTTGTATGGTACGTAGTTCGGTGGCAGAATATTTATCTTTAAACTCTGGGGCAACTTCTAAAGTATATTGATAAATTTCTCCTAAGCCTGTCGATATAGGCCCCATAAAAGGTTCTCCAAAACCTTCCGGAATGTTAGCTTTAATTTCGTTTAGTTTTTCAGATACTAATTGTCGTGGTAAATAGGTGTCTAAATCGTCACTAAAAACAATCGTAACAACTGAAAGTCCAAAACGTGAAATAGATCTTATTTCTGTGACTTCCGGAAGGTTTGCAACAGCAATTTCTATAGGGTAGGTAATAAATTGCTCTATATCTTCTGTACCTAAGTTAGGGGCTTGGGTAATAATCTGAACTTGATTATTAGTAATATCGGGAACCGCATCTACAGGTACTTGTTTAACACTGTAAATGCCTCCAATTATTAATGCGAGTGTAAACAATCCAATAACAAATTTGTTATGGATTGAAAACTCAATAAGTTTATTAATCATAAAATTTTTATTAATTCAATTATAAATATGTCCTGTTTTAACGTGAGTTCTACATAATTCATCTTGCCTAGCATTAGACAAAGAACTGATCGATACGAATGTTAAGAGTTTGTTTGTTATTCCTGAACACTATCAAAAACAAAATATGTTTTGTTTGAAGATATGAAGCGAAGCTTATGATGAGCCTGCCTGATGGCAGTCAGGGAATCTCATAATTATAAGATTTCTCGTCGCTCATTCTTCACTCTGCCGAAATCTACCGTGTACACACAAATATTGAACAATAAAAAGCTTGACACGAATGCCACAAATTTTCACTAATCAATCTGTCGATAGACAGATTTCAAGCCTGTATGGGCCAGGGATTCGTATTCATGTTGAGTCCAATCTACGCCATAGAGTGCTGGATTCGTGTGAATTTGTGTCATTCGTGTCTTTTTTAAAGATGTGTACACACAGTAGTCTGTCGAAATGACAACTAACTTAAAAACAACAAAAGAGTTATTTATATCGAAGTCGCGTTATTTTAATAGGACGTGTAAGGATTTAATACCAATTTGAATGTAAAATGTCGCATGTCGACTTGTTTACCCAATCAAGTTGAGTACAGGCTTTTTTAAATCTAAATGCCTTGTTCATAAATTCCGTAACGATGCTATGCAATCTAATCACAGCGTTTTTAGATTTTAAAATAATATCGGCTTTAATACGATATTTTACATTCAAATTGGTATAAGTATCCTCTAAAAAAAATTGAATTAAACCCGAGGGGGTTGAAAAAGGCGGTCTAAAAAGCTAAAAGAGTGAAACTTTTTATATGAAAATATTGGTTTCTTAAATTCAGGTGAAAAATCAAGTTGAAACTCGAACTTAGTAGGTGTAAATATGTTAGTAATACTCATATCTACACAATGATGATGATGGTTTGAATTTCTTTCGTCCTCATTATCATCATGATGTTGATCATCTAGTCCTATGTTATCAAAACTTTCTGAATTATCGCAATATGTACCAACAACAACAACATCTACATGCTCCCGCATCGGAGATGTAAGAATTAATGCTGCCAATATAAGTACTATAAATTTCATTGAAGCAAAGATACAAACTATCATAATATTATTAATACTACACCAGTTAAACTTCTATTAATTTTTGATTTACAGTACCTTGACTCTACTTTTTTGCTCTAATAATAACCCGTTATGCATTTTGATAAAATTCTGTCAATTCGAGTGAATTTTACGATTGAAATGAGTGAAATTTGTATCGAGAATAAGAATTTTAGCTTGTAAATGGGTTCTCGATACAATTTTTCGTGCCTCAAAATCACTCGAACTGACATATTGATACATTTTTGATTCAAAATGCACAACGGGTTAATAATAATATAAACACCTGATTCTTAATTTCAAATGTACAATGTAATGACATTTAGAAAAAGAGTTATTGTGGAAACCATTCATCCATTTAAAAATAATTCCAGATAGATCCTCTAGATGTAGAAACTCTATCAACTTCTTTGTAAATAGTCTTTATTATGCTTTTTTTAGACATAAAATGAGGCTTATAAAAGGATAGGAATATTAATTATATTTGAATAAAAATTAGGAATAATAAAAAATTTCTTGAAACCGACTATCCTCGAGGCAAGCCATGTGGGTATTTCCCCAGTCTCATACCCAATCAAGTTGAGTACAGGTTTTGACCTCTAGGTCAAAAATTGAAATTTTGTATTTTACCTCACCCAGAATTACAAAAAAAAGCAATTCTGACCTCTCTAAAGGAGAGGTAAATAGGAAACCTCGCCCCAAGGGTCGGAGAATTTTTAGATTAATTATGTTAGAAAAAAAAAGAATAGAATCAGTAGATATTTTAAGAGGGTTTACTATTGCTGCTATGATCTTGGTTAATACACCCGGTGATTGGAATCATGTTTATGCTCCTTTATTGCATGCTGAATGGCATGGGTTAACACCGACCGATTTAATATTTCCTTTTTTTATATTCATCGTTGGTATTTCAATTTATTTCGCTTACAAGAATAAATCGAACAGTAAATCCATTTACAAAAAAATAATAATTAGAAGCTTAAAGCTGATAGGATTAGGGTTATTTCTCGGTTTATTTTTACCCTATTTTCCTTTTGTTTCTGATTTTGAAACCTTACGATTCCTAGGAGTGCTTCAAAGAATTGGTATTGTGTTTTTAATTTCATCTGTATTATATCTTAATTGTAATTGGAAAAGTTTGATAACTATTTCAACAGTTATTTTAGTCAGCTATTGGTTATTTCTCGGTTTTATGCCATTTCCTAACCTTAATGGTATTTCACCAACATTTGATAGAGCTCCAAATAATTGGGCAAATTATTTAGATTTAAAAATTTTAGGCAAACATATGTGGAAATCGGATTATGACCCGGAAGGGCTGATTAGCACATTACCTGCAGTTGTAACCTGTCTTTTAGGGGTTTTAATTGGAAAATTGCTGGATGGACTCACTAAAGTGAGCTATTTATTTTTTGTTGGACTCGGTTTATTACTTTCCGGTTACTTGCTTAATATTTATTTTCCAATAAACAAGGCGCTTTGGAGTAGTAGTTTTGTTTTAGTAACCAGTGGTTGGGGCACTTTAATTCTCACCGTTATTTATTATTTAAAAGATATCAAAAAATATGAATTTGGAACCGTATTTAAATATGTGGGAATGAATGCTATTACCATTTACTTTTTATCTAGTTTTATATCTAAATCTATGTATTTAATAAAAGTCGGAGCTGATAGTAATATTCATTCCTGGCTTTACAAAACTATTTTTATGCATGAGTTTTTAAGTCTTAAATTTTCTTCATTGCTATATGGGCTTACTGTTGTCCTGCTTTATGTTCTGTTGGGTTATTTATTGTATAGGAAAAAAATATTCATAAAAGTTTAAATATTAGAACTTCGTTATGAAGGTTAAAAAACATAAAACAGTGGCTTTTTATAAGCTTCTGCTTCGTATCGAGTAGCCTGTCTTTGCTAAACTACAATAGATCTCATCTTTTTAAGCTATCATTTCTGTTGGTTTAATCAATATAAACGGTTGTTCACTAAATCTTGAGGATCTACCGATACAAAGCAACGAATACACAAATTATGGTTGTGGCATATTATATCACTATTGACATATTTTTGCAAACTTTTAATTTTCAGTACATTATATAGGTTTAATAAATAAAATGCAGTTACATTAAATCTTAATAATTTATTATGATGTTGGTAGTAAAAATAAATCTGCCTGTCATTCCTGCAAACTACTGTGTGTACACATATTTAAAAAAGACACGAATATCACAAATTTTCACTAATTAATCTGTCTATCGACAGATTTCAAGCCTGTGCAGTTTAGGGATTTGTGTTAATTTGTGTCATTCGTGTCCAACTTTTTATTATACAATATTTGTGTACATACGTTAGATTCCTGCCTTCGCAGGAATGACAATCTCACGTCATTTCATTCGCTAGTTAAAATATTTAACACCGATCTCAGCATGAACACGAATCAGACTTTCAGTCTGCCAAACCTGTCGATAGATAGGAATATTAGTGAGACCTACCAGTCAGGCAGATTTGTGTATTCGTGGCTGCTTTTTTAAAACCATTATATGCCATTTATCAATATTTGTAGGTACACTCACTAAGAAGGAAAGTTATAAAAATAGTAGCAATATAGTTTGTAGTCGTTTTAAATTGTAATCATAACCACAAAACTTAACAACACGATTAGCTGAGCATATAAATGTGTTCTTCTATCTCCTTTTTTCGGGCATTGGCATAATACTTCTCTTTTCCAATAAAAGTAAACCCGCAATTTTTAAGAACCTTTTGCGAACCTAAGTTATCAAAGGCAACCCGTCCATATAAAGGCCTTCTCTTTGTTTTTGTATTTACAAACAATTCCAAGGCCTTTGTTGCAAAGCCTTGCTTCCAATATGGGCGTCCTATCCAATAGGATACATTGGTCTGATCCATCATCTCAAAATGTAAAACCGAACCAATAATGACATCATTTTTAGTAATAGTTTGAATATTAACCTTTGGATCGTTAATAAGTTTTGTCCATTTTTTTAAATAGGTAGCTTTATCTGTTGGGTTTTCAGATGTAAAGGCTGCCATATTATTAGCAATGAGATCACTTTGGAAGTTAAATAGGACATCCAAATCATTCTCAAGGGTTTTTCTTAGAGCTAACTGTGTCATAAATATTTAGTTTTATTGTTTGTAAAAACCCATGCTTGCTTTAATTAATGTGAATAATGGATAAGAAATTCAATGTACTTCTCGATACACCACACCTTGGCGTGGCACTCGAAGCGACACTACGTGGTTTAAACATTATCGCGTTAAATTATACTATCTATTTCAAAATAAAACTACGAAAAAGATGAGTAAATATTACTTAAATCTGTATTTGGCAACAATAGCGGCATGGTCGCTAGGCCATTCTGAATCGGTATACCCTTTTACATATGCGTCTACACAATTCAAAGCTCCTTTATAGTATATATAATCGATACGGTCTTGCAGGTCTTCATGAAAACGAGGAGACCAGGTTAGCCCCAAACTATGTCTCGGAATTGGTGCCATTTCACGAAAAGAGTCTATAAAACCTGCTTCTGCCATTGATGCACTAACGGGCCATTTTATAACATAATCATTATGAAATAGTTTCATATTTTCTCCCCAATCTAAATGAGAAGGACTATTAAAATCCCCTCCAATAATAAGCGGTATTTTTTCGCCTGAAATAGCCGCCATTTGTAAACTCTTTAAAATATCTTTTATTTCTGAACCTCTGGTTTTATTTTCTTCTGAAAGAATATGGGCAACCGATTCTCCAGGATACATTTTAGAAATATCAGGCAGGTAATGAATCCACAATGAAAAAACATCTACCAATTGGGCTCCCATTTTTACACGTACTCCGCCAAAACGAAAAGGTTGATATAAATCGTAAGTATCTACAATTGGATATTTTGAATGCACTGATAAATTTGAACTACGATAATAAAACAACGTTCCTAAGGCATCCGATATTTTTGGTCCAGACCCATAAGTTTCCTGCATACATACTAGCTCAGCACCCGATTCTTTTATAGCCGTAATCGCTTGTTCAATTCCTTTTTCAACACCATTATGACGCGCGCCATGCCATATATTCCAGCTCATTACGGTTAATTTATCTGGAGTATTTTCTAAATAACCTTTATTTTCCTTTGTCTTAATCTTAAACGTTCCTGTCTTTTCTTCTTTGATACTGAATTGGTTGTTCTCTGAAAACACCATATTATCGGTAAGGTGTTCCTTTGTTAAATTCAGCTCACTTAAACTATAAATAGCCACATGTTTCTCATCAAAATACAGCCATGCTGTTTTTTTGTCCAGATAAAACGACATGGCTATTTGGTGCCATTTGCCATCATTTACTTTTTGTAATTCGGATGGTAAATAATCCAAACGTGCTTTTCCATCACCAATATTCCACCCCCAAGAACCATTTGGTTGTATAAAAACTGACCAGCCTGCCATTCTTCCAGACTCTAAAGTAAGTCCCATATTTGAAGTACTTATCAGATCTACAATCTTCGCTCCATCCCATTTTTTATTTGATACAAACGATGGGAATGTTTTGGTGTTACTTTTGGTTTTTATTTTAAATTGGACAGCATAATCTTGAGCAAAATTAATTTGCATAAAACAAACTACAAAAAACAGGACATAGCATTTTTTTTTCATTGGATAACTTGTGGATTCAGCAGATAAATATCCTGATTTTTTTTTATTTACTATACGAAGTGGTTTAAACTTTTTTGATTGAAGCGAAAAATAGTCATTTTATTCCCAAATGAAGGCTTTTTAGAGCTGCATAGCATCGCTACGGAGTAATAAAAAGGCAAAATGTGGGGATAAAAGAACATTTTGCAGCCAATTATAAAAAGTTTAAACCACTTCTACTAATACTTTGTATTTTTTCTATGTTTTATGATAAATTAGAAACAGAACAAATTAACAGCTCTACTCCAATAATAAAACCAACTTAAATTTAAACTTTTAATTAGTGACTGGTCGGAAACATAGCAAAATTAAAAAAGTTTCTTTTTACAATCTTTGTATTTATTTTTAATCGCCTGATGCTAAGGCATCACCTCATAAAAAGTAAATCCAAATCTCACCAAAAATAAATCTTTTGATAAAATTAGTCTGTTTCCGACCAGTCACTAATTATGCAATTGTTTCTTTCTTAAGTACTCTAGTAATTCTTTTGGGCGATCTGTTTGGATAACATTCGCTCCTTTTTCAATAATCCATCCCCAATGTGCCTCTGGATTCTCTAATGCTTTATCATCGGTATGTCCAGCACATAATTCATCCCAAAGCGTATTTACCCAAACCGTTATTTTTTCTTTTTTCATTAATGCTATGCCATCAATAACTGGAGAATCTTCTTTATCATAAATAACCTCAAAGGCTATAGGTTTGTAATTATCAATAAATCCTTTGGCATAAATATCTGGAGCTTCTGCTGTTTCCCCATAAATGTTATAATTAATAGGCCATACCATGGGCATGTAATGAATACTATCCATTAGCTTTCCATGTTTTTCTTGCATGACATGCAATGGGTCGTTACCTTTAAAAATAGCTTGATTAATGGTCCCTGTTTCTTTTAAAATAGCAAAGCTTTCTGGCAGATTATCCCAGGCTTTATCTAAATTAAGTAATACAGGTTTTCCTTTTACAAAATTCATAACTTCTTTTAGAGTTGGCACTTTATGCTTTGTTGGCATACCTGCTCCATTTTTAAGTACCAGTTTTTGAATGGAGTCTAATTTTATTTCTGCTATTTTACCTTTGCCTGTTGTGGTTCTGTCAACAGATTTGTCATGCATAACAATTAAATGGTTGTCCTTCGTTTTTCGAACATCAATTTCTACAATGTCAATCCCCATTTTTAAAGCTCTATTAATCGCATCTATAGAATTTTCTGGCGCATTTCTCCAGTCTCCTCTATGCGCAACTGCTAGCACATGGTTTTCTGTTGGATTTTTAAGCTGCTCTAAAATAAGCGTGCTCGTTTTACTACTAACTGCTTTTATGGTATTATTTGTTCTATGTGTATTCTCTTTACAAGAAACAAGAGCACATATCAATAATGACACAACTATTATTTTTTTCATGTGTTTATATTTATTGTTTTTAATTGGTCACATGTAGCTTCCATATATAATCTTCCCCTTGGGTATCGACTGTTCGTTATGGAAGTTTCATAACTATTAATTATTTTATGTTAATTTCTAAACAAACTATGTAATGTATTTCTGGAATTTATATGAAACGTTTGAATCCCAAATCTTTGAGCCGCTTTAATATTGTCTATCGAATCATCAATAAAAAGTGTTTCCTGTGCTTCTAATTCACTCCATTTAAGAACGTAACGGAATATCCCTTCTTCTGGCTTTCTAATTCCCATTTGATGCGAATAGTACACTTTATTAAATAAATTTTTAAAATTATAGCCATTTTGAATTTCGAAATCTCTTTCAAATTTTTCTTGATGTATACTATTCGTGTTACTTAAAAGGTATAGGTTATACTTCTTTTTTAGATTAATAAGAAGTCCTATTCTTTCTTTAGGAATATTCAATATCATAGCATTCCAAGCATCTCTTATCTCATTCTTTGAAGGATTTAGACTAGACATGCTTCTAAGTTTTTCTAAAAATTCAAATTCAGATACTTTTCCTATTTCGAAATCATAAAAAATAGGATCGGTATAATAATGACCTGTATCATTAACAATATCTATTATACCCAAATGTTTTAATTCACTAATCGTTTTTGGAACATGCAAATTCATAATTACAGCACCTAAATCGAATATGATATTTTTTAATTTGCTTAAATTTTCTTTGGACATCTTCTATAAATTTTTATAATTTAATCCTTAGCCTTAGCATTCCATACAAACAAGGCACATATTAATGACAACACTGCAGCTCCTAGCCAGAATATTTTTACTGTTGAAAAATCGTAAGCATCTATACCGTTTATTGTCGTATGATTGTCTCCAATTAAATAGCCGCTTATGGCATCTTGAATTCCGGCGCCTATATAACTTGCAATACCAATTAGTCCTAGAGCAGCACCTGAAGCTTTCTTTGAAGCAATATCTACTGCCATTAGCCCTCCTAAAAAGGTTATTAGAATCCCAATAGCAAAACCAAAAATGAACATGCTAGCCGTATCTACCCATGGGTAACCATCTGGATAAAACAGAAATAACGAAATGGCCATTACATTTAAAATACCCGCTATTAGTACCGGAACATTACGACTTCCTTTAAAATATTTATCTGAGATTATACCCGATATTATCGTACCAATAATACCACTAACCGCACTTACAGAAACAATAGAACTAGCTTCTAAAGTCGTATATCCCTTTTGTGCTTCTAAATAGTAAATCCCCCAACTTTCTATACCATATCTACTAACATACATTAAGGCACTGGCTAGTGCCAATATCCAGATATATGGATTTTTTAGGACTTCTTTCTGCAAAGCTCCAACTGATTTTCCTTTTGCCGAAACCGGGGCATGATCATTTTTATAATCTGCAATAGATGGCAACCCTTTACTCTCGGGAGAATCATGTAAAAATAGGGCAACCATTAAAGCTCCCGCTAAGCCAATTAATCCGGCTCCCCAAAAACCCCATTGCCAGCCTGAAATACTTACCATAAAGGCTACTACTATAAAGGTGATGGCTTTTCCTAGACCATGACTGGCGCTCCAGATACCATAATAGGTACCGCGTTCTTTGTTACTAAACCATCGTGATAAGGATACCACACTTGGTGCGGCTCCCATGGATTGAAACCAACCACTAAAGCCCCAAAGCACAACAAACATAGTAAAGGAGGTTGTAAAGCCCAACGCCAAATTGATGAGCGCAGTCAATAACAATCCTGTTGCCATAAAGCGACGTATATTGCTTCTATCTGCTAAAAAACCGTTTGTGAGTTTTCCTATGGCATAGGCAAAAAACAGTGCTGAACCGATCATACCTATTTCTGAATCGCTTAATATGCCTGAACCTACTATTGGCTTTTTTACCACACTTAAACTTAAACGACACACATAAAACAAGCTATAGCCTATAGTTGCAGAAATAAAGACCGCCCATCTTAAACGTTTGTATTTCTTATCGATTTCTTTTTGATTTTCAATTTTTGCTCCGACTGCTAATGCCGTATAAAAATTTATGATTCTTTTAATCATGGTGTGTTAATTAAAGGGGGTGTTTTATTTATTGAAAAAGCGCAGTATGAATGCTGCGCTTTCAAACTAACTCAATCAACTATGAAAAAAATTGATTTTAATTATGAAGTCCCTTGCTACGCAAATAATCCAATAATAATTTTGGTCTATCGGTTTGAATGATATCAACATGGTTATCTATATACCAATCATAAACCGCAGGATTAATAGCTGCTTTTTCATCATCATGACCGCCATTATGTTGCGGCCAAAGTGAATTTACCCAAACACTGGTTCCTTGTTCTCTTAGTTTTTTAAAACTTTTTATGCCTTGTAGTGTATCATATTTAGCAGTAAACTCGATGGCTTCAGGTGGATTGGATGCCATATATTCATCAACAATCTCTTTAGCTCCAGGATTGTGAAGTCTTACCACAGGCATGAAAAGTACCTTATCCAAATACTGCCCAAAATCTTCCTCTACTTCTGTTCTTTTAATAGCTCCCTTGATTATTACCTCATCTTGAGTTCCCGTTTCTTTTATAACCTCAAAGCATTCAGCAAAAATGTCATAACTTTTATCTAGATTAACTAGTATTTTTCCTTTAGTAATTAATAACGCTTCTTTAAGCGTAGGGACCTTGTGTTGGGTAGCAACACCTAAACCATCTTTTAATTGTAACATCTTTAAAGAATCTAGAGTCCAATCTTTAACAAGACCCATACCTGTAGTTGTTCTATCAATGGTTCTATCATGTATGATTACTAGCTGATTGTCCTTTGTTTTTCTAACATCTATCTCCACCATATCTACACCCATATCGATACAGTTCTGTATAGCCTGTAATGAATTTTCAGGGGCATTTCTCCAATCTGCTCTGTGCGCAACAACGATGACTTCTTTATTTTTTGAATCTTTGAAGTTTACAATCTTTTCTTGAATTGAAGCTATTTTGAATTCCTCTTCGCTTTTTTCTTTTTTTATTGCAACCTCTTTATTACAAGACATTAATACCATAAAAAAAGTAAGTATGGAAAAATATGTTTTCATCTGTTTTTATTTATTTGTTTTTATTGGTCAGATGTAATTCGCCATTAAACATTTCGTTTGATATCAGGAAATTGTTACGGCTCATCTCATTTATATGATTATTTTATTTCTGTTTTCTAAAGATTAATCCATTCTAAATTCACTAAATATGCTCTTTTTTTGAAACTTGATATTGAACTCATTTAGACTTTTTCAATTTGCTAAAAAATGGCTGTTTTCAACTCTGTTTTTGTCTTTTTTTCCTTCCGTAGCTCTGCTATGCAACTCAAAAAAATCTTCAACAGAGCTGAAAACTTCTAATTTTCGCTTAAATCCAAAAAGTCTAAATGAGTTCATTGAAAAAATGGAATAGTTAAGTTATAATGAGGCTGCCTGAAAAGTGTCATTCAGAGCATAGCGAAGAACCCTATATTTCTATAAATCAAAACATTATAATTTAAAGAGATTCTTCACAGCTTCGCTGCTACCTTCGAAACAAAATATATTTCGCTTCTCGGTAATATTCAGAATGACACTTTTTAGACAGACTCACTAATAAACTAAACTCAAAAAAACTATTCTTGTTTATTTTTAATATCCTGGATTTGGAGTAATCGCAGGATCGGTGTCTATTTGACTTTGCGGAATGGGCAAAATAAGGTTGTCAACATCTATAGTTACATTTATACTATTAGCTGTAAACCATGCATTCATAGTTTGAATGGCTTCACCTGTTCTCTTTAAATCAAACCAGCGATGTCCTTCTCCTATAAACTCAAACCTTCTTTCCATCTCTATGGCATCTCTCAATTCACTTTGTGTTGTAGCCGTTGTATTTGCCAATCCTGCCCTATTTCTCACCATATTAAGATACTGCGCTGCATTTGAACCTCCTGATTCATTTAATGCTTCGGCGTATTTTAACAGCACATCGGCAAATCTAATAATGATATGATCAGAACCGCCATCATCTGCTCCTGTTGAAGACACTTCATATTTCAATGAGAAGTAAAATGGATTAGCTGCTGCATCTAGACCTACATAATCATCCTTTCGTGTATCACCTAATTCATAAAGTGCTACAAATTCTGCAGAAGGCAAATTATGTCCCTTTGCATTTGCTGTAGTCCCTGAGGGTCTGAATTGCGATGCAGCAGGCTCCCCTTCATTATTACCATCAACACCACTGGCAAACTGAACTTCAAATAAGATTTCTGAATTACCTTCATTAGCAACACCAAAAATTTCTGATGTCGATGGCATTAAACTGTAATTCCCAGAGTTAACAAGCGGCCCTAGAATTGTAACAGCTTCACTATAATTGCCGAGATTCATTTGTACATCGGCAAATAAGGCTTGAGCTGCTCCTTTGGCTGGTCTTCCTGCTAATTTATCTGTATCTGGTGGAAGGTTTTGAATCGCATCATTTAAATCTAATTCAATTTGCGCATAAATATCTGATACCGTGGCACGCCCTTGTCCGAAGTAATCGGAAGGATTCGTTGTTTCTTCAAGCGCCAATGGAACGCCTCCATACAATCTTACAAGGTTAAAGTACAACAAACCCCTAAGGAATTTCATTTCACCTATTCGGTTATTTTTAATCGTGCTATTTTCATATTCTATATCGGTGATTCGATTAAGAACAATATTAATTCTTTGAATGCCTTCATAAGACTCTTTCCAAATGTCTCCCACTAAATCATTTCCAGCATTTGTTGAAAAATCGTCCAATTGGCCAAAACGGCCACCATCGTTTGCCGCAATTTCCTCGAAAGTATCTTCTCCCGATATTTCCCCAGCACCAATTAAATCAAGTCCGTAAAGTCCTCCATTTTGAAGTTGAGCATATGCGCCTATAACAGCACTTTCAATTTCTTGTTCGCTAGTATAAAAATTATTTGCTGCCTTCTCTGTTATTGGGGACAAATCTAACTTATCTGAACAAGCCCCTAAAACCAACGATATTAAGGCTATAGTTATAATATTTAATTTGATATTCATTTCTATATTTTTTTAATTAAAATTTAATATCCATTCCTATGGCTATAAATCGAGTTAATGGACTCGATGAATCAATATAACCTCGGGACAACGACTGCCTTTCATTTGATCTTGTATCCACCCCATCGGAATTATATCCTCTAAATTTTGTGACATTAAACAGATTGTTTCCTGTGAAGTATAGTCTTAGGTTATCAATACTCAGTTTATCAATGATACTACTTGGTAATGTATACCCTAATTGCAAACTTCTCAACCTAAAGTAGTCACCATCAAGTACTGAAAGATTTGATTTTCTTGTCAGCCTCCCCGCAGATGAAAAACTAGAAAAATCTGGTCTTCTAAAGAATCCATCTGGATTGCGATCGTTAAAATAGTTATCAAAATAATATTGAGAAGGAATAAAGAAACCTTCTCCACTTTCGGTACGATTAATTATATGATCGGACACTTTTCTCCCTTCAATACCAGTGAATTGAGCAGATAGATCAAATCCTTTGTAGTTTAATGTAAATCCAAAACCATAGGTAAAATCGGGATTAAAGTCTCCCTGCATGGCTCTATCGTCAGATGTGATTCTGCCATCACCATTGGTGTCTTGTACAATATAGTCTCCTATTTCTGTACCAGATAACGGCGTTACCGGATCGTTATCGATCTCTGACTGTGACTTGTAAACACCCGTAACATTATAATTGTAAAATTGTGCTACTGGTTCGCCTACTTTAGTAATGAAATCTACCCCTGAACTAAATATTATTTGGCTCTGTCCGTTACCAAGCGCTAATACTTTATTTGTACTATGAGAAATGTTAGCATTAAAGCCAATTTTCAAATCACCAATATTAAAGTCTCGCCCTTTTATTTCGAACTCTACCCCTTTGTTTTCTAATTCTCCAATATTTTGTAAAGACTCAGAAAAACCAGATTGTTGAGGCACTGGAACATCCAATAACAAATCGGTTGTTTTAGACGTATAATATTCTGCTGTAAAAAACAATTTGTTTTGCAAAAGCCCTAAATCTAAACCAAAGTTAACAGCCGTATTGGTTTCCCAAGACAAATCGGCATTTGGTGATGTTCTCGTGTACACTCCAGAAGTTAGACTTCCATCTATGGCATAATTATCAGGAGAGATTAATGCAACGGAACCAAAATCACCAATTTGGTTGTTACCTGTTTGACCTAAACTTGCCCTAAGTTTTGCATAGTTAATTAACTTGTCTTGAGGAAAGAAAGATTCATTACTCAAAACCCACCCTGCTGACACTGAAGCAAAATTTCCATACTTTGTATTGGCTCCAAAACGTGATGATCCATCTCTTCTTATAGATCCAGACAAGGTATATTTGTTGTCAAAATCATATTGTAAACGTGTAAAATATGATTCTAATGCCCATTTACTACTTTTAGACGTTGCAGTAATAGACGTCGCACCACTCACGTTTCTTATATTGTCATCAGCAAAATCTCTACTCTCAAGGTCGGTTTCGTTTCTAAATTCCTGTTGATAGCTATATCCCAACAATACATCAAATGTATGTGATTTAATTTTTTTCTTATAACTTAAAAGATTTTCGATAATAAAATTCTCTCTCTTGGTATCATACTTTGCTGCTTGTGTA
The DNA here is from genome assembly GCF_030540825.1 of Flavivirga spongiicola. Classification (NCBI taxonomy): domain Bacteria; kingdom Pseudomonadati; phylum Bacteroidota; class Flavobacteriia; order Flavobacteriales; family Flavobacteriaceae; genus Flavivirga; species Flavivirga spongiicola. The sequence goes on from NZ_JAUOEO010000001.1 coordinate 1,285,587, forward strand.
GGATTATTAGCTACTGGTGTTCTGTAATTACCAAAAGTTGAAGGCGCAAAGAATTCTTCTACACTGGTGCTGTAGTCCCCGCCAAAGGAGGTTTTAAATTTAAGGTCTTCTATAGGTTCAATCTCAACAAATGTATTTCCAAAAAGCCTAAAACCTTTTTTAGTAAAATCAGACAATAGCACATGTGCTATTGTGTTTTCTGAAATTGGGCCATCCCAATTTTGGTTATTATCATCTAATTGTGCTGCAATGGCCAAGGTGCCATCTGGGTTATATATAGGATAATAGGGTTGCATCAATGTCACTGTAAATGCAGGATCTGCTTGTCTGCCTCTACCTAAAAGGGTTTGTGACCAAGCGCGTTCTCCTGTAGGAGTCGCATCAGACATTGAAATATTTGTATTAATACCAAACTTAATACGATCGCTAATCTGTGAATTGAATCTTATATTATTGGTATATCTTTTATAACCGGAAGCAATAATGATATTATCTTGATTCAAATGCCCAAATGAAATAGAATAGTCGCTTTTTTCATTTCCACCACTAAGGTTTAAATAATGGTTTTGTTGCATGGCATCTCTAAAAACGGCATCATTCCAGTTTGTATTGGTAAGACCAGGAGTACCATCTATATATCCTTGAAGATACGTCGGTATTCTACTTCGTTTTCCTCCACCATTGGCATCTCTTGTAGCATTATCATCTGTAATACTTCTTCCTGCTCCTCCTGATATATAACCAAAGTTACGAGCATCTAAATCGAATAATGCTGTGTCATAGGCATCGGTCACTTTAAATTTGTCAATCCGTGATTGAAAACCAACATAACCGTTGTAAGTCACTTTAAGTTTACCTCTGTTTCCTTTTTTTGTTGTAATTAATATGACCCCATTTGATGCTCTAGACCCATAAATGGCAGCAGAAGCGGCATCTTTTAGTATACTGATAGTTTCGACATCATTTGTATTTACCGAACTTAATGAAGATCCCTCACTTAATGGGTTTCCATCAACTACAATTAATGGGTTAGTCCCAGCAGTCAAGGTACTAAGACCTCTAATTTGGATTACGGAATTATCACCAGGGTTTTTACTATTACCTAATATTTGAACACCCGAAATTGTACCAGCCAATGACTGTTCAAAATTTGCAGAAGAATAATTGTTTAGCGTTTTATTATTTACCTTCGACACAGATCCATTAAACTTTTCTTTGGTACTTGTACCGTATCCCACGACGACAACTTCATCTAACTTAGCTGTATCTTCTTGTAAAGCAACGGTAATGGTCTCTTGATTATTAACGGATACTTCTTGCGATAAAAAACCAATATAAGACACTACTAAAATGACATTTGCACTGCTTACGTTTAATGAAAATTTACCATCAAAATCTGTTTGTGCTCCATTTGTTGTACCCTTTTCAAGAATATTAGCTCCTGGTAATGGTTGACCAGATGCATCTGTTATTTCTCCAGAAACATTGTGTTGTTGCTGACCTGAGGTAATAGCTTTTTTAGGTTTTTCTTGTATTAAAATAGCATTATTATTAGTTACTATAATATTTAAATCACCTTTGGACAAGGTCCTATTTAATAATTTATTAGTTTTTAAAGTCCCTTTCTTTAAATGTACCTTGGGAAAGTCTTTGAATATACCTTCTTCATAAAAGAATTTATAATCCGTTTGCTCCATGATAAGGTCAAATACCTCATCAACAGTTAATACCTTATCTTCTTTAACCTTAATCTTAGAATTTTGTGAAATAACATTATTTGGTGTTAAGGCAAAAACCATGGTGCAGTATAAGAAAATGAAAGTTCTCATTATAATCATTAAGAGCCATTTTCTATATTGAAAACAGGCATTAGTTAATTTAATTTCCATAAATTTGTTTATTATTTGTTAGTTAAACACTTTTAATTAATAGATAATGATCTAAGGGGATAGAGTTTTATACTTTTGCGGGTTAAACTTTATCCTTCTTTTTTGTAATTGTTTTTTTATTTCATAAGCAGTTCCTTATATTTTATTAAATGGTTATTATTCATCCTTTTACAAGGTCTTTTCAATGTTATCAGATAGTTATATCTAACAAAAATGAATGGTCTATTTTAAAATTATAGTTTTATCCTTAATCTTATAGTCGCTTATTGTACTAGACTTCATAATTGATAAAATTTCTTCAATACTTTGATTCTTACTCAAAACACCTTTAAATTTTAATTCTTCTAAATTTTTATCTAAAAAGATGACATCAACATCATACCATCTAGATATAACTCTCATAATGTTTTTTAAAGATTTCCCTTTAAAACTAAAAACACCATTTTTCCATGAAATCTCCCCTTCAACGTCAACCACAGTTACTTTAATACTATTCTTTTCAAGGTCTAAATTAGATTGTTGATTCGGAATTAAATTTTGCTTTGAAATACCATTATCTACAACAACTCTTCCTTCTACTAATGTGGTATAAATATTAACTTCATCTTTGTAAGCTTTAATATTGAATTCTGTTCCCAACACTTCAACTTCTTGAGACCTATTAAACACTTTAAAATTAGATCCCTTATGTTCTGTACTTGGGGACACATCAAAATAAGCTTCACCATATACCAGTTCTACTTCTCGTGTTTCTCCTTCTATAAAACTTTCAGGATATTTAAGCTGAGATTCTGAATTTAACCAAACACGTGTACCATCGGATAAGACAATATAATATTCTCCGCCTCTTGGAACCGTTAAATAATTATATACTATTTCTGTTGGTTTTTGTTTACTTGCTTCATAGATTATTTCTTCGCCATTACTATTAGCATTTTGCCCCTGATATGTATTGCCTTTTTTCAAAACTACAATAGAACCATCTCCTAAAGTTAATGTTGCCTTGTCTGTTCCTGGCACGATAGCTTTAGTATTCACTATTGTTGGAGTTTGTTCAATGGGTGTACTAAAGATATTATCTTTAAAGAAATAACCTGTTGCTAATATACCTACTACTACAGCTGCAGCTACATATCTAGAATATTTTTGAATTCTCTTTAATCTCAAAACTTTCTTTTCCTGTTCGATAAGGTCGTAAAGTTTTAACTTGGTTATATCTTTATTAAATTTCTTCAAGTTGTATTCTATTAAATAATTTGTTTTTACAAAACGGGCAAACTCCTTTTCATTATCTGAGTCTTTGAGCCATTGTTCTAACTCATCCAATTCTGAAAAGGAAGCTTGATTTACAAGGTATTTAGCTATCAGCTTTTGTATTCTTTTCGTTATCATTATTATTACATTCTATATTATTAAAGCGAAGCAAAATCGAACAACCCTAACTTTTAATTAAGTTTTTTTTATATTTTCGCTTTAATTCATATCAAATTTTATCATTTTCAATATGCAAATGGTTTTTAAAAAT